>PLXO01000119.1 GCA_003151425.1 Acetobacteraceae bacterium
CGACCAAAACGAGAATTGCTGGCGCCAGGAATGGCAGCCCGGGCCCTGTCCCCAGGCGAGCGGCGCAATTCGCCAATCTCGACAAAGACCCTATGGAACGCTCGGCGGTTGGAAGGCGGTGGGACTGGCGGGGGTGCCGGTCAGCGAGTCGGGCCGGCCCGGCGGCGCGATGCCAATCTCGGCCAAGACCTTATGGAATGCCGAGCGGTGGGGTCGGCGGCGGAAGCGGAAGCCGGGGGTGTCAGCCGGGGGCCTGCCCCCGGGCGGCCGGGCAAGTCGGGGGGGGATCCCGGACAAGATCTCATGCTCGGACAAGATCCCATGAAGCGTGAGACGGTGCGATTGGACGGGGCCGATGCCGGCGGGATGTTTCTCGGCCTCCGCCAGGGTGGAGCGGTGCGCCAGGAGGCGCGGTTCGCGGAGCGCGGGCCGCGGAACGCCAACAGGATGCCGTGCAACGTGCAGCGGATGGAGCAGAGCGGCACAAGCGGGGGCAAACGGCTGGGGCACCGGCGGGGGCAGATGGCCGGCTCGAGGGCCGGCCATGATGGTGAGGTGGAGGTGCGGCGGGCTGGGCGGCGCGGTGCTGCGACTTGCGGCCGGCGCTCCCTTGGCCGGGATGTGGGCGGCAAACGAAAATCCCGACATCAATGCCATGCAGTCAATGTTTTCGACGGCTGGTATTTGGCGGGACCTTCAGGCGGGAAAGTCGTCCATCGCCGGCCGCCCGGTCACATGGCGCCAGTGATGCCAGAGCAGCCGAGCGGCCAGCGCGCGGGCGGGCCGCCACGGCTCGGCAAGCGCTCGGAGTTCAACGGCGGTCGGCCGCACCTTCAGCCCCTTCAGATCCGCCGCGGCCGCCGCCAAAGCCAAATCCGCCGCCGGGAATACGTCGTGCCGCCCAAGGGCAAACAGCAGATAGACCTCGGCGCTCCACCGCCCCATCCCGCGCACGGTGGCGATCATCGCGATCGCGGCTTCGTCGTCGAGGCCCGCGAGATGCCCCTGCTCCAGCGTCCCATCAAGGAACGCCGCGGCCAGCGAGCGCGCATGCGCCACCTTCGGCCGCGACAGCCCGGCGCCGCGCAGCGCCGCGTCCGACAGCGCAGCCAGCCCCGCCGGCTCCAGCGCGCCGGGCAGCACGCGCAGCCGCCCCCAGATTGCCGCCGCGGCCTGGTTCGAGATCTGCTGGCCGACGATCGCCTGCAACAGCCCGGGAAATCCGGCCGGCCGGCTGCGCCAGGGCAGCGCCCCAGCCCGCACCTCGATCGCCGCCAGGTCCGGATCCAGGACCATCAGGCGATCGAGCGCAGCACGGGCGGCGGGCGGCGGATGCGGGAAGCTCACATAAGCGGTTCTACCGGTTCATCCGGTGCGGGTCACCCGCCCGGTCTTGCTGTCCATCGTGAAGCGGGCGATGACCCCGCCGTCTGCTGTCGCGAAGGCAAACCCGATCTTCCCGTCGGGGCCCGCCGCCACCTCGGTCACCTTCCAGGTGCGGTTGCCGTTCCACAGCAGGAACGCCTCGGCGATCTTCTGCACCTCGGGCCCGGTCAACTGTCGGTCGTCCGTATGGTACAGCAGCGCGAAGGTCCGCATCCGGTGCATCATGGCGTGGTGCTGCCATCCCGGTCCGCCGGGATGCGGCCCCATGCGCCAGCCGCCAGGACCTGGCGGCCCCGCTGCCATCGGGCCGCCCGGCATCGGTCCCCCGGGCATCGGCGGCGGTGCCGGCTGCGCACCGGCTTGCGTGAGCAGGCAACCGGCGGCAAAGCCGGCAATCGAAGCGGCCGCGGTCGCGGCCAATAGCGTTCTACGCATGGATAAGTTCCCCAATCAGTTAACCAGCCGAATATGCGCCGCGCAGGTTGCGCTGGTGCGCCACCACCGCGACGAAGTGCAACGGAATGCAACGTGCTCTGCCACTTGCCCGGATTTCTTCCTATGATCCCACCATGGACGCGACAACGCCCCACATCCTGGTGGTCGACGACGACCGCGAGATCCGCGACCTGCTCGCGCGCTTCCTCGAACGCCACCGCATCCGCGTCACCGCCGTGCGCGACGGCCGCGAAGCCCGGCGCGCCTGGACCAACGGCCACTATCACCTCGTGGTGCTCGACCTGATGCTGCCGGGCGAGACCGGGCTGGACCTTGCCCGCTGGATGCGCAGCCAGTCGGACATCCCGATCGTCATGCTCACCGCGATGGGCGAGGAGACCGACCGCATCATCGGGCTGGAGCTCGGCGCCGACGACTACATGCCGAAGCCGTTCAACCCGCGCGAGCTGTTGGCCCGCATCCGCGCCGTGCTCCGCCGCGCCGGCGATGCGACGGAGCATCGCAACGACCCCACCACGCGCGCGTTCCTGTTCAACGGCTGGATGCTGGAGCCGGCCCGCCGCCGCCTGCTGAACCCGGACGGTGCCGAGGTGGCGTTGACCGGCGGCGAATACGACCTGCTGCTGGCCCTGGTGGAACGCGCCAACCGCGTGCTGACGCGCGACATGCTGCTCGACCTGCTGCGCGGTCGCCAGGCCGGCCCGTTCGACCGTGCGATCGACGTCGCCGTCAGCCGGCTGCGGCGCAAGCTGGAGGATGACGGGCGCAACGCCCAGCTCATCAAGACCGTGCGCGGCGGCGGCTACGTGCTGGCGGCGACGGTCGAGCGCCGGTGAGCTGACACTGGTGAAGCTGACACTCTGGCCCCGCAGCCTCGCGGCGCGCACCGCGGTGGTGCTGCTGCTTGGCTTGGCGGTCGTGCAGGCCGCCGGCCTGACCATCCACGCGTTCGACCGGATGGAGCTGCTGCGCCTGGCGCAGGCGCGCGAGGAGGCGGCGCGGGTGATGAGCGTCTACCGCAACATGGTGAACGTGGACGCCGACCAGCGCGCCGCCGCGCTGGCCGACATGCGCCGGCTGCCGGGCGTCGAGGTCGTGCTGTCCGACTCACCGGCGATCTCCGACCTGCCGCCGACGCCGCCGCCCGAACGGCAGTTGCTGCGGGTCAACATGAACCTGGTGCCGATGCCCGGGCCGCTGCGCCCGCGCGAAATCCAGATGTTCGGCGGCCCGTTCTGGCAACGCCTGATCGTCAGCCTGCGCCTGCCGGAGGGCGGCTGGCTCAACGTGACGCTGCCGATGGAGCCGCCGCGTTTCTGGTACTCGCCCACCTTCCTCACCCCCTTCCTGCTGATGACCGCGGCCGCCGCGCTGCTGACGCTGTGGGCGGTGCGCCGCCTGACCGCGCCGGTGCGCACGCTGGCCCGCGCCGCCGAGGCCCTGGGCCGCGACGTCAACGCCCCCCCGCTGCCCGAGGACGGGCCGCTGGAGGTGGCCACCGCCGCCGCCGCCTTCAACACCATGGCCGCCCGCATCCGCCGCTTCGTGCAGGACCGCACCGAGCTGCTGACCGCGATCGGCCACGACCTGCGCACGCCCATCACGCGGTTGAAGCTGCGGGCAGAGTTCATGGAGGATGACGAGCAGCGGCGGAAGATGCTGCTCGACCTGGATGAGCTGGAGGCGATGGTCTCCGCCACGCTGGCCTTCGGACGCGACGCGACCTCGGCCGAGCCGGTCTCGGCGCTCGACCTTGCCGAGCTGCTGCGCACCATCCTGGACGAGGCGGCGGACGCCTGGCCCGAGGCGGCGGAGAAGCTGCGCTACGATGGCCCGGGGCATCTGACGGTGCAGGCGCGGACGCTGGCGCTGAAGCGGGCGCTGGCCAACCTGGTCGCCAACGCAGTGAACTACGGCGGCGGCGCGCTGGTGCGACTGACGCCGCCGGCCCCAGGCACGACCCATGGCGGGGCGTCCCATGGCGCGCTGACCATCGCGGTGGAGGATGACGGCCCGGGCATCCCGCCGCAGGAGCTTGACCGGGCGTTCGAGCCGTTCCACCGCGGCGAGCCGAGCCGCAACCGCGAGACCGGCGGGGTCGGACTGGGCCTGCCGATCGCGCGCAACATTTTTCGCGCCCATGGCGGGGATGTGACGCTGGCGAACCGTCCAACCGGTGGCCTGCGCGCCACGGTGACGCTACCCGTCTGACTTCATCTTTCTTCACCTCTCCCGCCCTTCGCGGGCTTGGGCCGCGAAGAGTGGACCAAGGTCGACACGCGAAGCGTGGCGGGTGAAGGTGTGCCACCGACTTCACCCGGGTCCGGCCGGCGCCGAGGCTATGCATTCGACGTGCATCGACCTGGATATCCTGACCGGCTTGGGCTACCCGATAAGTCTCTGCCCCGCCGCAACTTCGATCATCCCCTGCCGGGCGGGAGTCGCAGCACAACGCCATGCCAACGATAGCTTATATCGGCTCGATCCAGATCAGGATCTACTACGACGATCACGGCGTGCCGCACTTTCATGCGGTCAGCCCCGAGTTTGATTTCAAGATTGCGATGGAGGATTGCACCATCATCTCAGGAACCGGGCGCCTGCGCGGGCGCGATCTTGCCGCAATTCGCGCTTGGGGACAAAAGCACCGGGACGCACTATATCTGAACTGGCAGTTCGCTCGTGAGGGCAAGCCTTTGCAGGACATCGAGAGCTGAAAATGCTGTATCGGATCAACGCCGCCGTCGCGCATCCAAACCACACCGTGACCGTCACGTGGTCGGACGGGGTTACCGCCGTCGTTGACCTGTCGCCGGTAATCGCGAAGGGGAATGTCTTCGCGCCCATGCAGGACGCGACCTATTTCGTGGAGAAGATGCGGGTTGCGGCGGATCGGCTCGGCCTTGAATGGCCAAACCGCGTCGATTTCTCCGCCGATGGGTTGCGGTTTCGAGCGTTTCCCGAGGAGGCCGAGGCGGAGTTCAGTGTGCCGGAGGCCAAATCCAATTCCGCGCCGGAGACCATCCATCACACACCATGATGTCGATCGAGTCGCATCGCTGGTGGTGGTGCGGGAGGTGGGGTTCGAGTGCGACCTGATCCGCATGCGGACGAGCGAAGGCCAGGCACGCACCGTAGTGCGTGGCGTGAGGCTCGACGCCGGGCAGGTGCTGACGCCGCACCAGCAGCTTGAGGCGATCAAGCACCGCGACCGTCGCGATGAGATGTCGCGGGAGATCGCGCGGAGTTACAATTTCAGCCACAGCACGATTTGGAGGCCTAACCCATGACCGCGCTACCGCGACAGGTATCCACGGACCCGATGTTCGAGTTCCATACGGCAGAGTCCGGTCGGCTGGTCGTGGAAGCCTTAACGGGTGGGCACATGCTGGACATTGAGGAACTGCTTACTCATCGAAAGCAAACATCTCCATCGGAACTGATCGACATTTTCATTGCATCTCTTACGAAAACCGAGGACGGCAAGCGCTTGACCCCAGACCAGATCAAGTCGCTCTCCGATGCGGAAAAGGAAGATTTCGCTGAGAAGCTGGTACAGGCCGAAGATGATATGTACCGTGAAAGCATTAAAGAAACGCACAAGAACGACAAAGGAGAGATTGTCTTAGAATTTCGCAAGGGTGATGTTATCCTACCCAGAGATGATAAGGAACCAGCGTCGGCTTATTTTTACCGTGTCTACACGAACTACAAAAGCGAGATGGCAAAGAGATTTGCTAGTGCGTTTGCTCTGCCGACCGGACTCGCCCAATCGGTAATGGGCTTAACAGGGTGGGCAAAGCCATCAGCGCTCGACGCGCTGGTGCGAAACGCCACGCTGTCGGACTCCCTATCCAAGAATTTAGCTGCGGTGCGCACCCTCGGGACATCGCCCCTTGAATCGTGGAATGCGTCGCTCAAAGGGTCCTCCCTTGAGCGTTTTCGGTCAGGACTTCGGGATCAGGCGACGGATGACGACGACTCTACTAGCCCTGAGCGTGCGGCTACTTCCCTCGGGGCGGCGTCCGATGACCTGTATAGGAACCTGCGCAATCCGGTGGTGGACACAAATGAACGGTTGGATACCCTGATTGTCCGCTTTGACAAATTTGAGGGGATCGCAGTTCAGACAGTTGAGCTTGTTCAGAGCATGAACGACGCAGCGCTCGGCCTTCTCCAGTCCTTTGCCGAGGGTGCAAAGAGCACCGAGCGATTTGCGCGGCGCTCAATTTGGATTGCCGGCATGGCTCTTTCCGTGGCGATCTTGATGCCGCTATTCCAGATTGGCTACGACATTCGGAAATCACATCAGCACGACGGCGACACACAAGCGATCGTTCAGGAAGTCGTCCATCAGGTCACTGCCTCACAACAGCAGACAGCAAACGAAATTCGGGACGCTCTTACCAGTCAGTCTGCTCACACTCACACAGATCAGGCAGAACTCGCAAAGGTCATTGCCGCCGCTAGTGACGCACTTCGTGCCCTGAAAGGCCAATCGCCCCAGCTACAGATAGAGACTCCGGCCTCTACGCCAAGTGAACCAGCAAGGCACATCGGCAATTGAAAAGGCCGGCCACCAACGGCAGGAAAGTTGCTGCGGAACGCCCAAACACGTGGCATCATGACCCCATGACCAAGATCGAGACACCGGGCACCGAGGAACTGCGCCGCCTGGTGCAGGAGGGGATCAACAGCGGGCCGGACATTGACGCCGATGTGGCGTTTGCCCGGCTACGCGCCCGGTTCGCCCGCTCGTCGGTCCAGGGGGCTGTCCAAGCAGGCCTCGCCGATATCGAGGCAGGTCGCTACACGCTCGTGGCGACCCCAGAGGACGAACAACGCCTTGATGAGCGCCTGATGGCACGCCTGCGCAAACGTTTGGCCGCCGAAGAGTAGCCTGCCGTCCGGCGGGCAGGCTGGTCCCCCGCCCCCAACCCGCTCACCCGTGCGGCCGGACCACCTCCGGCACCCGCACCAGCGGCGTCTTCCCCATCAGCACCATTCGGTCCTTCAGCACTAGCGGCACCTCCACCTCCGGCGCGCCGCCGTCCTGCGGCACCCGCGACAGCAGCGTCAGCACCGCGGTCGCCGCCATCGCCGCGTCCTTGTTGAACGACCGTAAGGCGTCGGTGGATCACTTTCGAAAGCCACCTCCCGCGTCGTGGTGCGGCGCGTTGGCCGATGGCCGGGGCAGCCGGCGTGGACCTGGCGCAGGTCGGTCGGTCAGTAGCAGCGCTACACCCCAACCTAGGGCGTCATCGGAGTAGGACGCCCGTGCGGTCCCGGTTATTCGGCCGCTCGCCGGCGCAGGCCTCGCTGACGACGCTCGACCTCCGCCCGCGTGGCCTTGGCGTCCTGCTCCGTCACCCGAGGCCGCTCCTCCACGTCCGCCCGGTTGGGTTGCCCCAGCCGATCCCTATCGACACGCCCGCGCGCCTTGTCGTCCAGGTCGACGTGCACCAGTCGGTTAGTGCCCGAGGTCATACCACAGCTTCCGTTCATGCGGTTCCGCGATCCACGCGGTGATCAGCCGGCACGTATCGCCGCGCCGAGTATAGACAACGAAGAACACCTCGCCCAGCACATTGCCGATGGCCTGGTAGCGCCGCTCCGAGTACGAACGTGTGTCCGGGCGTTCGAGCACCATGCCCGGAAACATACGGCTCACATAGGCAAGATCGAAACCGCGCAGCTCGAATATCTCATCGCTCTTGGCTGGATCGAACGTGATCTCACCGAAGGTGCGATAGACAAGCTGAAATGGATGGGGCGGCGGCATACGTGCTGGCACGGCACTCTGGGGTGGGATGTCCATAGCGCCGACCGGTAAACAAATGGCTTCTTGCATCAACAAGACCACGCAGCCGGGGGGCCATGCCAGCAGCACCGCGCCCCAACCCACCCCGCCTCACCCGTGCGGCCAAACCACCTCCGGCACCCGCACCAGCGGCGTCTTCCCCATCAACACCTTGCGGTCGCGCAGCGTCAGCGGCACCTGCACCTCCGGCGCGCCGCCGTCCTGTGGCACCCGAGACATCAGCGTCAGCACCGCCGTCGCCGCCATCGCCGCGTCCTTGCTCATCACGCGCTGCTTCGCCAACGCGTCCAGCGCCTTGGCATACCCGATCACGTGCAGGTCCGCCGTGCCCACGGGCTGTAGATGCTCGTCGAACCCCGCATGCCCGGTGGCGGCCACCCCCAGCGGTCCCCAGCCCAGCGCAAAATGCGTCACATCCACCGCGCCGCCGGCCTCGCGCCAAGCCTCGAGCATGACGGGCAACGGCCCGGCCGGCGGCGGTCCACCCCGCACCGTCGCGTCCACCGCCACCGAGGAAATGTGCGGCCCCAACGCCCAGTTCATCTCGGCCGGCAGGTCAATCGCCTCGGCACTCAGCGTCAGCGTGGTGGCTGTCCCCACGACGATCTGCCCGGTCAGTAGTCCGATCATCAAACCGCTCGCTGCATCGGGTGTGGGGCCGCTCGGCGGAGCGGTTGTGCGACTGGTCACCGGACCAGAAGCCGGAGCAGTCGCCGGACCCGTCGCCGGACCGGCCGAGGGACCGGCCGTGAGACCCGTCGCCGGACTGCTCGCCAGCGCCTGGGCGCGCAGGCCACGGACCTCCAGCGCGGCCGTCTGAGCCGGCGCGCCGCGGGTCAGCGTTACCTCGACGTGCATCCGATCGGCGCTAAACGCCACCTCCGGGCCCGGTGCGATCTGCAGCGACTGCGCGCCGGCCAGGTCGATGCCCAGCCGGTCGGGGCTGGTCGCGGCCAGGCTCAGCACGACCTGCCCGGCGTGCCAGGACACCCGGCCGGGCACCCCCTCCGGGCCGGCGTCCAGCGCAAGCTCCGGCACCGTCAGCGTGGCGGCCAGCGGCCAGCCGCCACGGACCGGCGTGCCGGCCTCGACCTGCCAGCCGGCGGCCCGCTGCCGCGCCACCCAGGTATCGAAGCCGGTCCCGAGATACCGGCTGGCAGCGAACCAGGCGGCGGTGTAACCCGCGATCAGCGCGACCAGCAGCAGGCACGGCAGTCCGATCTTCAGCGCGCGGCGCATCGCCAGCCCCTTCGAAGCGGCCGCCGGATTACCCGCAAGCTGGAGGTGTGGCAAACCGCGGAGACAATGTGCCGAAAACGAAACGCTGCCGCGGGTTGCAACCTATGGGCGAGTGCGGGGTTAGAATCATCCCCAGCCTCGGGACGTTGTAATGGGCGCAGACTCGCGCCCATTAAGACAAGGCTTATCATACTGTTATGGACCTGACCTTCGCGTCCCTCGCAGCCGGCGGACGGTTCAGTCCACCAACTTATCCACATCCCCCGGCGCTGAGCCGACCCCCGCTCGAAACACCGAGTCGAGCTTGCGCATCAAAATCTCACGCGGCGTGCCGGCGGCGATCGGCGGGCAGAGCCGGATGTGGATGACGCCGGCGCGCTTGTGGAACGCGCGGCGCCCCCAGCGCAGGCCGGAATCGGTCACTACCGGGATGACCGGCAGGCCAGTGCGCGCCGCCAGGGCTGCAATCCCAGGTTGCAGCGCCAAGGGCTGACTCGGTGCGCCACGCGTGCCCTCAGGAAAGATCACGATCTGCCGCGCCTCACGCACTGCCCGGTCACCCTCGCGCAGCAGACGGCGTATCGAAGCCGCGCCCGCCGAGCGGTCGATCGCGATCATGCCGGTCTTGCCGATTAGCGGGCCCATCAGCGGGATGCGCAGCAGCTCCTGCTTCAGCACGTAGCAGCACCGCGGCAGCAGGGTCAGCCAGACCAGCGTGTCGAAGGCCGACTGATGCACCGAGGCAATCAGCGCCGGGCCCCGGGTCGGCAGCCACTCCCCGCCCGACACCTCCAGGCGGATGCCGCAGATGACCCGCGCGCCGGCGACAACAAGGCGCGCCCACACCACCGCCACGCGCAGGCTACGCTCCGGCGCGACCAGGGCTTGCAACGTCCCAGCCACGGTCAGCACGGCAGTGAGACCGAAGAAATACGCATTGAACAGCGCGGAGCGAAGCAGCGTCATCCGGCGTGTGCGCCGCGCGCCGGCACCGGTGGACGCTCTGCCCGCAGCGCCGTCAGGTCCAGTCGCGCCGCGAGATACTTGGTGTATTCCTCCGCCAGCAGCCGCGCCGTCGCCAGCCCCGGCGCGTGCGAGCCCTCCGGCTCGACCGGCGCGGGATACAACGCCACGCCCGGCATCGCGCGGGCGAGCTCGGTCATCGCGCGGGGCATGTGATACCAGGCGGTGACCACGATCAGCGAGTGGATGCCCTTGCTTCGCACCCAGGCGGCCGTCTCGGTCGCATTGCCGCGGGTCGAGGTCGCCTGCCGCCCGAGCTCGACCCGAGGCGTCAGCGCGGCGGCGTCCACACCGCTCCGCCTTGCCAAGACCGCCAGATCCGGGCCGGGGCCAATGCCGGACACCAGCAGCCACTCGGCGCGACCGGCGGACAGCAGGCGCAGCGCGGTCTCGACCCGCTCGGCACCCCCGGTCAGTGCGACGATCCCATCGGCGCGGGGCGGCGCCGACTCCGCTCGGTCGGCGACCCGAATGAACCAGGCCAGGCCGGCCGCCCAGCCGAGCAGCAGCCCCAGCGCGCACCACCCCAAAAGCCCGGCCCGGCGCCAGCGTCGCGTCATACCGGCCCGGCGCCAGCGCCGGATCGCCAGCGCCACATCATGGCAGCCGCCGCAGCCAGCGCCGCACCGTGATCTGCGCCGTCACGCACCCGATCGCAGCGGCAACCAGCGGCAGCCCCGGCAGCGCCAGCCACAGCCGCGCCGGCAGCGCGGTCAGGATATCCACCGGCACGTTCGCGCGCGGCACCGCCCCGGCCAGCGGCGCGGCGAGATTGGCCAGCGTCAGCATGACCGGAGCCGCGACCAACGCCCCAATCCCGCCGCCCACCGCCGCCAGCAGCGTCGCGCGCACGGCGAACCGACCGGCGATATACCCGTCCGTCGCGCCCAACCCATGCACGATCTCGATCGCGCCACGCCGCGTCGCCAGGCCCGCCCGCGTCGCCACCGCGACCACAGTCACCGCCACGCAGGCAACCAGCAGCAAGGTCACCCCCGCGCACGCCTGCACGCTGCGCGCCAGCACCGACAGCCGGCGCATCCAGCCGGCGTGCTGCTCGGTCAGTGTGCCCGGCGCCAGCGCATCGAGCTGCCGCGCCAGCGCCTCGATGTCCGCGCCGCCGTCCGACAGCCGCACCGCGATCACCGCGGGCAGCTTGATGGCAAGCCGCTCCGCGCCGGTCCCGAGCCACGGCTGCAGCAACGTCGCCAGCTCGCCCTCGCCGAGCGGCCGCGCCTCGGCCACATAAGGCGCGGCACGCAGCGTCGCCAACACAAGCGTGACGCGCGTGCCGCCGCCCGGCGCCGCCGAATCGCCAGGTTGCGGCACCTGGACTGTCAGCGTCGAGGCGGCACCTGCCTGCCACGAATTCGCCAGCGCCGCCGCACCGACCCAGCCGCTCAGCGCCAACGCGGCAAGAAACCCCATGGCCGCCACCAGAAACGGCAGCATCCGGTCGGAAATCGCCCTTCGCAGCCCCAGCTCGTCGAACCCCGCCGGGCGCAACAGCCGACTCCCCCGCGGCCGCATCATGGCTGCGGCACTCGGGCGAAGCGAAGCAAGGCCAGGGGCTCTGCCCCTGCACCCCGCCAGGGGGCTTTGCCCCCTGGACCTCCACTAAAGGCGGAGCCTTTAGAATCCATCCATTTGGGTGTGGAGCACGGGAGGGGGGACGGGGCCGGGCTGGGCCGCGCCATCGCACCGGCGATCGGCCGGTGCGATGGCGCGGCCCAGCCCGGCCCCGTCCCCCCTCCCGTGCTCCACACCCAAAAAGCGGGTTCCAAGGGCTCCGCCCTTGGCGGGGATCCAAGGGGCAGAGCCCCTTGGCGGGGTCCAGGGGCGGAGCCCCTGGCCTTGCTTCGCTTCGCGCGGTTGGCGCTGGTCACCATGCCAGGTCGGCCTTCACGAGGCGTCCGTGGTCCAGTCGCAGCACTGGGGCTGGGTGGCGGGCGACCAGCGGCTCGTTATGGGTGGCGACGACCACGGTAGTGCCAAGCCGATTCAGTTCCTTGAACAGGTGCATCAGCCGTTCGGCCTGCGAGTCGTCAAGGTTCCCGGTCGGTTCGTCGGCCAGCAGCAGGCTGGGCCTCGCGATCACCGCCCGCGCGATCGCAACGCGTTGCTGCTCCCCGCCGGACAGCGACGCGGGCGCCGCATCGGTTCGCCCGGCCAGCCCCACCCAATTCAGCATTTCCGACACGTCGGCACGGATCTGTCCCTCCGGCCGCCCGGCGATGCGCAGCGGCAGGGCAACGTTATCGAACGCCGAAAGATGCGGCAGCAGGCGGAACTCCTGAAACACCACGCCGATGCGCCGGCGCAGCTGCGGCAGGTTGTGTCGCCGCGCCGTGGTCACCTCGGTGTCCAGGATCGACAGCCGCCCGCTGGTCGGACGCACCGCGAGATACAGCAGGCGCAGCAGGCTGGTCTTGCCGGCGCCGGAGGGCCCGAGCAGCCAGCGAAATGAACCGCCCGGCAGCTCGAAGCTCAGGGCGTGCAACACCTCGGCGCCCGACGTGGCGCGGTCCCCAGGGGGATCCCAGGGGCGATCCCAGGGGCGGTCATACCGCAGGCCCACCGCCTCCAACCGAACCATCGCGACTCCGCATCTTTGTTGCGCGGCCTTCTTGCCATGCGGCCGATGCATGCGCACCATCCGCCCGCGATCCCTCCTGCCCGAACCCTCCCGGTCCATGCAAATCACCTGCCCCGTCTGCGCCGCTGCCTACGAGGTGCCGCCGACCGCGCTCAAGCCGGGCCAGCCGGTGCGCTGCGCGCGGTGCGCCGGCGAATGGGTGCCCTCGCCCGCCACGCCGGAGGCCCTTATGGCTGCCCGGCCGGAGGCGACGCCAGCGTCATCGCCACCACCGGAACCCAAAACGGGAGCCGTAATGGGATCGCCAACGGGAGACCCAACGGGCGCCAATGTCATCCCGCCAGCGCCTGGGCTTTCGGCGTCTCGACTGGCAACGCCGCGACCAGCCGCGCCGCGCCGCAATGTTGCCCTGCCCCTCGCCTGGGCGGCGACTATCAGTGCCATCTTGCTGCTGGGGTGGGGCGCCTATGCCGAGCGCTCGGCGATCATGCAGGCCTGGCCGCCGAGCATCCGGTTATATGCCGCTCTGGGGCTGACCGCCGGTCGTTGACCATCGGCAACCGACGAGGTTCACCTTCTCCAGCGGCCGCACCAACGTCCTTCAAGGGGCGGTCCATCTGGTTCTGTTTGGCGCGTATATCCTGCTCATCTTTCAAGGATGAGGCATCCGCGGCGGCGCAGTGTCGAGAGGCCCCGCCGCCGACCCCGCGTCCCCGCCGCCGTCATGCGCGGGCTTGACCCGGGCATCCCCACCAGCACAGTGCCGCGACTGATGGCCGGGGCCTGCTCCGACGCAGGCCTGGGACAAGCCCGGCCATGACAAAAGGGAAACGCGAAAACCGAACGGACCCACCACCGAGCGGGAAGGGCCATATGGGAACCACCACCGAACTGACCGAGAAGATCGTCGCGACGCACTACGAAACGCTCACGCAAGAAGCGATCGCCGCGGCACGGCGCCTGGTGTTGGACGGGCTCGCCATCGCGCTGGCGGGCACTGAGGAAACAGCAATCCACATCCTCGCCGACCACTATCGCAGCTTCGGCGCGCGCGGTGACGCCACGGCGATCGGCCTCGGCTTCCGCACCGCGATCCCGCTTGCCGCCGCCCTTAACGGCGCCGCGATGCACGTGCTGGATTTCGAGCCGCTGTGGACGCCGTCGAACCACGCGCTGTCCACCACGCTGCCGGCGATCCTGGCGCTGGCCGAGACCCATCGCGTCACCGGGCGCGACATCATTACGGCGCTGGTGAAGGGGATCGAGATCCAGGGCTGGACGCGTCATTCCGGCCATGTCTACGAGCACGGCGGCGCGCGATTCCACCCGCCCGGCTTGGTCGGGCCGCTCGGCGCCGCGGTCGCGGCGGGGCATGTGCTGGGCCTCGACGCGACGGCTCAGGCCAATGCGCTCGGCATCGCCGCGTCGCGCTGCGGCGGGCTGCTCGCCAATGTCGGCACGATGACGAAATCGACGCATTGCGGGCACGCCGCGATGCTCGGCCTGGAGGCGGCGATGCTGGCCGTACGCGGCTTCACCGGCAACGCCAACGTATTCGAAACACACCAGGGTTACGGCGCGGTGTTCTTTGGCGATTCGTTCCTGCCCGACGACCTGCTGAACTTCGGCCCGCCCTTCCGCATCGTGCGACCCGGCTACGCAATGAAGATGTTTCCCAGCCAGTACGGCACGCATTTCGCAATCACCGCCGGCTTGTCGCTGCACGCACAAGTGCCGGATGCGGCTTCGATCCGAGCGGTGACACTGGTCTCCCCGGTGATGCAGTACGTCAATCGGCCGTTCCCGGAAACCGGTCTGTCCGGCAAGTTCAGCCTGCAATACACGCTGGCCCGCGCGTTGCTGGACGGCCGCGTCGGCATCGATACGTTCACCGATGCGAAGGTGCGCGAACCCACGATCGTCGATCTGCTGCGCAAGGTCACGCTCAAGATGGATCCCGCCATCCCCGCGCGCTTCGACCAGATGCACGTCGAGGCGGCCGTGGAACTTGCCGACGGCCGCACCGTGCACACGCGCTGCGACGGGCCGCCCGGCATCTGGGGTTCGCCACCAATCACCGAGGTCGATCATCTGGTGAAAGTGCGCGACTGCCTCAGCCGCGTTCTGCCGCAAGCCAAGGCTGAAAACCTGATCTCGCTGGCCCGCGAGATCGACGCGCTGGACAGCGACGGCGTGCGCGAACTGCTGCGCCTCGCCGGCGGCGCATAGCGCGGTTTCACCGTGACCGGACACGCCACCTGTCATTGCGAGAAGCGAAGCGACGAAGCAAGCTCCCGCCAGGTGCGCACCTTTCTGGGGATTGCTTCGTCGCTTCGCTTCTCGCAATGACAGCGGGGCGGGGATGCGGCCAGTTCCCATAGTCGTGCCCAAAAGGGAGAGCGGAAAATGTCAGTCGCCTACGACCTTGCCGAGCGGATTCACCACATCCGCTATGACGACCTGACGCCGACGGTGCTGGAGTGGACCCGCGCCGCGTTCGTCGATACGATCGCGGTGACGCTTGCCGGCATCAACACCGACACGGCGCAGATTCCGCTGCGCGTCGCGGGCATCGCCGGCGCGGCGGGACCGTGCCTGATCTTCGGCACCGACCGTCGGACCAGCGCGCTGGATGCCAGCTTTATCAATGGCGTCGCCTCGCACGCGCTGGACTACGACGACGTCTCGGGCGCGTTGGGCGGACACCCGTCCGTTCCGCTGGTGGCGCCGCTGATTGCGCTGGCGGAGCAGCTTGGCACCACGGGCCGCGAGGTCACACTGGCCTACGTCGTCGGATTCGAAACGGAATGCCGCATCGCCCGCGGCGTGCATTTCCATCATTACGACAAGGGATGGCACCCGACGGCGACGCTTGGCATCTTCGGCACGGTCGCCGGCGCGGCGCGACTGCTGAATTTCACTCCGGAGCAGACCGCGACCGCGATCGGGCTGGCGGCCTCGTTCGCCTGCGGGCTCAAGGCGAATTTCGGCACGATGACGAAACCGCTGCATGTCGGCCACTGCGCCCGCAACGGCCTGCTTGCCGCGCTGCTGGTGCGCGAGGGTTTTACCGCCAATCCCGGCGCGCTGGAACACAAGCAGGGCTTCCTGCAGGTCTTCAACGGCCCAGGCACCTACAGTATCGAGCGGATGCTGGACGGCTGGGGCGCGCCATTCATGATCGAGGTGGGGGAGCCGGGCCTGAAACCCTATCCATGCTGCGGCTCCACGCATGGTGCGATCGACCGGGCGCTGGACCTGGCGCGACGGCATCACCCCACGCCCGAAACGATCACCGCGGTCGAGGTGCTGGCGCATGCCCGCCGCCTGCCGCACACCGACAATCCCGATCCGCGCACGCCGCTCGCGGCGAAATTTTCCATGCAGTACGCCGTGACCCGCGCGCTGGTCGACGGCGCGGTACGGCTGGAACATTTCGAGGGGACCGCGCATCTCGATCCGCATGTGCGCGCCGTGATGCCGCGCGTGACGGTGCGGGCGCATCCGGAAATGGCGGATGACTCGCCGCATCAGTGGGGCGCGGAGGTGGTGGTCACGCTGACCAGCGGCGAGCGATTGGCGTCGCGCATCGACGACTATCCGCGGCGCGGGCCGGGCGGCGATCCGATGCGGCGCGAGGAGCTGTGGGCAAAATTCGAAGACTGTGCCGGGCTTGCGCTGCCGCGTGCGCAGGTGGCGCCGCTGTTTGCGCTGCTGGAGAAGCTGGACGCGCTACCGAACCTTGCGGAGGTGTCACGGCTGATGGAGTGCCGCAAGCGCCCGGTCGCAGGCGCGGCGGAGTAGGCAAGCGTGGCAAGCGTTGGTGGAGTAGGCAAGCGTGGCGAGCGTGGCTTGCTTCTCCCCCTCCCCTTGAGGGCTTGGGCCGCGAAGCGCACCAAGGATGGGGGGAGGGGTCGCGACAAGTGGGGGCTTGACCGGCCATCTGTTCAACACGTTATCGCAACTAATTGCCGGCTTGAACCCCAGATCAAGCCCGATGTCGGCCATTACGCAAGGCAAACGGCGACGGCCAAACTGACCTACGAGCGACGCGCCACCCTATTGACCGTCGTGCGCCGCGTCCCCGGCAGCGATTGAACGCCTCGAACCACGCCTGCGCGCAGACCACACATGTTTTGTTCCGGACATGACAAGCCACACCAGGATCCGGAACACAACGATCGCGAGCGTGATCTGAACCCATAGCCCGATGTTCCCGACCGTCGCCTCGATCCGGTCATTCCAGGGGTATGGCAGCAGACCGCATCCGGCTTCGATGACCGACGTTGTCGTCCGCTTCCACCATATGAGCAGCTCCGGCACATACAGCCAGCCGAAGATGTACGCGGCGAGGATCGCGCAGGCGGTCCATACCCGGAAGACGTGGTTGCGCACTCTCGCCTTCGTGCCGTCCCATGACCCTCGCAACGACGGTTCCCTTCTCGGTCCCAGGTTTGAATCCAGTTTCCTTGAACCCAGTTTCGGTGGGATTGTTCCCGGTGCCCGCCTGCCGCATCCGCCCCGGCTGGATGCAGCGGACGCGGCATAACGGAAGGTGCGGTCGACGCGTTGCCCGCAACGGACCGGCTCGCTCCTACCCGATCCCCTGCTTCGCCATCTGCGCGGTCAGCCGCCCATACACATGCCGCGCGTTGCCTTCGTAGATCTTCCGACGATCCGCCTCGGTCAACCCGGCCGCGGCCTCGATATACCGCTTCGTATCGTCGAAATAATGTCCGGTCTCCGGATCGATCCCGCGCACCGCCCCGACCACTTCCGAGGCGAACAGGATATTCTCGACCGGAATCACCTTGGCCAGCAGATCGGTGCCCGGCTGATGATACACGCAGGTATCGAAGAACACGTTCTTCAACAGCAGCTCCGGCAGCGGCGGACGCTTCATGTCCTGCGCCAGGCCGCGATAGCGCCCCCAATGATACGGCACCGCCCCGCCGCCATGCGGGATGATGAACTTCAGCGTCGGAAAATCCTTGAACAGATCGGCGGTAATCAACTGCATGAACGCCGTGGTGTCGCCGCAGATGTAGTGCCCGCCGGTGGTGTGGAAGTTCGGGTTGCACGACGCGCTGACATGGATCATCGCCGGCACGTCCAGCTCGACCAACTTCTCGTACAGCGGATACCACCAGCGATCGATCAAGGGCGGGTCGGTCCAGTAACCCCCCGACGGGTCTGGATTCAAATTGCACCCGACGAAACCAAGCTGCGTCACGCAGCGTTCCAGCTCGGCGATGCAGTTGGCCGGCGCGACGCCCGGCGACTGCGGCAACTGGCACACGCCGATGAAGTTGCGCGGGAACAGCGTGCAGACGCGATGGATCATGTCGTTGCACAGCCGCGACCAGACCTCGCTGGTGACCGCGTCGCCGATATGGTGTGCCATGCCGGAGGCGCGCGGCGAGAAAATCGTCACATCGGTGCCGCGCTCGCGTTGGATGCGCAGTTGGGCGCCCTCGATGCTGGCGCGGATCGCGTCGTCGCTGATGCTGGGCATCGTCAGCGCCGCGGTGCGCGCCGCGTCGCCGAGCGCCGCCACCTGCTGCGCGCGGAATTCGTCCAGCGGCTGCGGTGCGGTGGTGTAGTGGCCGTGGCAATCGATGATCATGCTGCCCTCGCCGGGGGTTCCGGAACAATCCTACCTCGCGCGCGCCACCGGCGCCATCCGCCCCGCCCCCTGGACTTGCGCGCCGGCTCCGGCTTGTCTGCCACCGGATCATTCAAAGGGGACAGCACATGGAAAAGCGCAAGCTGGGAAAATCGTCGATCGAGGTCGCGCCGCTGACCTTCGGCACCAACGTGTTCGGCTGGACGGCGGACGACGCCATGTCGTTCCGGCTGTTGGATGGCTTCCTCGCAGCGGGGTTCAACTTCATCGACACGGCGGACGTGTATGCGCGCTGGGTTCCCGGCAACGCCGGCGGCGAGTCGGAAGTCATCATCGGCAACTGGCTGAAATCGCGCGGTGGCCGCGAGAAGGTCGTCATCGCCACGAAGTTCGGCATCGAGATGGCGCCCGGCAAGAAGGGTCTCTCACGCGCCTACATGATGCAGGCGGTGGAAGCCTCGTTGCGCCGGCTGCAGACCGATTACATTGACCTGTATCAGTCGCATCGCGACGACCCGGACACCCCGATCGAGGAGACGCTGGCCGCCTACCAGGAGCTGATAAACCAGGGCAAGATCCGGGTGATCGGCGCGTCGAACTTCACTGCCCCTCGGCTGGCAGCGTCGCTGGAGACCAGCGCGCGGCTCGGTCTGCCACGCTATGAAACCCTGCAGCCGCTCTACAACCTCGTGGAGCGCGGCGAGTTCGAAGGCGAGCTGGAAACGCTGTGCCTGAAAGAGACTGTCGGGGTCATCGGCTACTACTCGCTCGCCAACGGGTTCCTCACCGGCAAGTACCGCTCGGCGGCGGACACGGTGGGGCGCACGCGGGGCGCGCGGGCGGAGAAATACATGAACGACAAGGGCTTCCGCACGCTGGCCGCGCTGGACGCGGTGGCAAAGGCGCACGACGCGAAGCCCGGGCAGATTGCGCTGGCCTGGTTGATCGCGCGGCCCAGCGTGACGGCGCCGATCGTTAGCGCAACGAACCTGGATCAGCTCGCCGAGATGGCGAAGGCGCCGAAGATCAAGCTGACGCCAGCGGAGATCGCGCAGATCGACGCGGCGAGCAGGTAGGGAACGTCCGCGTTGATTGGACTGCCAAGTACACCTCTCCCGCTCGTCGCGGGCTTGGGCCACGAAGAGCGGACCAAGGCATGCCCCCGGGCATCTTGACCCGGGGGTCGAGGAGCGCAGCGACGTGGGTGAGGGTCGTGCCGCGTGCACCACCCTCACCGTTGGTCCGCTCTTCGCGGCCCAACCGCTTCGCTCGCCGACCTCTCCCGCAAAGAGCGGGAGAGGTGTACATGCGTTGCGCTACGACGCCCCCATCAGCGGCACCAAATGACTTAGAAACGTTTCGGCGCACGCACGCCAGGAATACCGCTCCGCGTGCACCCGACACGCCGCGCGATCGGCGGTCAGCGCCTCCAGCGCCGCCACGCGCAGATCGGCATTCACCGCGCCGATTTTCCCCGCCGCATCCGCAAGTACATCCTTCGGTCCGGTCACCGGAAACGCCGCCACGGGCGTGCCGCAGGCCAGCGCTTCCAAAATCACCAGGCCGAACGTATCGGTCAGGCTGGGAAACACGAACACGTCGCCGCCGGCATAGGCGCGCGCCAACGCCTCACCATAGCGAAGGCCGGTGAACAGCACGTTGGGATACGTCCGCCGCAGCGCGGCAAGCTGCGGACCGCCGCCGACCACGACCTTGGACCCCGGCAGATCAAGGTCCAGGAACGCGCCGATATTCTTCTCCACCGCCACCCGGCCGACATGCAGAAAAATCGGCCTCGGCAACCCCCAATCCTCGCGCGGAAACGGCTTGAACAACTCCAGATCGACGCCACGCGACCAGGCGCGAATGTTGCGAAAGCCGCGTGCCGCCAGTTCATCGCGCAACGACGGCGTGGCGACCATGATGCCTTGGCCGGCGCCATGGAACCGGCGCATCCAGGCATAGATCGGCCGCACCGGAATGCCAGTGCGGGCCTGCACATACTCGGCGAAGCGGGTGTGGAACGCGGTGGTGAAGGCGAAGCCGGTGCGCCGCGCCCAGCTTCGCGCCGCCAGACCCAGCGGGCCCTCGGTCGCGATGTGCAGCGCGTCGGGATCGAACGCCTCGATCATGCGAACCAGCCGGCGGCGCGGCAGCAGCGACAGCGGGATCTCCGGATAGGTCGGGCAGCGCATGGTACGGAACCGATCCGGACCGATCACCTCGACCACGTGGCCCATGCGCCGCAGTTCCCCGGCCACGGTGGTCAGGGTGCGAACCACGCCGTTGACCTGCGGCGCCCAGGCGTCGCTGACGATCAGGATACGGTGCGAGGGGGCGGGCGGCAGCATGTCGGCCCAACCTTCAGGCGCGCCAGGGAGGGGGAGCGCCCCCAAAGGAAAATCACTTGGGAAATCATTCGGGAAACCATTGGGGGGGAGCGTGTCAGGCAGGCTGAGGCAGCCCGGCCTGGCGCGGCGCGAAGAACGACAGGCGATTCAGCGCGGCCCAATCCACCAGCTCCAGGCGGCCGTCATGGTGCTCGACGAGCGCGGTGCAGCTTTCGACCCAGTCGCCGTCGTTGATGTACAGCACGCCGTTCACCTCGCGCATCTCGGCGTGGTGGATGTGGCCGCAGACCACGCCGTCGAAGCCGCGGCGACGGGCCTCGCCGGCAAGCGCTGACTCGAAACGATCGATCGCCTTTACCGCCTCCTTGACCTGATACTTCAGCCACGCGGACAGCGACCAGTACGGATAGCCCAGGCGGCGGCGGATCGCGTTGAAGTAACGATTGAATGTCAGCGCAACAGAATACGCCCAGTCGCCCAGCAGCGCGAGGAACTTGGCATAGCGCACCACACTGTCGAACTCGTCGCCGTGGATCACCAGCAGGCGCTTGCCGGCGGCGGTGAGATGGACGGCCTCGCGGCGCAGGCGGATGCCGGCGATCTCCAGGCCCAGCGGCAGCCACTGGCGGAACATCTCGTCATGGTTGCCGGGAATGTAGGTCACCTCGGTGCCGGCGCGGGCCTGGCGCAGGATCAGGCGCAGCACCTCGTCGTGGCTGTCATCCCAGTACCAGGATTTGCGCAAACGCCAGCCGTCGATGATGTCGCCGACAAGGAACAGATGCTGACACGACGTGCGGCGCAGGAAGTCCGCCAGGAAGTCGCTGCGGCAGCCGCGCGTGCCCAGATGGGTGTCCGAAATGAAGACGCTGCGGTAATCGGTCCGTGCGCCAGGGGACGAGGGTGCATTCATCGCGAGACCAGCAGATAGGCGTGTGCGACTCGTGTATAAAGTTAAGACTACGTGACAAATCATAATATTGGCCAGAATAGTGAAAGTCATTCCTCAGACACGATACTGTCATCAATCCTTCATCGCGCGCTGTCACAAGGGTCCCTTGCAGTGACGGAGAGGCCGATTCGCGTGCCCGCTCGCATCACATGGCGTCGCATCACATGGTGCCGCGCCACATGCTGCCGCGCCAAACGGCGCCGCATCACATGGTGATCATCTTCAATCCGGTGGCGGGCCGGCGTCGCGCGGCATTGCTGTGGCGCGTGCTGGATGTGCTGGCGGCCAACGGCATCCGCCTCGACCTTTCGGAAACCCATCGCGCCGGCCACGCCGAAACCTTGGCGCGCGAGGCCGTCCGCGGTGGCGCGCGCATGGTGGTCGCCGCCGGCGGTGACGGCACGATCGCCGAGGTCGCCAACGGGCTGCTGGGATCGGGCGCGCGGCTGGGGGTGATCCCGCTCGGCACCGCGAATGTGCTGGCGCACGAGCTGGCCCTGCCGTTCGCCCCGCGCGCCGTGGCCGCCGCGCTCGCGTTCGGCCGCACGCGCACGCTGTGGCCAGGCGTGGTGCGAGGTCCCGACGGCTCCCGGCTGTTCGTGCAGATGCTGGGGATCGGCTTCGACGCCCAGGTGGTGCATCGTCTGTCGCTGCCGCTGAAACGCCTGCTCGGGCGCGGCGCCTATGTGGTGCAGAGCCTGCGGGAGACCGCGCGCTACAAGTTCCCACCGATCCGGTTGCGGATCGACGCCATGGAGACCGAGGTGGCGAGCGCGGTGATCACCAAGGGTCGCCTGTACGGCGGGAAATTCCTGCTGGCCCCGGAGGCACAGCCGGCGGAGCCCGGCTTCTCGGTGATCCTGTTCGGCAGCGGCGGGCCAGGGGCGGCGCTGATGTATGGCGCGGCGCTGCCCGTGGGGCTGCTGGGTCGGGCGCCCGGCGTGCGGCACGTGCGGGCGCGGCGCATCGAGGTGGTGGGAAACACGCTGATCCCGGCACAGGCGGACGGCGATGCGGCGGGGTTTACGCCGTTGAGCGTGGAGGACGCGCCCGGGCCGATCGAGGTGGTGACCGGGTAACCAGCCGGATGCGGGCCCGCCGCCCATCCGTCTCCGCCGCCTGGCGGTTCGGGCCGGTGCACGGCGGCGATTGCCCGCCGCGACGCGCCACGTCACTACCAGGGCGCCGCCGGGCGCCGCGCCGGCGCCACAACCCCAACGGAGCCCACTGCCATGCGCCATCGCTTCTGGTTGGTCACGCTGTCCGGATTGACCATCGTCGCGGGCTTCCTGCTCCTGGCTCCGCCACCAGCCGCCGGGCAGCAGATGCAGATGCAGATGATGGCGCCTGGCCAAGCCGAGCTGATCCGCGGCCTGCTGCCCAGCGCGGTCAACATAACCTCGTTCGTCGCCGACACCGCGTCCGCCGGGACGATGAATGCCGCCAGCGCGCCCTCCAATCAAAGCCCCAGCCATCCGAAGTCCCTGCGGGGTTCCGGTTTCGTCATCGACCCGAGCGGCGTGATCCTCACCAACTTTCATGTCGTCGACGGCGCCTATGACGTTCATGTAATGTTCTCCGATGGCGTGCTCGTTCCCGGTCGGATCCTCGCCATCGCCCCACGCATCGATCTCGCCCTCGTCAAGGTCGACACGCAGCACGCGCTCGCCATGGTGCGTGGGCTGACAGCGACAAGGTGCAGATCGGCGACTCGGTCCTCGCCATCGGCAACCCGCTCGGCATCGGCCTCTCGGTCTCCTCCGGCATCGTCAGCGCGCTGAACCGCAACATCATGGACACGCCGTACGACGACTTCATCCAAACCGATGCCGCGATCAACCACGGCAACTCCGGCGGCCCGCTGTTCAACCGCAGCGGCGATGTGATCGGCGTCGACACCGCGATCGTCTCCCCCACCACCGGTTCGGTCGGCCTCGGCTTCGCCATCCCGGCGAACGACGCCAAATTCATCGCCGACCGGCTGCTGCGCGATGGACATGTGCGGCCGGCCTATCTCGGCATGAAGATCGACCAGGTGACGCAGGACATGGCCGTCGCGCTCGGCATGCCGCAGCCGACGGGTTCGATCGTCGCCGCGGTGCATCAGGGCGGCCCGGCCGCGGCGGCGGGACTGCAGGGCGGCGACGTGATCCTGCAGTACGATAGCCAGACCCCGTCGGACGAGCGCGCGCTGCTGCGTGCCATCGCCAAGTCGACCATCGGCCAAGCGGTGCCGGCGACCGTGTCGCGCGCCGGCCACGAGCAGACATTGCGCGTCACACCCATTGCCTGGCCGGAACCCGAGACCGCGTCCGGCACCGGAACCGCGTCCAAGCCAGGCATGCTGGTGCCGTCCAACCTCGGCTTGAGCCTGAGTATGCTCACCGCCGACTTGCGAGCGCGCAACATGCTGCTCATGCAGCAGGCCGGGGTGCTGGTCGACGGCGTCGCCGCAGGCACCGACGCATTCGATCGCGGCCTGGTGCCGGGCGACGTGATCCTGCGCGTACAGGACAGCGAGGTTGGATCGCCGCAGCAGGTGCAGGCGGCGGTGGACGCCGCACGGGCCCAGCACAAGGCGTTCATCCTGGCCCTGGTGCAATCCAAGCAGCAGCAGAACCCCGGCCCACGCTGAACGCCGCGCCGGTCTGGGGCGGCTCGCGGCCGAACGTGATTTCCCCCGATGCCGGCTGCGAGATCGACCTGCGGGTCAGCTCGATCGCCGACGGCGAGCGGATGGAGCGGGCGATCCTGGCGCTGCAAGCGGTGACCTCCGGGTGCCGGATCAGCGTGGAGGGCGGCATGAACCGGCCGCCGTTCGCCGAGGACGCCGGGATCATGCGGCTGTACGAGAAGGCACGGGCGATCGCCGCCGATGTGGGGATCGACCTGCCGAAGCAGCACCGCGGCGGTGGGTCCGACGGCAACTTCACCGCGGCGCTGGGCATCCCGACGCTGGACGGGCTGGGCTGCCTGGGCGCCGGCGCGCACGCCAGCCACGAGCACATATTGTGGCGCCATCTCGGGCAACGCGCGGCGCTGATGGCGGGGCTGCTGGAGACGCTGGACTGATACCAGCCGCGGTGCAGCCGCGTGCTCTCCACCCGTCATGGCCGGCGAAGGCCGGCCATCCACGACTTTCCTTCGTGTGACCAGCGAAATCGTGGATGGCTGGACCACCGGGTCAAGCGCCCGGTGGCAAGCTCCGCCTGTCCTCGGGCTCTTGCCCCGTGGGCCCGCCATGACGGAGGGTGGGCAGCGTACGCCAAGACTTTTGGGCCGCAGTATCATACCAACGCCGGCCGAACGGTCAGGCATTATGGCCACTGCTATAATCGTGTCGCGCTAACGACGACGTCGGGATGCTCGGAGTAGCCGATGGGCACACGAGCGACCAGCCGCATGCGAGACCGTCCAGCGCGTGACAGCAATTCTCATTTCGGCCATCTGGTTGCAACGTTGTCTTGGCTTGTAGGCCTTGCCCCCCTAGAGCCTGCCACCGGTAGGCCTTGCCCCCCGGCGCTTGTCCCGGGGGTTGTCCCGGTGGGGCGTTTGTCCCGGGGGTTGTCCCCGGCCGTTCATCGCGGCACCGTGCTGCGGGGATGGCCGTCCGGCATGGCGCGGCCTCCACGTCTTCCTCGCCTCCTCTGCATTGGACGCCTCGAGCACGGCCTGCCAGGTGCCGGGCTGGGTGACGCCGGGCAGCAGACCGCCGAGGGGCGTGCCGCCGCACAGCCGCCCCTTCAGCCCACCCCAAGGCCACCGCACCGTGCGACGGTCCATAGGGTCTTTGTCGTGATTTTCGCTTTTGGTCACTGCCGGCGCATTCACCGCCGCCACCGCACCAAGCCGCGCCGCTTCCAGCCGAGCCTCAACAGCGGCGACGACCTCCGGCCGATTCGCCGACTCGGTTCGGGCAGCGGCCGACGCTCCATAGGGTCTTTGTCGGCTTTTCGCATTCCGAGCCGCCCGACGCTCCGCCAGCGCCTCCCGCTTGGCCAGCCGCGCCCCGGCGATCGCCGCCCGCCACGGCGCCAGCACCGCCCGCTCCACCCGCGCAGCCTCAAGCTGCTCCGCCCGCCCGCGTGGTCCCGGCCGCGATCTCGCCGTGGACGGCCCCCAGGGGGTCCCGCAGCGGTCCCGCCCCCCGCTCCATAGGGTCTTTGTCGTAGTTTCCGATTTGAGGGGGTTCGAGTAGTGCACCGGCGGCATGAACTCGGGCGGTGTCGTCGCCAGCCGCGCCGCCAGCGCAGGTGGCAGATAGGCCCGGAGCAGCTTGGTGGCACAGAACACCCGAACGCGACAAGCCAGCACCCGGAAGTACCCAGGGGAATCGCACTTGGAATTCC
>PLXO01000198.1:0-35854 GCA_003151425.1 Acetobacteraceae bacterium
TTCGCCTCGGGTTGCTGTCCTCGCCGCCTCACGGCCAACGCAGTTACCTCCGGCTTCTGGCTGGTAGGTTCACCTCTGGTGGACTTGCACCTCCCTGACAAAACATGCTCGCGGACGCACGATGGCCGGCCTTCGCCGGCCATGACGGGGAAAGCCGGTCGCCGGCACGCGACCGCTGCCCGCGCGAGACATGACGGGGGGGCCGGTAGTCGACGCGCTGCCACTTCCCCGCGCGGCTGCTCGTCAGCAGATCGGCTCAGGTGCGGCTGGTCAAATCCGTATCCGAAATCGGCAGACTGCGTATACGCTTTCCAGTCACGGCGAAGATCGCGTTGCACACGGCGGGCGCCACCGGCGGCGTGCCTGGCTCGCCGATGCCGCCCCAGCGCGCGCCACGGCTCAACGTCAGGTAGGTCTCGATCCGCGGTGCATCCGCCATCCGCACCATCGGATAGGTGTCGAAATTGCCCTGCTCAACCGCGCCGTCCTTGATCGTGATGGCGTCGAACAGCGCCGCGGTCAGGCCGTAGATCACGCCGCTTTCGATCTGCATTTCCACCAGCCGCGGATTGACCACCCACCCGCAATCCACCGCGCAGACGACGCGTTCCACCTTGACCTCGCCGCGCGGGCTGACCGCGGCCTCGACGACCTGCGCCACGATGGTGTCGAAGGATTCGTGGATCGCAATGCCGCGACCCTTGCCGGCGGGCAATGGCTTGCCCCAGTCGCCCTTCTCCGCCGCGGTGTCCAGCACGCGCAGGAAGTCCGGCCGGTGCGCCAGTAGCTTGCGGCGGAACTGGTACGCGTCCTGGCCCGCCGCGTGTGCCAGTTCGTCAATGAAGCTTTCGACCACGAAGGCGTTCTGTGAGCTACCGACACTGCGCCAGAACATCACCGGAATATGCGTGTTCTTCAGCACGCATTCGACGCGCTGGTTGGCCACCGCATAGGGCTGGTTGGCCAGGCCCTCGACCGCCTGCGGCTCGACCCCGCTGTCAGCCGTCCCCCAACCCAGCGAGCGGGTGATCGATCCGACCGCGGTCTGAAGATGCAATGCGTTCAGCGATCCGTCCGCCGCCAGGCTGGCGCGGCAGCGCAGCGCCGCCTGCGGCCGATAGCGGTCGTGGCGGATGTCGGTCTCGCGCGTCCACAGCAGCTTCACCGGCTTGCCCACTGCCTTGGACACGATGACGGCCTGCACCAGCTCGTCGTTCATCGCGCGCCGGCCGAAGCCGCCGCCCAAATAGCAAGTGTGGATCTGCACCTTCTCCGGCGCCACGCCGGCGGCATGCGCCGCAAGCAGCAGCGCCGCGTCCGCGTTCTGCGTGCCCATCCACACATCCACGCCATCGGGGCGCACGTGCGCGGTGCAGTTCAGCGGCTCCATCGGTGCGTGCGACAGATGCGGCACCTCATAGGCAGCCTCGACCAGCTTGCCCTGGGTCAGCGCCTGCGCCGTGTCGCCCTCGTTGCGCGCTACGGTCAGCTTCCCGTCAAGCGCCGCGCGATAGGCGGCGCGGAACGTTGCGCTGTCGGTGCCCGCATCCGCGCCCGGATTCCATTCCACCGGCAGATCGGCTGCCGCCTGCTTGGCACGCCAGAAGCGGTCCGCCACCACGGCGACGCCACCCGGCACCGGCACCACCGCCTGGATGCCGCGCCTACCCAGGACCTTGCTGGCATCGTAGGATTTCACCGTCCCACCCGGCACAGGGCACATCGTGACCGCGGCATAGACCATGTCGGGCAGCCGCACATCGATGCCGAACATCGCCTGACCGTTGGATTTCGCCTTCGTATCGAGGCGCGCGAGCGGCTTGCCCGCAAGCGTGTACTGGTCAGGCGTCTTGATCGCCGGTTCTGCGGCGAGCTGCACCTTGGCCGCCGCAGCCGCCAACGCACCGAAGCCCAGCGCGCGTCCACTCTCGACGTGCCGCACCTGTCCATCGCTGACGCTGCACGCGCTCGCCGGCACGCTCCATAGCTGCGCCGCGGCGGCAATCAGCCGCGCCCGCGCACTGGCGCCGACCTGCTGCATCGTCGCGTGCAGCGAGCGGATCGACCGGCTGCCGCCGGTGCCCATCGACCCATAGTCATGCGTCGCCAGGTTGCGGGTCGCCGAGGCATGCTCCACGCGCACCTTGCCCCAGTCGCAGCCGAGCTCTTCCGCGACCAGCATCGGCAACGCGGTGTAGATGCCCTGGCCCATCTCCGACTTCGACACGCGAATCGTAACGCTGTCATCCGGATCGATCACGATCCAGGCGCCGACTTCGGCCGGTTCATTGGCGGCACTGGCGGCGACGGCGCGCCGCAGGCCCAGCATCATGCCGCCGGACGCAGTTAGCGATGCGATGACGAAATCCCGCCGACCAAGCGTGCGCCGGCTCAGTGTGGCAATCGCGGGTTGATAGGTCATGGTGGTTCTCCTCAACCCTTCGCCAGCTCGGCGGCGCGATGGATCGCCGCGCGGATGCGCGGGTAGGTGCCACAGCGGCAGATATTGGTGATGGCGCTGTCGATGTCGCCGTCGCTTGGCTTCGGCGTCTGTTGCAACAGCGCCACGGCGGCCATGATCTGGCCGGACTGGCAGTAGCCGCATTGCGGCACGTCGTGCTCGATCCAGGCGCGCTGCACCGGGTGCGAGGTGTCGTGCGACAACCCCTCGATCGTCAGCACCGAGGCACCGTCGAGACCACCCACCTGCACCATGCAGGACCGCGTCGGCGCGCCGTTCAGGTGCACGGTGCAAGCGCCACATTGCGCGATGCCGCAGCCAAATTTCGTGCCGGTCAGGCCAAGTTCGTCGCGCAGCACCCACAGCAGCGGAGTCTCCGGCTCGATATCAAGCGCGTGTTTCTGCCCATTCACCGTCAGTGTGATCATGACACCCTCGCGCAGGTTAGGTGGTGGTGCCGGTCGTCGTGGCGCCGGCACGAGCATTGCGTATAGCACCGCGGCAACAATTCGTGGAGTCCGCGGCGGATGACGATTGCGTGCTGCCGCGGCACGGGGTTACGCTACGCGAAATCAGCGATCGTGAGATTATCGATTGCGAGATCGTCGATCGCGAGATCGTCGATCGCGAGACAGGGGGACGTGCATGCAGCGCGGGCTCGATCCATTGCTGACGTCCGTCCTGTTACATGCGCTCGCCAGTATGGGCCACGGTGACGGTATCGCCGTGGTCGATGCCAACTTCCCCGCCGCCGCCATGCCGGTTGAATCTGCTGCGCAAAAGCGTGATGCCAGCACGATGATTCAGCCCGCGCCATGATACAGGTTGACTCGCACCATCACGTCTGGCGCGTGGCGCGCGGCGACTATGGCTGGCTGACGCCGGATCTGCCGATCTATCGCGACTACATGCTTGATGATCTGCGGCCGCTGCTCGGCGAAATTACCGCCACGGTGCTGGTGCAGGCCGCGCCCACCGAGGCGGAAACCGCGTTCATGCTGACGGTGGCGCGTGATTCGCGCGGCGTGGTGCGCGGCGTGGTCGGCTGGACGGACCTGGCCGCGCCGAACGCCGCCGCGCGTGTCGTCGACCTGGCCCGGGCGCCGGAGCTGAAGGGCCTGCGGCCCATGCTGCAGGGTATCGCTGACACCGACTGGATCCTGCGCCCCGCGGCGCAGCCCGCACTGGTCGCGATGACGCAGTGCGGGCTGCGGTTCGACGCGTTGATCAAGCCACACCACCTGCCGAATTTGCTGTCTCTCGCCGCACGCCATCCGCGTCTGCCGATCGTCATCGACCACGCCGCCAAACCCGCGATTGCATACGGTGCCTTCGACCCCTGGGCCGACGATATCGCGCGCGTGGCACGTGAGACCGGCGCGCATTGCAAGCTCTCCGGTCTGGTCAGCGAAGCCGTACCGCATTGGCAACATGACGATCTGCGCCGCACCACCGACCACCTGATCGCCTGCTTCGGCCCGGCACGCCTGATGTGGGGCAGCGACTGGCCGGTGGTGGAGCTCGCCGGCGGCTACACGCGCTGGCGCGCGGCGACCGATCATCTGCTGGCAGGTCTGGATGTGCCCGGGCGAGATGCTATTCTCGGTGGCACCGCCTGCATCTTCTACGGACTTGGCGAGGCCGCATGATTCGCGTCACCGACCATATCGCGATCGACAATCGTGACATTACAGAAACATTCATGCGCGCCAGCGGACCGGGCGGACAGAACGTCAACAAGGTGGCTTCGGCGGTGATGCTGCGCTTCGATCTGCACGGTGCCAGTTGCCTGCCGAGCGACGTGTGTGCGCGGCTGGAACGGCTCGCCGGCAAGCGCCTGTCGCAGGAGGGCACGCTGGTGATCACCGCGCGCCGCCATCGCACCCAGGAACGCAACCGCGCGGACGCACTGGCGGCACTTGTGCATCTGATCCGCCGCGCCTCGGTCCCGCCGGTAAGGCGCGTGCCGACGCGCCCCCCCAAGGCGTCCATCACCACGCGGCTCGAGACCAAGGCGCGGCGCGCGCGCACCAAGGCGGCCCGCGCCTCGCCCGGCCCCGAGGACTGATCGGCCCGCCTGAAGGATTCCCCGTGTTAGGAATTGCCGCCTTAGGAATTCATTTCGATGTAGCTGCTTCGAGCAGAGCAGGGCACCGTGCCAATACGTCGTCCCCCGCGTCCTGATCCACGCTCCCGGACGGCCGCGATCGGTCGTCCGCGCGCTATCCCATCGGCCACAGCCACGCCGCGCCGCGCACCCCAGATGAATCTCCATGCCGGGCCTGCACGATCGGCGTGTCGACGACGTCGCTGAATACGTTGCGCCGGATCAGCCCTGGCAGGTCCCGATACAGATGCGCCATGTTGGACAGGCCGCCGCCAAGCACGATCACGTCCGGGTCCAGCAGGTTGATCACCTGGGCCAGCCCGCGCGCCAGGCGGTCGGCGTGGCGCGCCAGGGCGAGACGCGCGCGCGTCTCGCCCGCGGCGGCTCGGTCCGGGATGGTGCTGGCGTCGTGCGCGCCAGGGCCATCGCAATCGCACGCCAGGGCGGGCCCGGCGACCCAGGTCTCCAGGCAATTCCAGTTGCCGCACCAGCAATGGATCCCCGGCAGTTCGTCCAGCGTCGACCAGGGCAGCGGATTGTGTCCCCACTCCCCGGCGATGCGATGCGGTCCGCAATGCACGCGGCCGTCGGTGATGATGCCGCCACCGACCCCGGTGCCCAGGATCACGCCGAACACCAGCCGGTGGCCCGCCCCGGCGCCGTCCACCGCCTCGGACAGGGCGAAGCAGTTGGCGTCGTTTTCCACCCGCACCTCGCGGCCGAGCAGCGCGCTCATGTCGCGGTCGAAAGGATGGCCGTTCAGCGCGTTGGAGTTGGCGTTCTTCACCAGGCCGGTGGCGGGGCTGATCACGCCCGGGATGCCGATCCCGACCGTGGCGCGCACTCCGAGCTTCGACTCGGCGTCGCGCACCAGCCCGGCGATCGCATCGAGTGCCGCCGGGTAACCGACAGGCGTTGCGGTACGATGGCGCAACTGCTCGGTGCCGTCGGGATCGAGGACGATGACCTCGATCTTGGTGCCGCCAAGGTCGATGCCGATGCGATGATGGCTCATTGATTCACCATGTCGGGATTCACCATGCCGGGATCTACCGGGACTCTATCATGCCGAGCCGCAGCATGCCGGTCCGGGTCGGGTTGCTCAAGTCGGGCGAGGATCGCAGGATGCCGGTCATGAGCGAGACGCTGCTGGACGTGAAGGGGATGAACTGCCCGCTGCCGGTGCTGCGCGCCAACCGCACGCTGCGTGGCCTGGCGCCGGGCGATCGGCTGCGCGTGCTGGCCACGGACCGGGCGGCGGTGGCGGATTTTCAGGCCTATTGTCGCGAGACCGGCCACGCCCTCCTGGCGTGGAGCGAGGAGGGCGGCGTGCTCAGCTTCCTGATCCGCCGACGTCCGGAACCCGGCGGCAAAGACGGGGATCCCGCGCCGGCGGCGTGATCGCCCAACGGAATGATCGCAAGACCGAATGATATCCCGATGGGGGCGTGATCCATCAGGCGGCACGCATCCAAGCGGTGGTTCACGGGAACGGCGGAGAGCGACCAGAGACGGAAGGCGCTTCGCTGTTCCGCTTGCGCAACGCCGCGAGCTGCGCATCGTCAGCGTTCAGCGCGGCCCAGGTGATCGCGGCGGCCACATGGGCGGCGGCGTGCAGTTCGGCGGGCGCCGCCTTGTCGCGCGTGTCGGCGGCGGTCAGCACATGGCTCAGGTTCGACTCCGGCGCGTCGAAGCCGGCCACCAGGCGCAGCGCCGGGATCCCCTTCGCCGCGAAGTTGGCGTGGTCCGAATTGTTCATCAGCACCGGATGGATGCCGACCGCGCCGCCGGACGCCGCCACCGCCTGGCGCACGAACCCGGGCAGCGCCGGGAATTCGCTGGTCAGCGCGGTGAGCCGCGAACTGCCGGCGACCGAATCGAGGTTGACGTTCAGCGCCATCGCCGCGTGTTCCGCCGCCGACAATCCGTCGAGCCAGACGCGCGAGCCGGTCAGCGCCCATTCCTCGGCGCTGAAGAAAGTCAACAGCAGCCCGCGCCGGCAAGCCGCAACATGCGGTGCCAGCGCGCGTGCCACCGCGAGTGCCGCGGCCACGCCGGTCGCGTTGTCCAGCGCGCTTTCGCCCGGCGCGTGCCCGTCCAGGTGGGCGCTCAGCACGACCCGCCCCGGGCCGACACCCGGCAAGTCGAACAGCAGGGTTTCCGTCGCTGCTGCGTGCTCGGTGGCACGGACATGCAGCGCGGCGCTTGCGCGGCCGACCGGCGGGGACAGGCGCGCGGCGGCCTCCGGCGAGATGCCGAGCGCCGGGATGCCAGGTTCGTCGCCGCGACCGGACGAGCCGGCAACCACGCCGGTTGGCAACGGGCCGGCGATCAGGAAGCCGCTGGCGCCGGCGCGCAGGGCGGCGGTGTATTTCGCCCGTCGGTGAAGGTGGCCGCTGGCGAACATGTATTCGTGCCGCACCAGGGCGATGCGCCCGGCCAGCGCCGCGCCGGCCTGGGCGAATTCTTCCCCCGTGCCACGGCCGAGATCGACCACCTCCGCCGTCACCGAGCCGGATGCGGAACGGATCAGCGGCAGGCAGGCGAGTGGGATGCGACGGTCGCCGTCGAGCAGCGTCAGGCTGGCCTCCTGCGCCGTCCAACCCGCATAGGACGTGGGCACGGCGACGGCGTCGCTGCCGGTCGCGCTGGTGCCGGCGGTGCGCAGGAAGGCCAGCGCCGCGGCCTCGGACGGCGTGCCCGCCAGCCGCCCGCCGCAGTCGCACAGCACGAGGAAGTCGGGCCAGAGCTGGAGGTCGGTGGCCAGAGCGCCGGCGATGCTGTGGGGCAGGGTCATGCTGCGGGCCTTTCGTTGCGCTGTTGCGGTTGCGCGTTTGTTGTCTATGCCGGGCTGCCATCCACGGGGCTTCCATCCACCGGCTATCCAGTCACCCTCTTGCACAAGCTGGCGTTCGCCCGTTGGTTTCCCCAACTGGCTTCTGCCCGCTGGCAAACTTCGGCACCATCGCGGTGGCCTGTTTCGTCATCTGCCGGAAGCTGGTCCCGGACCTCCGGGGCTGGCAATGCCGGAAGCGGGAGCGCTGCCATGACGTCCTCCATCACGAGTGCGCTTTTGCAGGCGGCCGGCCAGCGGGACCGCATCCTGGACTGCGCACGCCGGCTGATCGCGGTGCAGTCGCCCAATCCGCCCGGCGACACGCATGCGGTCGCGGCGATGGCGGCCGAGCTCATCCGCGCGCTGGCGCCGAGCGCCGCGGTCAACCTGTATCGCATCTCCGAAACGGTCGGCAATCTCGTTGCGGTGGTGCGCGGCACTGGGCCGGGGCGGCAACCCGAGCGGCGGCCAGGGGAGCAAACGGCGCGGCGGTTGGTGCTGAGCGGGCATCTCGACACCTATCCCCTGGGCGACGCGGCGGGTTGGACCGTCGCGCCCTTCGCCGGGGAGGTGCGCGACGGCCGGCTGTACGGGCGCGGCGCGGCTGACATGAAGGGGGGGATTGCGGCATCCATCGTCGCCCTCGCTGCGCTGGCGACGCATGCCGACGCCTGGCCCGGCGAGGCGGTGCTGGCGCTCGCGGGCGACGAGGAGAGCATGGGCACGCTCGGCACGCAGTGGCTGCTGGAGAACGTTCCGGCGGCGCGCGGCGACGCGGTGATCATCGGCGACGCGGGGTCGCCGCTGGTCCTGCGCTTCGGCGAGAAAGGCTTCCTGTGGGTGCGCGTCATGGCGCGCGGCAAACCAGCCCACGGCGCGCACGTCCATCTCGGGGTGAACGCGCTGGACCGGCTGCGCGCCGCGCTGGATGCGGTCGCGGAGCTGCGAGCGCTGCATGCGCCACCTCCGCCCGGCGTGGCCGAAGCGATCGCGGCGGCGAAGCAGGTCAGCGAGACGCTGGGCGGCGCGGGTGAGGCGGAGGTGCTGGGATCGGTGACCGTCAATCTCGGTCGGATCGCAGGCGGATCGTCCCCCAACTTGGTGCCGGCGATGGCCGAGGCCGCGCTGGATATCCGGCTGCCGGCCGGGGTGTCGGCGGCGGCGGCCGAGGCCGCGCTGGCCGCCGCGGTGGCCGGCCACGCGGGCGTAACGTTCGAAGTATTGCGGCGCTTCGAGCCGACGGTGACCGAACCCGCTGCCGAGATCGTGCAGAGGGTCCGATCGGCCGCGGAACAGGTGCTGGGGCGCGCGCCGGCGGTGAATATGCGCGTCGGCGGCTCCGACGCACGGCTGTTCCGGCGCGCCGGCATCCCGACCGTGGTCTACGGCCCGACGCCGTTCAACATGGGTGGCGTGGACGAGTACGTGCTGCTCGACGACCTGGAGGTCGTTGCACGCGTGCACGCGCTGGCGGCGTTCGATTTCCTGAATGGCTGATACCTAAACACCTCTTCTCCCCCTCCCCTTGAGGGGAGAGTTATCAACTTGACTGAACATGATCAATTGCGGCACACTCTCTTCCTTGATTCCGAGACTGGCAAGCGGTCGGCTAGGGACGCCCTCCGATGGGGTACGCGAAAGATGACAGTTGGGATTGTGGCTATCTGCAATACAGGTCTCCCCGGCGGTCAGTCGGACGAGCGTATAGTCATCTGCACGGATTGGCGTATCAGCACCCAACTCGGAAGCAGCGATACCCTTTATAAGCTGGCATCTGTAACGCCGCACTTCAGATGCGTGTTTGCGGGCGACCCCAGCGAGGCAAAAGCGGTTATCAGTCGTCTTCAGCGGATTTTCAGGGCTGCCGAAGTTGTGGATGAAACGAATATACTAACCCTTGTTAGGAGCGCGCTGTACGAACAACGGGCGGAGAAGCGCAACGCTCTCGCCCAAACCCGCTACGGCATGGACCACGACGATGTGTTGAAGGTTGGGAAGGAAAGGCTCCCCTCTGAGAACTTCGCGCGGTATTTAGACGCCGCTGCGGCAGTCAGGTTGGACACAGAATTCATCGTTGCTGGGTTTGGTGACTCAGACAATTACATTGTTGAGACAGACTTTGCATGCAAAGTTGGGTTTTCAGGTGACTTTGCGTGCATTGGGGACGGGGAGCATCTCGCACGCGCGTCACTCATAGCACGCCGGCTGCAAGATATCACCCTTCTCAATAATGCGTTATATTACATATACGAGGCAAAAAAGGCAGCCGAACGCGTGAATTCTGTCGGCCGGTCAACGCTGTTGACCGTTCTCACGAATGACGGCGGTGACAGAGCGGTTCTCGCGGGCCGCTATGACGTCTTCGACGGCATGTACAGAAAATACGGACCTCGGAATGTGCCATCTGATCTTGAGATAGAGGAGAACGTATTTGAAGGATCGTGAGTCATCACCCGAATACAGTGCTGAAGAAACCGCGTTCCGTCGCGACGAGGTAATCCGCCGTATGGCGAACACCCCACCGCAACCGCGCATCAGTCCGAAGTCGACTCTCAAAACGGCAAAAGAATCTGCCGAGGGTCCCGGATTATCCCGGAAACGTCGCGCTGGCGCCGCTTCCGCCAAACCCTCGGTTCAAGGTTAGAAGGGGGCGTTGTTAGCGTGTCCGCCAGCAGGCTATTCGTAGGTCATCCGCTTGCCAACCACACCCTTAACGGCCTTCGTGGTGCGTTCCACGTCCTCTACGCCGAGCATGCTCCTCTCATTGTATCGGAAATTAAACTCGCCAAGATACCGCTTCAAGTGCGTCTCAGAGACGTGGTGATACACGCCGTTGATCCCACGCTTGAGGATGGCAAAATAACTCTCGACGGTGTTGGTGTGGGCGCGACCGCGCACATACTCGCCTATGCTGTGATTGACGGTCTCGTGGCTGGCGAACATCGGTCCAAGGATGCGATACTGGCCTTCCCCGTCCGTCATAAACGCCGATGCGCGGTCAAGATGTTCGACCAGGACCGGCTTCAAGTTTTGTGCCGAGACGGACACCACATGGCGCGAGCGCACCCGGCCACCGCGCTCTACCAGGGAGAACACTGCTTCCTTACCGGTCCCACCTATGTTGCCGCTATCGCGCTTGCTGGAGTGCTTGTTCTTCTCCTTGCCGCCGATGAAGGTTTCATCGGCTTCGACCGTCCGGCCTTCTCCGCCCATCGGGGTCGGAGCAAGCTCGCGCATACCTTCCCGAATGCGGTGGCACATGAACCAAGCGGTCTTGTAGGGCATGCCAAGCATGCGCCCGAGTTGGTGCGCGCTCATGCCCTTCTTGCTGCTGCACATCAGGTGCGTCGCGAGAAGCCACTTGGTCAAAGGGATGTGCGACCGCTCGTAGATGGTGCCTACCGCTGCCGTGAACTTCCGGCGGCACGCGCGGCAGTGATACCAACCCGGCCCCATCGACTTGCCGCCCAGCGGGCCAACGCTATCGAAGCTGCCGCAGTAGGGGCAATATGGGCCGGCAGGCCAGCGGATCGCCTCAAAGTGCGCTCGGGCCGCGTCCGGGTCGGTAAAGATCGGGTTCGTCAGATCGGTGGTGCGAGACATGACCGTGCTCTGTCAGTGCCACCATAGTGGCATATCCCGCTTGTTCAGTCAAGGTGATAATTCCCCTTGAGGGAGGGGGATGGGGGGAGGGGTCGGTGCGGTGCGAACCCTAGTACATCCCGCCGGAATAGGCGACTCTATTCGGATGGGCCAAATTGGCAGCTTCCCGCTCGGCCTATGGAACCGGCCCAAGCGAGTGCAAAGTTCCGGCGGGATGTACTAGGTGCCACGCTGGCGCCGACCCCTCCCCCCAGCCTTGGTCCGCTTCACGGCCCAAGCCCTCAAGGGGAGGGGCAGAATCACGACTCAGCGCAGCTCGAACCCAAGCGCGCGCAACGTCTCGCGCATGCGGTCGCGGCCGCGCAGCGCGGCGGCATCCTTCACGCGGTCGATCGATTGTTGCGTCCAGTCCTGCTCGCGCATGCCCTGCTCGCGCTGGAACGTGCGCACCGTGCCGTTGTAGCGGGTGATGTCGGGCTCTTGGTTGGCGCTGCCGTACTGTTCGCGGTGCAGCGGCACCTGGCGCGGCAGGCGCGGTTTCACGCCGGTCTCGCCCGCCGGGTCGGGATACCCCACCGACATGCCGAACACCGCGAACACGCGCGGTGGCAACCCCAGCTCCGCTACCACCTGCTCCGGCAGGTTGCGCATGGCGCCGATATAGACGCAGCCGAGGCCCAAGGATTCCGCGGCGATCGTCGCACTCTGCGCGGCCAACGCGGCGTCGACGATGCCGACGATGAATTCCTCCAGATAATCCATGCCCTCGACCGGGGTCTGACGTTCGGCGGCAATGGCGCTGAGCCGCGCGTGATCGCACAGCCAGACCAGCAACAACGGCGCGTCGCGGATGAACTTCTGCTGCCCGGCGAGCTCGGACAGGCGCGCCTTGCGGTCGGGATCCTCGACGGCGACCACGCTCCAGAGCTGGAGATTCGACGACGTGGACGCGGACTGCGCCGCGGCGATCAGCAGGTCGAGCGTGCCGGCCGGAAGCGGCCTGGGCAGGAAGGCACGGACCGAGCGATGGTTGAGGATGGTCGCCAGCGTGTCGTTCCACGTCGCCGGTGCAGCAACGACACCATCACGGTTGCGTTGCCACAACAGTGTGTCGGGGGCGGCTGGGGTGCCGTCGGGCGGACGCTCGGCGCTGCTCTGCGCTATGGGCACGCGTGTCTCCGTCGTTGCAATGTCGGGATCGGCCGAATGATCCCGCAGACATCCCGGTTCGGCAATGCCGAGGCTCGGCGGCCCTTCGGGTTCAGGCTCCGCTTGGTTCAAGCCAGCTTGGCTCAAGCCCGCTTGCCGCGAGCGGCGGCCCCGAAAATGTTCTCTGGCTTTTGCATGTCAGTTAGTGTATCTTACCTCCCAAGCAATCCCAATTTGAGCCGGAGTTTCCCATCATGACGCTTCTCGCCGCCGGAATCACCCAGACCGTCATCCAGGAGATGATGCCGCCCTACAGCCTCGACGCCGATCTGCTGGCGGGCGCGGTGACCATCCTGCCGCCGCCGCCGCCCGACGCCTCGGCGTCCTGGCGGCAGGCGCGCCTCACGCGGCTGGTGCGCGAGATCAGCGTGCTGATGCCGGCCGACGCGGCCCAGGCCAAGCTGGCGGCGCAGATCGTCGTCTACCGCGAGACGGCGGACGACACGTTGGATCGGGCCAACGTGCCCGGGTTGACGGTGGAGCAGGTCTGCCGGGTGCGCCGGGCCGCGGCCGATCTGACGCGCACGTCCACGACGCTGGAGCGCGCGCTGTCGCGGCGGCAGGAGCAGCCGGCGGCGTTCTTCGGGACCGTGCTGGCGGACCAGGTCGATATCGCGGCGCTGGATGCGGTGTGGTGCAAGGGCGCACGGGCCGATCGGTCCGGGGCGGCTTCGGTGGGGGCCGCTTCGGTGGGGGCGGCTTCGGTGCCACAGCCTGCCGCTCCGGACACTGCCGCATCAGAACCTGCCGCACCCGAGGCTGCCGCTTCAGAGCCTGCCGCTCCAGAGCGTGGTACTGGGATTGGCCCGGTGGGGCTTGTGCCGGCGGCGCGCGCCCCCGCAGGGTTTGCCCCGGCGGGGCTACGTCCCGAGAGCGAGAGCGCACCACGAGCGACGCCGCTGCCGGACCCGACTGTCCACCCGATGGCGGGCCTGTCGGGTGGCTCAGGCGCGCCGATCCACGATGGCCGGCCGGAAGCACGGGCGGCGTGACCATGTACCGCACGCAACCCCCCGCTGCTGGGGCGGATTGTCCGGCCGCCACTCGGTCAGACTCCCCCGCCCCCGTCGGGACGGGCTCGCGGCGAAGCGTGCGGCCCGCGGCGTCTCGACCGGCGTGAGGAATGGCAAAACTTGCAAAATGCGCAGCTACCCTGTGCGACAACCTGGTGCGCCGGCGAGCGCGACCGTGGGATCTGGAACGCTGGGATCTGGGACCCTGCAACCTGCCGCCGGTCGAGTCGGCCCCAGGCGCTTGTCCGGGCGCATGCCGACGTGCGGTTGACCCGGAGGTTCGCCCGACGGGGAAACAACTTGATTGGGCGGCGGCGCGCGCGGCAAAGCGGGCGGCAGAGCGGGGCGCGCGCAGCGCCTCGGCACGAGCCGGGACGGACGCCCGAGCCGGGACGGACGCCCGAGCCGGGACGGACGCCCGAGCTGGGACGGACGCGATGTGCGAAATGCGCAGCTACCCTATGCAACCCCCTTCCCACCTCGCCCCTGTCCCGGCCGAGCCTGCCCCGCTGGCACCTGCCGCGCTGGCGCCTGTACCAGCCGAGCCTGCCAGGAGGCGGCCTTCCCCGCTCGCGACTGACCCCGGCCCATGCAATCGGGGTCTTGAGCGCGGCGTTGACCCGATGGGGCAACGACGCGGTAGGGCGGCGGCGCGCTCCGCAAAGCGTGCGGCGAGGCGTTCGGCGCACGGCGCCTCGACGCCAGCCGGGACGGACACAATGTTCGAAACGCGCAGCTACCCTATGCATACGGCTGGGACACCAAGCCCTGCCCCACCGGTGCCTCCTACCGCCAAGCCCGGCACCGCCAAGCCCGGCACCGCCGAGGTCGGGACCGCACAAATGTGCGAAACGCGCAGCTACCCTATGCACACGCCTGGGACATCAGGCCCTGCCCCGCCGGTACCTTCCACACCAAGCCTGGCACCGCCGAGGCCGGGACCGGCACAATGTGCGAAACGTGCAGCTACCCTATGCACACGCCTGGGACACCAGGCCCTGCCCCTCCGGTGCCTCCTACCGCCGAGCCTGGCACCGCCGAGCCCGGCACGGGTCGGCGTTGGCCGCGGGGGCTTGCACCGGGCCATGCCTCATGCGCCGATCACGCGCGATTATGCACCCCTGGGCGGAAAGCTGGTGATGGCCGTATGGGGTTCTCGTCGGTCAGGGGATGCGCGCGCAGCACAAGGCCCCGCTTGCGCGTCACCGCCGCGGCATCGCGCCGCGGCTCTTGCGTTGAGGCACTGCCGTCGGCGAACGACTACAACCGCTGATCGCGATCGCAAAAGCCATTGCCGGTGAGCGCGCCCCGGCTGACTGCATCGAAATGCGATCACCCTGCCGGATGGGCTGCGGTGGGGTCCGACCAACCTGTGCAACCGCACTGGACCCGTTCGTCGCCGGGACCTCGCCTAGGAACGGCGAGACCGCGACCTGGGGTTCGCCGAGGCGACGGCTCGTTTCCGACCGTGGCGAGGCGCGTGATCCAGCGGCGAACCGCGGGTCGCCGTGGAGTCCGCTGCTGGTGGGTCGATCGGCGGCCCGCCAGGCGCCCCCGTGTCGACCAACACGAATGCTGCCTCTCCCGGCCGGATTTCCATGGGGTCGGCGTATTCCTGGCCACTGTGCGGCCCGTCAGCTTGCGGCGCGTTGGCAGTAACGGCGGCGTCCTCGACCGCCGGCTCGCTCGGCGCTTCGGGCAGCGCCGCCGCCTCGACCGAGATGGCAGGCTCCGGAACCAGCGGCGCAGTCTCGGCAGCATCACCCTCTGGACCGGCATGCGGCGCCCCGGCGACCGGGGTTTCGGCGACCGGGGTTTCGGCGACTGGGGCCTCGGCGATCAGGGCCTCGGCGACCGGTATCTCGGCGACCGCGGTCTCGGCGATCGGGGCCCCCGCGAGTGGCGCGCCGACGGCGACTGGCGCATCCTCGGCTGGTGGTTCACTCGGCGCCGCGAGGGGCGCTGGCACCTTGACCTCGGCGGCCGCCGCCGGGCCAGGCGAGGCAGCTTTGCCGACACGTCGCTTGCGCCCACCACGCGGCGTGGCGGCGATCGGCGCGCTGACGGCGACGGCCGTGTCCTCGGCTGGCGGCTCGATCGGCGCTTCAGGCGGTGCGTCGGGCAACGCTTCGATTGGTGCTCCGGGTGGCGCTTCGGACGGTGCTTCCGCCTCGACTGCGACGGAAAGCTCCGGGGTCAGTGGCGCAGTCGCGGCAGTGTCACGCTGTGGGTCGGCGTCCGGCGCCTCAGGACCCGGCCCTTCCCCGCCTGGCTCCTCACCGATCGGTGCCTCCGCGATCGGTGCCTCCGCGATCGGCGCGCCGGCGGCGCCGGTCGCATCCTCGGCTGGCGGCTCGATGGTCGGCGCTTCGGGCGGCGCTTCGGAGAGCGCCCCGGTCGGCGCCCCGGTCGGCGCTGGCGCCTCGGCCGCAGCGACGGGCTCCGGGCTTGGCAACGCAGTCTTGCGGCCACCTCGCTTTCGCCCGCGGCGCGACTTGTCCGCGGCTGGCGGGCCGCCGATCACGGTTGCGTCCTCGGCGGCGCACTCGATCGCCGGCTGGCTCGGCGTTGCGGTGACGTAGAGCGGCATGACGGTGCCGGCGAGCAGCGTCCGGCAGGCCTGCCACACGCTCGACGGTTCGAGCTGACGCAGGCACGCAAGGTTGCGCGGGCAGTCCTCCAACCGCGCCAGGTAGCAGGGGCCGCAGCTCATGTTGCGACGAAGCGCCATCGCGCGCTTGCCGATCGGCGCCCATTCGGCCGAATCGATCACGCCGGAATGCACGCCGATCGTCGGCACGCCGAGCGCGGCGGCGATATGCTTTGGTCCACTGTTGTTGCCGACATAAAGCACGCAGCACGCCAGCAACTCGGTCAGCCCTGCCAGCGAGGTCTTGCCGGCCAGCGAGGCGACGGCCTCGCGCCGTGCGACCTTGTCGAGCACCTGCTCGGCAAGGTCGACCTCATCCGGACCGCCGACGAGAACGATATTGACGCCGTCGCTCTCGATCAGCAGATCGACCAGGTTCGCAAAGTGCTCGGCGGGCCACTGGCGCATCACCGTTCCGACGCCGGGATGAACCGCCACGACCGGTCTGGCGAACAGCGCGCGCGCGTCGTCATCGAGGAAACCGGGCAGCGCCAGGGCCGGCCAGCTCGTCGCGGTCAGGCTGGTGCGATCCTCCGCCGCCGCGGTGCCCACTGCCTCGACCAGGTTGATAAGGTCATCGGTGACGTGGGAACGCTTGCGATACAGGTGCTTGTCGCCTTCCCACTCCAGCGCGATGTCGAGGAAGGTGAACTGGCCCATGTGGTCGTAGCCGGCGAGGAAGCGGGCCGGGATATGGCGCAGCGCCTCGCGCGTGTCGGGGTGCTTGCGCAGATCGATCGCCAGGTCGAAGCCGTACGGCATCAGTTGGGCACGCAGCGCGGCATAGTCCGCATCGGTGAGCTCCTTCTGGCCGAGGCTGGAACGGGCGTGAAAGAACTCGAACTCGATGAACCCGTCGACGCAGTTCTCGGCCTCGGCGAAGCTGCGCGCGCCGCGTGCCGCCAGCACATGGATCGTCGCCATCGGGAAGTGCTGCTTCAGCCGCCGCATCGCCGGCAGCGCGGTGATGAAGTCGCCGATGTGATCAAGCTTCAGCACCAGAATCCGCTTGACGTCGTCGCGATGAAACAGCGGGTGGCCGGCGAACACACCTTCCGCCGGCTCATCGTCCGGCCGGTAGTCGTCGGCATGGCGCGACAGCAACGGACTGAAATACGGATCGCCGGCGGCGAACAGCGTCTTCCATTCCCGTTCGAAATGACTGGTGTCGAATACCTCGTCCAACCGATCGCGGCTGGCCAGTTCGTGGTGCAGCAGCCGCGCATAGGGCGTGTAGACCGTGAGCAGCCCGGCCTTGTGCGCGCGGAGGCAGAAATCAAGGTCGTTGTTGATGATCTCGTGCGCCTCGTCGAACCGGCCGACGGCCTCGAACGCATCGCGCCGGACCATCAGGCAGGCGCCGGTCACCGCGATGACGTTGCGCTGGGTGAGTGCCAGGCCGAAATAGCCGGGCTCGTCGGACGCCGAGAAGCGAAAGGCGTGGCGCGCGATGCCTGATGTCGAGAGGAACATGCCGGCGTGTTGCACCTTGCCGCCCGGATACAGCAACTGGGCGCCGACGATGCCGACCTCGGGCCGTTGCGCATGCTCCAGCAGCGCGTCGAGCCATCCGGCATCGATGACCTCGACATCGTCGTTGAGGAACAGCAGGTAGTCGCCCTCGGCCACTTCCACCGCGCGGTTGTTGAATCGCGACCAGTTGAACGCCTCCGGGATGCCCACGACCTTGTCGGCATTGTCGCGCAGCCAGCGCTTCCAGCCGACCTGATTGGCCGGAATGTTGTCGACGCAGATGATCTCGAAGTCGCGGTAGGCGGTCAGCTCGCGCAGCGTGCGGACGCAGGTTTCGATGTGGCCATGCGCCGCGCAGGTGGGGATGATGATCGACACCTTGCCGCTGGCGCGCTTGAGGCGACGGAAGCGGAACGTACTGGGGACGGCGGTTTGCAGCACGTTGGCGCGGATGCCGCGGCGGGTGGCGGCACGGCGCAGGGCGGCGCGGGCCGCACTGGGACTGTCCAGCGCATCGTCGCCGCGCCGGCAGAGCAGTTTCGGCACATGACGGATCGCCGCCGCCTGCTCCGTGCACCGCAGGACAATGTCGTACTCGACGTCGCGCAACAGCGCCTGCGGCGTGACCTCGGCGCGTGCCAGCAGCTCGGGCGTGGCGAACCACGGACGGCCGATATAATTGGTCGACAACAGCAGATCGGGCGAGAAGTCGGGCTTGCAGAACGGCTCCCGCTCGCGGCTGGTGGGGCTGATCCTGGATTCGTCGGCATAGAGGAAGTCGGTGCCCGGCGACTGGCCGCTGGCCAGCGCGATTTCAATCAGGGCGTCGCAGCCGAGCTCGTCGCCCGGACAGAGCAGGCCGAACAGGAGCGGGCCGGTGATGGCCTCCCTGGCGGCTTCCCCGGCGCCGAACGGGGTGTCGAGCTGCAGGTCGGTCGCGCTGGCATCGACGACCGTCACGCGATCCGTGGTCTGCGCGGGCTGCTCGGCCAGACAGCCGCGTACCACGTCGGCGCTCTCGCTGTCCTCGGCCAGAACCGTCAGGTGCCAGTCGTGGTAGGCTTGGCTGTGCAGCGCGGCGAAGGTGCGACCGAGCAGCGTCGGATCGATCGGCCCGTTCTGCCGCACGACCAGGCGGAACGCGGGATGCTGGCCCAGCCTGGCGAGCGTCTCCGTCAGCATGTCGATCTCGACCAGCGGCATGCGGCGGCGAATGGTTCCGCTGTCGTCGACACCTTCGAGCTTGTGCACGTTGATGTTGAAGCTGTGTTCCATCTCCGCGCCGCTCACGGAACGCGCGATGATCTTCACCACATGTGGGCCGTTGCGCAGGCTGCGCGGCGGGCAGTGGAAGGCGTAGCCGCTGCGCAACGCGTTCGGCCAGTCCGGAAACGCCTGGGCGACATCCTGGCGCGCCAGGCCGTGATGCGCCTCGCCGACCCGCTGATCGTCGAGCCAGATCTGCATGTCGGTCACGGGCGACCGCGACAGCATCCAGCCCTCGATCGTCAGGCGGCCGGTGACCGGCGTGACCATCGCGCCGTTCACCAGGGATGGCGTATCGATCTCGAAGCGGAATTCCTGCACCGGCTGGGGGCGGTCGATGACGTGGAGCGACACATCTTCGACGACATTGTCCAGGGTATTGCGCAGGACGACGCGCAGCCGCCGCTCGCCGTCTGCCGGCTGCGCAACCTGGGTGGCGAAGCGAAAGCCCGCGTAGCGGGCCATCGGGATCGATGGATACGCCTCGCCGACGTCATCGCGCGGCACGCCAAGCTCGGCCTCGCCCAGGCGCTCGTCGTCCAGCCACACCTCGACGCTGGCGACGCCGATCGCACAGACCGCCCAGCCATTCACCGCCACCTCGCCATCGGCGGAAAGCGAGGCGGTGTCACAGAAATAATTGATGGTGCGTCGCTGGTCCGGAGGGTGCTCCGCGGCGGGTGCCGGCACGGCGGATGGCTGCGCGCTCGGGCGCATCGGCGGATATGGCGGCAACGGCGACGGCGCGATATATCCGCCGGCCGCGGCCAGCACGTCGGGCGACAGATTGAAGCCGGTGACCAGCCGATAGACGGGGTCCTGGCGCGGCAGCGACGGCGAGCCGTCAGGCGCGGGGCCGACCGGGCGCGGCGGCTCCTGCGGCGGTGGCGCAAGCCGGGCGACCAGCTCCAGCGGAACCACCATTTCGTGTACGGAACCATCAGCGCAGATCGCCTGCGCACGCAGCGTGGTCGCGGTGCGTGCGGTCTCGCTCAGCGCGGCGGACAACGTGAAGCCGGCGTTCAGCGCGTTGGGGTAGGCCGGAAACGCGCCGGCAACGTCGTCACGACGCAGGCCGAGCCTAGGGGATCCGGTCCGTTCCTCGCCGGCGAAGACCTGGATCGCCACCAGTGTGCCGAGCGACACGACCCAGCCATTGAGCTGCAGATAGCCGTTCGCATCGCGCGCCGCGCGTTCGATGAAGAGGATCACCGGAGAGAATTCGCCGGCATAGTCGGCGCTCGATCGGGTCGGGCCGGACTGGACCCGCACCTGCGTGGGCAGCAACGGGTCGATCAGCAATGAATAGGTTTCGCTCTGGGATTGATTGTTGACGGTGCGCGCCGTAATCGAGAAGCTACAGGGACCGCCCGCTTCGGAGCGTGGCCTGGGCAAGGTCAGCGTGAATACGTGCCGCGTAACCGTGGTACCATCCGGCAGGGCGACCCGCGCGGTGGGACCTGGCGGGCCATACCGCACCTGACCGACGGCCGTATCGCCATGGAACAGGCTGACTTCCTCCACCGGAGCGGTCGACACCACCCAGCCGCGGATCTCGAGATCGTAGCGCTGGCCGATGAAGCCGGCGGAGATGGCGGGATTGATTTCGATCAGGATCCGATCAGGCGGCCCCCATGCGGCGGGCGCGATGCTGCCGGCGCCCGCTTCCGTGGTGTCGGGGGGCTGGGCAGCGGCCTCCGTGGTGTCGAGGCGCATCACCGCACCCTGCGCTCCGACGTCCGGCGCCGTACTCCGCCGTTCGGTGTCCTGCGCGGTGTCCGCTGCCACCAACGCGCGGCCCGGAACACGTTCTCCCTGCGGCGACGACGCCCCTCGCCTTTGGGTCGGCCGCTTCCCCCGAGCCGACGATGGGCCGACCAGGACGACGACGGGGGCGTCGAGCGGGGCGATTGCCGGGACGTCAGCCGGGGCGGAAGCGGCCTTCGGCCTGGTGGCGGGCGGGTTTGCCTGCGGCGGCTTCACGCCTGCCTCCATCCGGTTAGCGCGCATGACTCGGGGGAGCCGCTATCATGCGTCAACGCGACCATACCGCCGGTGTCCATCAAGGCCCTTTGCACATCATGTCCACGCGTGGTGGCCTCCACACCGACCAACGTGGACCGGCCGGGACGGCACCGTCCAAGCCAGTCTATGCGAGATCGAATGGAATGCGACCCTCTCGATAGCCGTCTTCGTCGAAATGGGTCTGTGGGTTCGCCACGACGCCGGTGCGGATGTTTTCGGCGACATCGGGGTATTGGGCTTGATACCAGGTGTCATCGACCTTCATTGGGAACGGCAGCCTGCCCTCGAAATAGCCGTCATCGACGAAGTGCTGCCTGGCGGAACCGACCTGGCCATCCCGGATCGCGCGCCCGATATCCTCGTACTGCTGACGATACCACGCCTCGTCGACCTCGACTCCGGCAATCATCAAGCGGATCAATTTGATGAAATCGTCGTACGACAGGCTGACACGCAGTTCACCCCGCACGGTCGAGATCTCTACCGACCGTCGCAAGAGATCGAATGGCGGAATGTATCTCACGGTGCCTCCTGTGCGCCCTGTGGCCGGGGTATCCTGCCGCTCGGGATCATGCGAGAGCCTGCCAATAACCGCAATCCGTGGTCAGCGGAACCGCGATCTTGCGCCCCGCTTCGATTTGGCGCCCGCGGGCGGTTTGGCGTCCGCGGGCGGTCAGTCAACCGTCGACTCAAATGTTTCTCCCGGTGGCGGCACCGGATCGATGGCGGTCCCGTAGGGGATGCCCGCTGGGGATCCGGTGGGGGGCCGCGTCAGGCCATCGATCATGCGAGACCTTGCGTCGTCCGCCATCAAGCAAGCTTCCACGCGGAGAACGCCGAGAACCGCAGAGCGCCGCGGAGAAGGGAAGCGGCGGCGCTTTGCATGAGGCACCATTCTGCTCTCTGCACGGTCCTTGCGCCATTTCCGCGTTCTCCGCGTGGAGCCTTGGCTCGCTGTGCCACGATCCGCACCGGTCCCGCCAGAATGAGGCCTGCCGTCGGCGACCAGCGGGCTGCGACAGTGTTGCCGCGCTGTGCTAGGTTGCCGGCGAACTTGGTGAGCCAGACGCTGGGATGAGCCAGAAGATTGGGGGGCTGAGCCGGAAGATGGGGCGAGCGAGAAGATGTGGTGACCCAGAAGATAGGCTGACCCGGAAGATGAGGATGACCTACATGATGGCGGCGCCGCAGGAGATGACAGGAGCACGGATGGATCAGCACGGATGACCGGCAGCCTGCAATTGCACCCCGACAGGTCTGACCCGCACGCTCTGCCGCCAGACTCGGAGCTGGGCACGATCGTACGCAGCTTTCGCGCAGCCCGTGTGCTGGTGGTCGGGGACGTGATCCTCGATCGCTATGTGGTCGGCAGCGTGCAGCGCCTGTCGCCCGAAGCGCCGATCCCGGTGCTTCGCCCAGCCCGCCAGCAGGCGACCCTGGGGGGTGCCGCGAATGTCGCGCTGAACATCGCCACGCTCGGCGGCCAGGCCTGGCTGGTCGGCGTGGTCGGCGACGATGCCGCCGGCGCGGAACTCACGCGTCTGCTCGCCGGCTCGGATCGCATCCATTCGGCCCTGGTCACGGCGCCCGGTCGACCAACCACGGCGAAGACCCGGTTCCTGGCCGGGACCCATCAGCTTCTGCGGCTCGACGAGGAGACCACGGCCTCGATCGAGGCCGAGGTCGCCGCGGCGCTGCTGGACCGCATCGACACACTGCTTGACACGATCAATGTGATCGTGCTGTCCGACTACGCCAAGGGCGTGCTGAGCGACACGGTGCTGGACCGCGTGCTGGCGCTGGCCGCCGCACACCACCGCGTGGTGATTGCCGATCCAAAACGGGCCGATTTCGCGGCCTATCGCGGCGCGACGGTGCTGACACCGAACGAATCCGAGGTTCGCCTGGGAACCCGGATCGAGGCGGGCGACGACCTGGGCGCCGAACGCGCCGGCCGCGCGGCACTCGCGGCGACCGGCGGCGAGGCGGTGCTGGTCACGCGGTCGGAGAAGGGCCTGACCCTGGTGCGCCGCGACCAGACGACGCTGCATCTGCCGACCCGGGCGCGCGCGGTGGCCGATGTCTCGGGCGCCGGCGATACAATGGTCGCGGCACTCGCGGTGGCGGTGGCGGCCGGGGCGGCGCTGCCGGAAGCGGCGGTGCTGGCCAATGTCACCGCCGGCATCTCGGTCGGCAAGCCGGGGACCGCCACGGTCAGCGACGATGAGCTGCTCGGCGTGCTGCATCTCCAGGAGCTGGTGGCGAGCGACCGCAAGGTGGCCGCGAGCTGGGACGAGGCGGCCGCGCGGGCGGCGGCCTGGCGGGCGAGCGGGCTGCGCGTCGGCTTCGCCAATGGCTGCTTCGACCTGATCCATCCCGGCCACGTGCATCTGCTGAGCGAGGCGCGCGCGGCCTGCGACCGGCTGATCGTGGCGCTGAACACCGACGCCTCGGTGAAGCGCCTCAAGGGACCGGAACGGCCGGTGCAGAACGAGACCGCACGCGCCACCGTGATGGCGTCCCTGACGCCGGTCGATCTGGTGGTGCTGTTCGATGAGGAAACGCCGCTGGAACTGGTGCGCGCGCTGCGGCCCGACGTGCTGGTGAAAGGCTCCGATTACCGAGTCGACGATATCGTGGGCGCCGCCGACGTGCAGAGCTGGGGCGGCCGGGTCGTGCTGGTCGACCTGCAGCAGGGCCATAGTACAACCGGCACCATCCGCCGCATGCGCGCGCCGGAGGCAGCGCAGTAGGGCAAACCAAGCAAGGCCAGGGGCGGAGCCCCTGGCCTTCCTTGGTTTGCATTAGTGCCCGGCCTGTGGTGCGTCGAAATCCGGCGGCGCGAGGCCGGACGCTTCGAGGTGGTATGCGATTGCGGCCTTCAGCCGCTCAAGTCCGGCCTGGTCGGCGGCCTCCGCCCGGGCCACCAGCACCGCCTGAGTATTGGAGGCCCGCAGCAGCCACCAGCCGTCCGCGGTCAGCACGCGCACGCCGTCGGTTGCCGTGACATTGGCACCGGCATCGCGCAGGCGGGCAGCGACCTGCTCGATCACCGTGAACTTGTGGCGGTCGTCGCAGTCGAAGCGCAGTTCGGGCGTGTTGACGACATGCGGCAGCGCGTTGCGGATCGTCGAAAGGGGCTTGTTCGCGCGGGAGACGATGCCGAGCGTGCGCACCGCGGCGTACAGCGCGTCGTCGAAGCCGTACCAGTGGTCGGCGAAGAAGATGTGCCCGGACATCTCGCCGGCCAGCGGCGAGCCGGTCTCCGCCATCTTGGCCTTGATCAGGCTATGGCCGGTCTTCCACATCAGCGGCGTGCCGCCGGCGCGGGCGATCTCGTCGAACAGCACCTGGCTGGCCTTCACGTCGGCGATGATGGTGGCTCCCGGCCGCGTCCGCAGCACGTCGCGCGCCAGCAGCACCATGAGCTGATCGCCGAACAGGATCTCGCCGGTATCGTCGACCAGGCCGATCCGATCGGCGTCGCCGTCGAAGGCAATGCCAAGATCGGCGCCACGCGCGCGCACCTCGGCGATGAGCTGGGTCAAATTGGCCGGCACGGTGGGGTCGGGGTGGTGGTTGGGGAAGCGCCCGTCGATGTCGGGGAACAGGATGGTATGCGTGCCGGGCAGCTTGGCGACGAGGTGCGTCAGCACCTCACCGGCGGCGCCGTTGCCGTTGTCCCACACCACCGAGAGCGGCCTTGTGCCGTCGTAATCGGACAGCACGCGGTCGATGTAATCGGCCGCAACATCGAGCGTTTCGATCCGTCCCGCCGGGCGCCCGGTTGGGCTCCAGGCTGGGTGCCGCTCTGGGTGGCGGTTTGGGTGCGCCGTTGGGCGACCGGCGGCTTGCGGCACGACGTCGCCGGCCGCGGCCATGGCACCCAGCGCGAGGATCTGCGGGCCGAAGAACGGCTTGCCGCCCAGGATCATCTTGAAGCCGTTGTAGTCGGGCGGGTTGTGGCTGCCGGTGACCATGATCGCGCCGCCGGTCCGCCGAGTCGCCGCCGTGTAGTACAGCATCGGCGTCGGGCCGCGGCCGATCCGCAGCACGGTCATGCCGCTCGCCATCAGGCCTTCGACGAGTGCGGCCTCCATGTCCGGGCTGGACAGGCGGCCGTCATACCCCACCGCGACCGTGGGTCCGCCGGGTTGCGCGGCCCCGGCATCGGCAGCCCCAACGTGGGCGTCCCCGGCGTGGGCGACCCCAGCGCGGGCAACCATCGTGCCGAAGCAGCGGCCGATGGCGAAGGCATCCGCGGTATGCAGGGTTTTGCCGACAATGCCGCGGATGTCATATTCGCGTAGGACGGTCGGGTCGAAGTGATGCGAGAACGCCATCACTTGTAGTTTTGCAGGAAGCTGCGCACGGCGTCGGCCAGGTCGGGCCGCTTCAGCGCGAAGGCAATCTGCGCCTCCAGGAACCCCACCTTGCCGCCGCAGTCGAAGCGCCGCCCCTCGTAGCGCAAGCCGTGGAACGGCTGCGTGCCGATCAGTTTCGCCATCGCGTCGGTCAACTGGACCTCGCCGCCCGCCCCACGCTCCATCCGTGCCAGATGGCCGATTACCTCCGGCATCAGCACATAGCGGCCGATGATCGAAAGGTTGGAGGGCGCGACGTCAGGTTCCGGCTTCTCGACCAGGCCGGTGACCTCGACCAGCCGCCCGTCGTCGCGGCCGATGCTGAGGATGCCGTAGCGGTTGGTGTGCTCGTGGGGCACCTCTGTCACCGCGACCACATTGCCGCCGGTTTCCCGATAGGCATCGGCAAGCTGGGTGAGGCAGGGGGTGTCGGACAGGATCAGATCGTCGGGCAGCAGGATGGCGAACGGGTCGTCGCCGACGAAGACGCGGGCGCACCAGATCGCGTGGCCGAGGCCGAGCGGGACCTGCTGACGCACCGTGACCATCGACCCCGGTTCGACCTGGATTGCCTCGAGCAGTGCCAGGGCCTCCGGTTTGCCGCGTTCGCGCAGCGTCGCCTCCAGCTCGAAGGCGATATCGAAGTGCTCGACGATGGCGGTCTTGCCGCGGCCGGTGACCAGGCAGAACTGCTCGATGCCGGCGGCCCGCGCCTCCTCGATCGCGTACTGGATCAGCGGCTTGTCGACGACCGGCAGCATCTCCTTGGCCATCGCCTTGGTGGCGGGGAGGAAACGCGTGCCGAGGCCGGCCACCGGCACGACGGCCTTGCGGAGTGGTTTGGTCACCGTGTGCGATCCTCGTGTGTTGGAACTGCTAAGTGACATGTGGTGCAGGCGATGGGCGAGCCACAACCGACGGGCGAAAATATGGCGTGCGGACAGTCTAGCCCGGGCGTCTCGCCCTGTCGCGGGTGCTGGGGTTGGTCCCTCAGGGGGATCGCATTTCGAGTCCGACTGGCGCGTCGCTCCATGCCCGCTTTTCTTACCTCTCCCGCTGGCGGGCTTGGGCCGCGAAGAGCGGACCAAGGCTTGCCCTTCCAGAGCCTGCCACCGGTAGGCCTTGCCACACTAGAGCCTGCCACCGGTAGGCCTTGCCCCCGGGCGCTTGTTCCGGGGGTTGTCCCAGTGGGGCGCTTGACCCGGGGGTTGACCCGGTGGGGCGCTTGACTCGGGGGTCGCGTCGCGCAGCGGTTGGGCCGCGAAGCGGACCAACGGTGAGGGTACGCCGCCCGCACCGACCGATCCGCCCCCCTCCCCCGGATGTTTCCGCGCTCCGCCAGCCAGCAAGATCCCCCGCGGAGCACGCGGAGCGCGCGGAGAAGCATCATCGCGCGTCGCCTGCGAAGCCGTCCCACCGGACACTGTCAGCGACCGATCTCACCCCGGCATCCGTCCCGTCCGACCGCCCCGTCTCACCACGGGGTCAAGCACCCGGTGGCAGGCTCGGCATTTCAGCGTGTCGGCGTTCGGCGGATCGCCTCCACTGCCCGAGCGTCCCGTCCCGTCGGAGGCTGGCGACCGACCCGACCGCGGTAGCCGCGCCATCCAGTCCGGACCCTGACCCTCCCGGTCCTGCTGACCCGCCCCCCGGTCCATAAGGTCTTTGCACGGAAATCGCATTCTGAGGTCCGCCACAACCGCCAGCCGCGCCGGCTGGTCGGGACCCCGACCATGCCGGCCCTGCTGACCCGCCGCCCGGTCCATAGGGTCCTTGTCGGAAAAACCGATTCCGTGCCCCGCACAACCGCCAGCCGCGCCATTCGGTGTGAACCCCGGCCATCCAGCCCGGCGCCGGTGCCCGGCTCCCCATTGCATAGGGTCGCTGCGCGAAATCGCATTCCATGCTCGGCCACACCCGCCAGCCCTGCCGTCCGGGCCGAACCCCGACCATTCCGGCCCTTCTGGTCCACTCTCCGCTCCATAGGGTCTTTGCACGGAAATCGCATTCTGCACCCCGCCGGCACCGCCAGCCGTGCCCTTCCGGCCCGAACCCCGACCGTCGGCCTCGCCGGCCCGCTCCTCCGTTCGCAGGGCATGCCCTTGGGCGCTTGACCCGAGGGTCCTTGTGCGAAAATCGCATTTCGCGCCCGACCGCTCCCGCCCGCCGTGCGGGTCGGTCTGGACCCGACCATCCGAGTCCGCCTCGCCCGCGTCGCCGCCTGGCGGCAGGCTTGCCATGGATTTGGAGCGCCGGCTTCGGCGGACAGCGGTCGGTGCCGCCCACGGAGCGTCGAAACGCGCATCGGTCGGCCGTATTCGCTCCGCTGCCATTTGCGTTGTTTGCGTTATTCGCGGTTCAAATTTCTTCGCTGCCTGACTGGCGACTGAAGCCGGCGCCTCGCCATCCCGGAAGCAAGGTTTGGAACCGCAAAGAACGCAAAGAACGCAAATGGCAGCGGGCGCGGGTCGAAATCCTTGACTTGGTTCCGGCGCACCGCGGCAACGTCGGCGACGGCGCGTCGCGCAGCCCACACCCGCCACCAAGGCGCCGCGGTTGGCCGGCTCCGAAGGGGAGGCGTCCCCCGCGCTCACTCCTCCCCGGCCGCCGCGGCTGCCTGCGACTCCGGCGTCAGCATCGACAGCGGCGCCACCTCGCCTTTGTACGTATACCCGAAGAAGTCGCGCCGCTCCGGTTTGGTCATGTTCTCCCACCCCGGATACGGCCGCGCCGCCCGCTCGTCGGGCTTGAAGCGGTGGATGTAGTCCTCGGGCTTATAGCGATAGAGCACCTTCGGCCCGCTCCTTGGCAGCGGCGGCTCGCCGGCCTGCTCACGGCGCTCCTCCTCGGTCGCGATGGCAAGCTCCGCATCGTCGATCTCGTCGATCCATTTGACGATGACCTGCGGCTCCGATGCCGCTTCGCCTGACCTGCCACCCCGAGGCGCCTCCGCCGGCCGAGGCGGTGCCGCCCGCCACAGTGCCCCTAGCGCCGCAGCGGTGTCGCCCCAGTCGAGCGTGGGCGCCGCCGGCAGTAACCGCTGCTGCTTCAGCAGCCGCATCGCGCCGGTCACGCCGCGGTCCAGCGCGAGACCGCTGGCACGCTGGCGCCGTGCCTCCGCCGCGGTCGCGCCGGGCTCGAAAGCGAGCCGGTAGGCGTCGACCGACCCGGCATGCGCGGCGATGATCTGGATCGCCAGCATCGCCTCGATCGGATCGCGCGGGTCGAGCGCGGCCAGATCGTCCAGCCCGGCTTGCACAACCTCCTGCCAGGCGCTCTCCGGCGCGTCCGGCAGCGGGCGGGCGAGGGTGAGCACCATGGCGCGCAGGGTCGCCGGCGGGATGGGGTAGAGCGGCTTGGTTGGCAGGGCGGCGGGGTCGGGAGGCGGGTTGGACATAGATGCGGTCTCCATCCGGATATGTTGGAGCGGCCAGCATAGCACGGGGAGGAAGAAAATGATAGTTAAATATATTGACTTACGCGGAGCAATCTGACTGGCCGTAACGGATGGACGCGGACGTTTGGCTTCCGGCAGCCGGAGCCACAATTCAAGGCTTTCGGAAATTGCGTAGGTCGGGCACAGCAGGAACCAGCCACGGGTTTGTGGCCGATGGAAAATTGGCCTAGGTTGAGGTTTGTTCCATTCTTCGAGCATGGAGGAAAAAGTGGCGGCGCAAACCAAATGGCGTCTATCCGGCGATTATTTCGAGAACTGCAACTGCGACGTGGTGTGCCCGTGCCTTGTGTCGCCCGCCGCACCCCTGACGGCGCGTCCGAGCCAGGGCGTATGCGACGTGGCTCTGGTCTTCCACATCGACAAGGGCAGCTACGGCCAGGTTTCGGTCGACGGGCTTAATGTCGCCGTGGTCGGGCATACGCCGGGACCCATGGCGGACGGCAACTGGACGCTTGCCGCCTATATCGACGAGCGGGCGAACGACGAACAGACCGCGGCGCTCGGCGCCATCTTCGGCGGTGCCGAGGGTGGCCCCATGGCGGCCTTCGCACCATTGGTTGGCAAGCATCTTGGTGCAAAGAAGGTGGCGATCAAATATGCCATCAACGGCAACAGCCGTTCGGCGGAAATCCCCGGCATCATGCACATGGCGGTGGAGCCGCTGGCGAGCATGCACCCGAGCGGCGAGATTTGGGGGGCAGTAGGCCATCCGGTCGCGCCCGACAAACTCGCGTTTGGCGTGGGCAGCAAGGGCAGCACCTTCGCGGACCACGGCATGCGGTGGGACAATTCCGGCAAGAACGGACACTACGCTCCGATCAACTGGTCGAACTAGCAGCGCGCCGGTCCTCCGCCTGCCGCTCCCTCGGCCCTTGCCGCGGTGCCAACCTGTCGCCGGAGGGAGAAGCTGCCATGGAACACGCCCAGACCGACTGGCTCTTGGTGCAACGCAACGTCATCCTCGGCCTGCTTCTGGCGCTGGCCGCCGCCGCCTGGGCGCTGCTCGTCTGGCAAGGCGCGGGCGCCGACATGGACATGGCGATGGCCTCGCCGACCATGGGAATGCGCGCGCCGCTGTTTCTGGCGATTTGGGTGGTCATGATGGTGGCCATGATGTTTCCAACCGCCGCGCCCATGATCCTCACCTTCCATAAGGTGCAGGTGAGCAAGCGCCAGCGCGGCGAGGCCTTTGTTGCAACCTGGGTGTTCGTGGCGGCCTACATGCTGGTGTGGACGCTGTCGGGTGTTGCCGCCTATGCGGGCGCCCTCGCCGTCGAGGCCATTGCGGCGCGCGCCGCGCTATCTCCGACTACTGCCGCCCGAATCGGCGGGGCGGTCCTCGTCGCGGCGGGCGTCTATCAGATCACGCCGTTTAAGGACCTGTGCTTGTCGAAGTGCCGTACGCCGATCAGCTTCATCATGACTTCATGGCGTGACGGCGTGACGGGCGCGCTACGCATGGGATTACTTCACGGCGCCTATTGCCTCGGTTGCTGCTGGCTGCTGTTCGTCGTCCTGTTCCCGCTCGGCATCATGAACATCGCCGCGATGGCGGTGATTACGCTCGTCATTTTTGCCGAGAAGGTACTCCCCCGGGGCCGTCCTGTTGCCCGTGCTACGGCCGCGGCTCTTGTGGCTTATGGCGCCGTGGTGCTGGTCGCACCGCACGTCCTGCCCACCTTCATGGCGAGTGGCGGCATGACTATCAACGCCCCTGCTGCGCCGATGGACATGCAGAACATGCCAATGCCCGGGAGCGCAACCGCGCCGTCCAAGCAGTGAGGGGCGGGGGGGGGGCGGGGTCTGGTGCGCAAATCACGAGCGCGGGAATGATGTGGCCGCAGACAGTTGCCCAAGCCTCGTGTCAGGGGTATCGGCGCCTCGTGCTTAAATCAAGACTTTCGGTCACTTTGCTTGACCCAGTGGTTTCAATGGGTTAGACTTCTCGTAAGATATGACCGAAAAGAACCCCCCTTCCCGTCGCCTCGGCTATGCTCGCGTCAGCACCTACGGGCAGACGCTCGACGCTCAGCTTGAGCAGCTGCGCAAGGAGGGGTGCAACCCGATCTACCGCGAGAAGGCCAGCGGCGCGCAGCCGACCCGGCGCGAGTTGCTGCGGATGCTGAAAGCGCTCGGCTCCGGCGACTTGGTGACGGTGACACGCATCGACCGGCTGGCGCGCTCGACCTTCGACCTGTTCGCCATCGTCAAGCAGATCGTGGATGCGGGCGGGCAGTTCCGGTCACTCGCCGAGCCGTGGGCTGACACCGCCACCAGCACCGGGCGGTTGATGATCGCCATCCTCGGCGGACTGGCGGACGTGGAGCGCGACCTGATCCGCACCCGGACGGCAGAGGGCCGCAGCCGGACGAAGGCGCGCGGGCAGCACATGGGCCGCCCGCCGAAGCTCACGCCGCAGCAGCAGAAGGAAGCACGGCGGCGGCGGGCGCAGGGCGCAACGCTCAAGGAACTGGCGAAGAGTTACAACGTCGGACGGGCGACGATTTCACGGCTGGCGGTATAGACCTCTCCGCTCTATGCCTGTCAGGCGATTTTGTGGTAACATCGTAGCCATGATCGAACTTTCTCAAGAGATCGAAGCGTTGGCGCGCCGCTTGGCCGCCGCGCAAAGCGTCAGCGTCGAGGACGCCGTGAGACAAGCGTTGGAGGCGCATGCTCAGGCTGCCGGTATCATCGTGCCGGGGCCGCGCAGACCTCGCGAGCAATCCCCGGAGGCCTCTGCGGTTCGACGGACACGCATCGATAAAATCATACGTGAGATCGCCGCCATGCCGATCCTCGACCGGCGTTCTCCGAGCGAGATCATGGATGATCTTAACGCCGTATGATCGTTGTCGATAGCTCAGCCCTGATCGCCATCCTGTTCGAGGAACCGGAGAAGCAGGCTTTCGAGAATATCATCATCGGCGGCGAGCGTTGCGTCATGTCGGCCGTCAATGTGCATGAAACGGCGACCGTTCTGCGGTTGCGTCATGGTGCGATGGCTGTCGAGAGGTTCTGGCAATTCCTGATCGATAGCGAGATCGAGATCGTGCCTTTCGACGAGACGCAAGTGCGCGCCGCTGCGGTCGCGTTCAATCTCTACGGCAAGGGAATCAACTCGAAGGCGCGGCTCAACCTTTCGGATTGTGCGGCCTACGCGCTGGCGAAGACCATGAATGCGCCGTTGCTGTTCAAAGGCGACGACTTCACGCAAACCGATTTGCAATCATGTCTTTGAAGGAGAGCTTGACCGAGCGGTCGCCCCCTCTTTGCGGAGAGAACTATATATTTGCACTGCTGCTTCGCATGGTGCAGGAGCACTGCGGCACAATGAACGTCGGTGAGATAGACAGCTACGCAATTGAGGCCAACGCGGACGCGATGACGGCGTTGGCGGATGCGGGATTTATCGAGATCGTCGGGCAAGCAGACGGGCGCATGCGCGCCACGGTTCTTCCCAAGGGGGAGGCGTTAGCAGCCCGGTTTCTGGCCGAGAAGAACGCGGGCCGATCGAAAAGCTACAACGTCGGCAAATCGACGATTTCGCGGCTATCGGCGTGACGTGAACGGGATCGCAGTTTTCGAAGACGCGAGAGACGTTGTGGATTGTGCTTCAAGTTTAGTAGCGGGCAAGATTGGTTGATCAGCGTCATCTCCGCATGATCAATGGTCGCGCCCTCGATACCTGTCGTCCATCCGACTGAGAGATGTTGCTTGATCCACTCAATAACTTTTACCTTGTCTTCGTCGTCAAACTCGAAGTTCTTGCCGCCACGAGACGAGATGTAACCCAGAATAACGCCTACAGAACGAAAGAAACTTCCGGGCTTCTGATGGAGGCACTCCTGCTTCCATACTCGCGTTCGCAAGTTCTTCGCCGCCTGTCCGACATAGATGAGATTCTGATTGCCCCGTTTTTCCAAACAGCTCCTAAACGGCTCTGGAAGACTATCCGGGTGATCGATGAAGATTGCGTAGATGCCTGGCTTCTCCGGCAGCCTGGTTGCTGCCTCGCTTACCGCGACGCGCTCACACGTTTTGACCCAATCGATTAGACGATCCGCGCAACCAGAGATGATCTCACCCATGCGATAGCCTCGTTGCCGAGTCAACTTTCCATACAGCGCGCTATGCGACAGCGACTTGTAGCCGCAATATAGAGATGACACCCCTGTGCAAAGTAGCGGTGACACTCGCCCGGGTTCTGGGGTCTCCATCCAAGGGCAGCGCAAACTAGCCCACTCCCGACCCGGACAATCGTCCGTCCCACAATGATCTTCTACCGCAACAACACGTCGCGCGCCTGATTGACCCGCGAGGCCAGCCAGTCCGACCCACCGGCGTCCGGGTGCGCTGCCCGCATCAAGCGGTGGTGTGCCGCGCGGATCTCCTCCTCGGTGGCGCCGACATGCAGGCCGAGCACCTGATACGCCTCCTCGCGCGACATCGCACCCGACCTGCGCGCCGGCCCGCTTTGTCCGCCGCCGCCTTGGCCCCCACCGCCCTGCCCCGCGGTCCCACCCGAACCCGCACTCCCGCCGCCTTGCCCCATCCGGGGATGCGCCGCGCGCCAGCGGTTCCAGATCGTCGGGCCGAAAAAGGTCAGCGCACCGATGGCGAGCGGCCAGCGACCCGTCAGGACCAGCAGCAGTCCCAGGCTGATGCCGCCGAGTGCCGCGATCCAGGCGACCAGCGACTTGACCGAGGTGATCGAGGCGCGTTCGAACGCCCGCAGTCCGCCCCAGAATACGAACAGGATCAGTCCGCCGAGGACGAGCCACAACATGGGTCAGAGATCCGCCGGCTGCACCGGTGCCGCTTGTGCCCGCACGTTCTGTGCCTCCAGGGCGGCGAGCGCGCTCAGATTGACGATACCGCGCGCCGTGACGCTCGGCACCACCACGTGGATCGGCTTCGACATCCCCAGCAGGATCGGCCCAACGGAAAGCCCATCCGCGGCGGCCTGCAACAGCGTGAACGAGATGTTCGCGGCATCGAGCGAGGGCATCACCAGCAGGTTCGCAGTGCCGTGCAGCCGTCCGTCCGCCACCGCGCGGTTGCGGATCACCTCGACCAGCGCGGAGTCGCCGTGCATTTCGCCGTCGACCTCCAGCGACGGGGCGCGCGCGCGGATCATCGCCAGCGCGCGGCGCATCTTGCGCGCCGACTCGGTGTCGCTGGCGCCAAAATTCGAATGCGACAGCAGCGCGACCTTCGGCACGATCCCGAAGTCGCCGACCGCCTCGGCGGCGAGCAGGGTCATCTCGGTGATCTGCTCGGCCGTGGGGTCGACCATCATATGGGTGTCGCAGATGAACAGCGAGCCGGTGGGCAGGATCAGGCAGGACAGCGCATAGTTGCGCGCGACGTTGGGCCGGCGCGGGATGATCGGCAGGATCTGGCGGAGCTGGCGCCACCAGTCGCCGGTGCCGCCGCAGATCGCGGCGTCGGCGTGGCCGGCATGCAGCAGCATCGCGGCGGCGACGGTGCGGCGGGTGGCCAGCCAGTGGGCGGCGTCCTCCAGCGGCACGCCGCGCCGTCCGGCCATGCGCTGGTAGTCGGCCAGCAGGGGGCCGAACATCGCACTGTCCTCGGCCGGGTTGAGCACCCGTATCGTGCCGCCGAGATCGAGGCGCAGCCCCATCTCGCGCACCTTGCGCTCGATCACCGCGTGCCGGCCGATCAGGATCGGCACGGCGACGCCCTCATCCACCAGGGTCTGCGCCGCTCGCAGCACGCGCTCGTCGGTGCCGTCGCTGTAGACGATGCGTTTGGGCGATTTGCGCGCCGCCTCGAACACCGGCTGCATGAGATGGCCGGTGCGGAAGACGAAGCGTTCCAGGCTGCGGCGATAGGCGGCGAAGTCGGTGATGGCGTGGCGGGCGACGCCGCTGTCCATCGCGGCGCGGGCGACGGCGGGGGCGATCTCGAGGATCAGGCGGGGATCGAACGGCTTGGGGATGATGTAGTCCGGGCCGAACACCGGCGCGTCGCCACCATAGGCGGCGGCGACGACCTCGGAGGCCTCGGCACGGGCGAGTGAGGCGATCGCCTCGCTTGCGGCGATCTGCATGGCCTCGTTGATCGTGGTGGCGGAGACATCCAGTGCGCCGCGGAAGATGAACGGGAAACACAGGACGTTGTTGACCTGGTTCGGATAGTCGGAGCGCCCGGTGGCGATGATGGCATCCGGGCGGGCGGCGCGCGCCAGTTCCGGCTGGATCTCGGGGTCGGGGTTGGCCAGCGCCAGGATGAACGGTTTCGGCGCGAGCAGGTGCAGCCACTCGGGCTTCAGCACGCGCGGGGCCGACAGGCCGAGGAAGATGTCGGCGCCTTCCAGCACGTCGGGGAGGGTTTGGGCGTGCGTGTCGCGCGCGTAGCGGGCCATGTTGGGGAGCATGTCGGGGCGATCGGCGCGGATCACACCCTTGATGTCGGTCAGCGTCACGTTCTGCGGCCGCAGTCCCATCGAGACCAGCAGATCGACGCACGCCAGCGCCGCCGCGCCGGCGCCCGAGGTCACCAGGCGCACGTCCGAGAGCTGCTTGCCCTGCAGCAGCAGGCCGTTGCGCACCGCGGCGGCGACCGTGATCGCGGTGCCGTGCTGGTCGTCGTGGAACACCGGGATGCGCATGCGGGCGCGCAGGTCCGCCTCGATGGCGAAGCATTCCGGCGCCTTGATGTCCTCCAGGTTGATCGCACCGAAGGTCGGTTCCAGCGCGGCGACCACGTCGCAGAAGCGGGCCGGGTCGGTGGCGTCCACCTCGATGTCGAACACGTCGATGCCGGCGAATTTCTTGAACAGGACGGCCTTGCCCTCCATGACCGGCTTGCCGGCCAGCGCGCCGATGTTGCCGAGGCCGAGCACCGCGGTGCCGTTGGAGATCACGCCGACCAGGTTGCCGCGCGCGGTATACAGGCGGGCGTTGTCCGGGTCGTCGACGATCGCCTCGCAGGCGGCGGCGACGCCGGGCGTGTAGGCGAGCCCCAGGTCGTGCTGGTTGGCCATGCGCTTGGTGGCCTCGATCGCCAGCTTTCCGGGGCGCGGGAAGCGGTGGTAGTCGAGCGCGGCGCGGCGGAAATCGTCGTCCATTCAGAGCCACTCCCCGAAGACGTCCGGCATCATAACATCTCGCGTCATACAGGCATGGGGAGGTTGGGCGCCAGATGCGCGCAGGCTGGGATCGCGGTCGGGATTCGGCGGCTGGGCAGTCCTTGGCCGGCTAGCCGATCGCGCGGTCGGTCTATGATGCCAGAGCCGACCCATCCGAGGGTTCATAGGGTCTTTGTCGTGTTTCGCGATTTGCGCCCCGGCTCCGGCTGCCAGGTCCACGAGCGTCAACCCGGCCTCCGGTCCCGCCACCAAGACGACCATCCGAGGGTTCAT
>PLXO01000198.1:35889-36077 GCA_003151425.1 Acetobacteraceae bacterium
TTGTCGTGATTCGCGATTTGCGCCTTGGTCCGGCTGCCAGGTCCACGAGCGTCAACCTGGCCCCCGGTCCCGCCGCCAAGACGACCATCCGAAAGTTCATAGGGACTTTGTCGTGATTCGCGATTTGCGCCCCGGTCCCGGCTGCCAGGTCCACCAGCGTCAGCCCGGTCTCCAGTCCCGGCGCCAAG
>PLXO01000302.1 GCA_003151425.1 Acetobacteraceae bacterium
CCTCAGGCGCTGGCTGCGCGCGGGCGCCAAGCTCCGGCACCGGCTGCACCGGCGCCGACCGCACCGCCGCCGGCCGCGCCGCCGGTTGCACCCCTAGGCTGCCCTGGCGCCGAGCCAGATCGCGCATCGCCCTATCGATCATCCGGCACAGCGCGATCGCCTTGCCCATGGTGCGCAGGTGCAGGTCGACCGACAGGTCGCCCCGCGCGGCGCGGCGGAAACAATCCATGGCGGCGTAGTGCGCGACGACGATGCCGGCGGCGAGCGTCGCCTCCACCGGGTTGCGCGGGAGCAGCGCGGCGAGGAAGGCGAGGGCGCCCTCGCGCTGGGCGGCTTTGTCCGTCTCGGAGGCGCCCGGGTGCGGCGGCAGGGCGTCGACAGTGGCGCGCTGCATGGCGGCGAGGGTGGCGGGATCGAGGGCGAGTGGTGGGAGTACAACGGATATTGCGGTCATGGTGTGCGGTGCCTCTTGCGCTGCATAAAACGTCTGAACATAACAGGAACAAGGAGCCAAGGCAAGGATTATCTTCCCACTGGCGTGGTGCTTCAAATCTGTAATTGGGTGGGGGGGAGCCGACATGACGCGCATGTTGCAAGTGAGTCCGCTTCAGGCCCATTCGGCCATGCGGATGGCTTGGCTTTTTCCGGGAAAGCGGACATTCACGCAGGCGCCTATCGGACCCGGCCTAGGTGGGTCGCTGAAGGGGCGTTCATCGATCAAGACTTATGCAAGGAAATTAGGCCACTGAAAAGAAAGGGCCTTTCCTTTGCACAAGTTACCGCCATAATGGAGGCGTTATTCGGCGGCGGTTTTGTGCTACAAGGTAGGGTCATGGATCGCCAAGAGATCATCGCCCGGTTGCGGGAGAACGAAGCGGCGCTACGGTCGCGCGGCGTGGCGCATGCGGCCCTGTTTGGCTCGCGCGCGCGGGGCGACGCGCGCCCGGGCAGCGATACCGACATCATGGTTGAGATCGACCCCGAGGCGCATATAGGGGTCTGGGGTTACGCCGGACTTAAAGAATATATCGCAAGCCTGTTCGATGGGCCGGTCGATGTGGTGGATCGGGAAGCACTGAAACCTTACCTCGCGCCGGCCGCGACCGCCGACGCGATCTATGCCTTTTGACACCGACGCAGTGCGTCGCTGGCTCGACGACATTCACCATCACATCGTCCTGGCTCAAACATTCGCGCAGGGGATGAGCTATGACGCTTTGCGCGACGACCTGCGCACAACCTACGCTGTTACCCGTTGCCTTGAGATCATTTCCGAGGCGTCGCGCCGGTTGCCGGAGGCGTTGAAAGCACGGCATCCGTCCATTCAATGGCGGGATATGGCGGCGGCAGGCAACATCTACCGCCACGAATACGAGGACGTGGCGGTGCGTGGAGTATGGGACACGCTGAGCCAGCACCTGCCACCGTTGCGCATCGTGATCGAGCAGGAGTTGGCGGCCTCCAGAAGTCCATGAGATACGGCTACGCACGAGTCTCGACCGACGGCCAGAGCGTTGACGCCCAGGTGCGCCAACTGACCAAGGCCGGATGCAAGAATGTGTTTCGCGAGGTGGCGAGCGGAGCCAAGACCGACCGCAGCCAGCTTCGCCGCGCGCTCGACCAGCTCGCCGCCGGCGACGTGCTGATGGTGACCAGGCTCGACCGCCTGGCCCGCTCGACCCGCGACCTGTTGAACACCCTCGCCACGATCACCGACCGCGAGGCCGGTTTCCGCTCCCTGGGCGACGCCTGGGCGGACACCACGACGGCACACGGCCGCCTGATGCTCACCGTGCTCGGCGGGCTGGCGGAGTTCGAGCGCGAGCTGATCCGCGCGCGCACCGGCGAGGGTCGGGCGCGGGCGAAGGCTAACGGCAAGAGCCTTGGGCGCCCCTTCAAGATGACGAAGCATCAGAGGCGCGAGGCGGTGAATCGGCGTGAGAGCGGAGAGTTGCTCACGGAGATTGCCCGCAGCTACAACGTCAGTGCGCCGACGATTTCGAGGGTTACATGAAGAGAGCAGCGTCGAGCAAGTCTGACAACAAGCCCTACACGGGGATCTTGGCTCAGCCCATGCCGAAATGGACGATACTCACCGGCCCGACCGGCGAGGAACTCGCGGCCCTAATAGACGAGAAATTCAGGGCATTGTTTGCTCACTATAAAATCGAGCCAGCCGGTGCAATGGAGGGTGGCCCGGAGACTGCACCGTCATGGGCGAATCTTGCTTTTCACTTGGCACGCGATCACGTCCCCGGATTCCGCGGCGCGCCGCGAAGACGCGGAAAGCCGGCCATGCGAAAAGATGACGACGTTACTCTGGTACTGCATGTCGAATTGTTGAAGAGGCGCGACGGACTGTCAATCCGAAAAGCAATCAAAGAGATTACTGCTCAAAATATAGTTCAGGGAACTGAGCAGACGCTTCATCAGAGATATAAAATAGCAAAGGAGAACTTCGTCATGCTATCTCACCTCTTCGACAACATTGCCACCGCCAAAGGGAACGATGCGCTCGTGCACGTAATGGAGGAGTCGCTATCTGGGGACAATAAAGATACATTTTTGTCCCCAGACTGAATATGTGTTTGATGGTTGGTCACCACGAAAACCGAGGCGACCAGCCATGTATGCGCATCCGACCAAAGACGACCTTGACCGCAACCGTTCGATAATACTCTACATCAAAATTGGATTCATCGACGGTCGCAGTTTGAAATCTACGGGTTCCGACGGTCCCGTCCCGGCATCGCCTCCGTCCAAGGAGCTTGTATCTCTCAAGCCGGGCCTATGGGGCGTCAGCATCGACCTGAAGGAGCTTTGGCGTCGCTTCCGGAAGAAATGGCGGCCGATACGGTCACGTGTCTCGTGAAAGGGAAACGAAAAATGAATCGCTTTGTTGGGCTCATGGTGGTCGGATTTGTAGCCTTCGGGGCTGCGCGGCCGACAATCGCCTCTGAGGTCTGGACTTGTATCGCGGCAGTTGGCGCGAAAGAATTTCCGAACGATACGACCACCTATACAGTTACCGGTGAGATATTGATGCCAAACAAGGGTAGTTTTCGCCCAAAATACTTTTGGACGATGACCACCTTTTGATTGCATTTGAGGTCTTCAAAGTAGACGGTCAGCGACGCGCCAAAAATATTGGTGTGGTGGAGGTTGATGAGCCGGATGTGATATATCTGGTGTTCGATAAAGCCCGTAATCGACTGTTAAGGTTGGATGCGATGAACATAGCGTTGTTCTCCGATGAAACGCGAGTCGGATCAGCGCGGATAGAATACCCACCTGATCTGCAAAGCGAGCGTTGCGTCAGAAACCAGTAATGTGTTGGAGCCGCCAAACAGAATCCCTGGCCAGCCCGACAGGAAGGCGAACAAGAGCAGACCGAACGGCCCGATATCGATGCCGACGTCAGACAATGGTGCCTCTCGACCATACCACCTGGAAGCGGCCCCGGCGCGTGATGGCGACGTGCGCGATCTGGTGATTGCGCGGGCGAAGTCGATCACGGTTTCGATTCTTAGTCGCAGCCCTTGAAATTGCGCCGATGACATTCCGCAGCCATCTTTTGGGCTTCTGCGATTTGCTGCGATGTCATGTGCGCCGCAACCCCGTCGCGATTTTTCGCGGCGTCGGAATTGCCTGCCGCACCAGCAAGATTGTACCACATGTGCGCGCGAACGTAGTCCTGTAGAACGCCATCCCCATCGGCATACATCGCTCCGAGTTCTAATTGCGCGCTTGCATCGCCTTGCGCTGCCGACAGTCGAAGCCACTTTACTGCCTCTACGGAGTCCTTCGTAGCGCCCTGTCCAATGGCGTACATCGCGCCGAGATGGAATTGCGCTTCCGCATTACCCTGCTCTGCGGACAGACGAAACCATTTGATTGTCTCAACGTAGTCCTTGGTCACGCCCTGCCCGAGGTCATACATGATGCCGAGTTCTAATTGTGCATCTGCATCACCTTGCGCTGCCGACAACCGTTCCCATTTAACCGCCTCGACGAAATTTTGCGCTATTCCTCTACCATAACGATACATTAAGCCGAGCATGTTTTGCGCACGAGCATCCCCCTGGGGGGCTGCTAGCCGAAACCACCTGACTGCTTCCCGGTAGTCCAGCGTGACGCCCTCACCAGCGGTATACATGAGACCGAGTCTAGTCTGCGCACGTCCATTGCCTTGCGCTGCTGAAAGCCGAAGCCACTTTCCTGCCTCCGTATAATTCTGTGTAACAACCCACCCATGCAGATACGCCTCACCGAGTTCGACTTGCGCGTTTGCATTGCCTTGCGCTGCCGAAATCCGAAACCATTTAATCGCCTCTCCAAAGTCACGGCGTCCAGCAGCAGCAAGGCCATCTTCATACGGTCCCGCCCGCGCTGTGCCTGAGCTCAGCAGCAGCGCTGTAATTACCGTCAGCAACAGCCTTTTCATCGATCTATGTCTCCTGCATCGCCTTGATTGATCGTCATTTCATCGCGCTTCTATGTCCATTGATATCAACTACATCGCTAAACACCATCGACGCAACGGTCGCCTGCTTGTCGCATGCCTCGGGGTCATGGCGGGGCATGTCCTCGACCGACAGGCCGAGGCCAAGAGCGTTCGAGAAAGCCTTGCGCCGGCAAATTGGGCCATTGAGCAGGGTGCGCTGTGTAAAGTCGGCCATGCCGTCAACCCATGCGAGCGGCCCATGTCATCGCCTCCTGTCATCGGCCGCTGTGGTCGGCCTTGTCGTCGGTCCCGGTCCTCAACCGACGATCACTTGCGATCGCGCAGCGCCCAGAATGCCACGCAGCCCAGCGCGTAGGCGACCATCGAGAGGATAAAAGCCAGTCGGTAACTGCCGGATACATCGAAGATGAACCCGGCACCCCACGCCCCCAGCCCGGACCCCAGGCCCGACCCAATCGTGATCACCCCAAGGATCGCCCCCAACTGCCGCCCCGGGAACAGGTCGGCCGTCTTCGCGGTGATCGCCGGCCCGCGCGCGCCCCAGGTGATGCCGAACAGGCAGGCGTGCAGCCACAGCAGCAGGTGCTGGTCCGGCCCGGTGATCAGCAGCGCGCACGCCGCCCCGGCGATCGACACGCCGTAGGTCAGCATCGCCGAGATCTCGCGCCCGACATAGTCGGACAGTGTGCCGGTCACGATGATGCCGGGGATCGACAGGAAGCTGCCCATGCCCAGCACGGTCGCAGCGTACAGCTTGTCGAATCCCATATCGACCGCGAACGCCAACTGGTGCAAGGAGACTAGGAAGCTGCCGATGCCCGTGCACAGATAGACCACGAACAGCAGCCAGAACTGGCGCGAGCGGATCGCCTCCAGCAGCGTCCAGCTTCGCGCCGCGACGGCCAGGCGGCTGTGCGGCATGACCGGCACGGCGTCGGCGCGGCGGAACAGCGCCGCCAGTGGCAGCACCACCGCGGCCATGAACGCCGCCTGCACCAGGTAGGCCGGACGCCAGCCGATGCCGGAGATCAGCAGTTGCGAGGTGGGGGCGGAGAAGGCGCGGCCGAACCCGTTGGCCGATTGCAGGATGGAGACCGCCATGCCGCGCTGGCGCACGAACAGCCGCGACAGGACCGGCACGAACACCACCATGCCCAGGCAGTTCGCGCCCAGCGTCATGACGATGCCGTAGAGCAGCACCAACTGCCACAGCGCATGGATGGCGGCGCTGGCGGCCAGCCCGGCGATCAGCAGGCCGCCACCCAGCAGCACCAGGCGTCGCGGTCCCAGCCGGTCGACCAGCACGCCGACCAGCGGCGAACTGATACCGCCCACGGCCTGTGCCACGGCGTAGGCGATCGAGACCTCGGCGCGCGACCAGGCGAAGTCGCGCACGAACTCCACCAGGAACACGGTGTAGGCGTGCATGAAGCCGGACCCCACCGCGAACGTGGTGAAGGCGCCGGCCAGGATGATCCAGGCGTGTCGACGGGGCGGGTTTGCCGGGCGTGTCGGGTCAGGGTGGGGCTGCGGCAAACCGGCTTCCTTCGTCGCGCCGGGCTGGGGTGGGGATTTCAAGCTCAAAGTCCTCCCCCTCCCCTTGAGGGAGGGGGGTGGGGGAGGGGTTGGTGCCAGGGTCACACCGAAGCCTCACACCGCGCCAACCCCTCCCCCCAACCCCCTCCCTCAAGGGGAGGGGGCGAAGACTTCGTTCAGGTCCGCAGCCAGTCTGTCACCCGATCGGCGGCAGGTCGAGGCGCACGATCTCCTTGTTGCCGTTGTGCGGCGGGAAGCGCTTCAGGATCAGCGGATCGTGTCCCGGAATGATGTGGTCGGGTCCGTCGGCGAGCGCTTCCAGGATCTCGAATCCGCGCAACATTCGGGCGACGTCGACGACCACCGGGAAAGGGTTGCGCTTGCGGATGTTGCCCCACAGATGCACCGCGTCGCCGGCCAGTACCACCCAGCCGCGTTTGGTTGGCACCCGCACCGACTGGATGCCGCCCGAGTGCCCGCCGATCAGATGCAGCGTGATGCCGGGTGCGATCTCCGCCGTGCCGTCGTGAAAACGGATGCGGTCGGCGTAGAGCGCGCGGATCGCGCTCTGCACGTCATCGACATCGAACGGGCGGCGCAGGAACGGCTGGCACATGCAGCGCCCCGTGCAATATTCCATCTCCGATTCCTGCAGGTGAAACATCGCCTTCGGAAAGTAGTCCATTCCGCCGGCGTGGTCCCAGTGCATGTGCGTCAGGATCACGTCGCGCACCTCGGTCGAGTCGATGTCGGCATTACGCAGCGCCTCGGCCGGCGTGCACAGGATTTCGCGGCCGCGCCGCTTGGCCGAGACCGGGTTGAAACCGGTGTCCATGACGATGGTGCGGGGGTTGTCCGATCCCGTTGGGCCCTGGATGGCGAACACCAGGAAGTCGAGCGGATCGGGCGCCATGTGGTCGTCCGGCATCAGGTAGTTCTGTGCGGCGATGCGGCCGTCGAAGATGCCGTAGCGCAGCGCGAGGATTTCGTAGGTCGGTGTTTCGGGCGATGCCACGGCTGCGGTCTCCTCCGGTGATGCCGCCAGTCAACAGCTTGCCGCCCCGGCAGGCAAATTCTACGGTCCGGCGGCGTTGCCCTCGGGCCTGACCCGATTGTCGTTCGCGCAGCAGGAGACCACGATGCCTGAGATCCCGAACCGCCCCGAGTACCAGAGCGAACTGTTCAAGCAGGGACTGGAAGTTCGCTGCTCCGTGCTTGGCGCCGACTATGTCGATGGGTCGCTGGCGCGCGCCGATGATTTCAACACCGCGTTCCAGCAGATGACCACTGAGATCGCTTGGGGAATGATCTGGACGCGCCCCGGCCTGCCGCGTAAGACGCGCAGCATGATCAACCTGACGATGCTGGCGGCACTCAACCGCGGCTCGGAGTTTCGGCTGCACCTGCGCGCCGCCCTGACCAACGGCGTGACGCGTGACGAGATCAAGGAGATCCTGATGCAGATCGGCGCCTATTGCGGCATCCCGGCGTGCCTGGAGGCGTTCAAGATCGCCACCGAGGTGTTCAAGGAAGTCGATGGTGCGAAAGGCTGATCACGCGGCGGGAAATCCTGCAACGGCTCGACCAAAGCGCGCTGCTGGTTTCCGAGCTCGCGGCGCCGTTCGACATCTCGCTGCAGGCGGTGTCGCGGCACATCCAGGTGCTGGTTCGCGCCGGGCTGGTGCGGCAGGAACGCACTGGGCGCATCAGTCGTTGTAGCCTCGATGCGGGCCCGATCTTCACGGCCGCGGTCTGGCTCAATCGTTACAGCAAGTACTGGCAGGCGCAGTTCGATCTGCTCGCCGCGGCACTCGGCCAGATCGACCACAAACCCAAACGAACATCAGCCAACAGACGGGGACCACGATGATCGAATCGCACGCCGTCGTGTCACACACGGAATGGCTCGAAGCCCGCCGGCAGCTTCTCGCCAAGGAGAAAGCCTTCACCCGCGAGCGCGACCAGCTCAGTGCCGAGCGACGCGCTCTGCCATGGGAACGGGTGGACAAGAGCTATGTCTTCGACACGCCGAAGGGCAAGCAGACCCTGGCAGACCTGTTCGGCGCATGCTCGCAGCTCGTCGTCTATCACTTCATGTTCGGCTCGGACTGGGAGCAACCTTGCAAGAGCTGTTCGTTCTGGGCCGACAACCTCAACGGCACTCCCGTGCATCTGCGACATCGGGACGTCACGCTGATTGCCGTCACCTCGGCCTCACTCGCCAAGATCGACGCCCTCAAACAGCGCCTCGGCTGGACGTTCACCATGGTGTCGGCGGGCGGCAGCAGCTTCAACCACGACTACGACGTCAGCTTCACGCGCGACGAACTTGAAGCGCGCGAGGTCACCTACAACTACAGACCCATCAAGTTGTCGGTGACGGAACAGCCAGGCATCAGCGTGTTCTACAGGAACGCGTCCGGCGCCGTGTTCCACACCTATTCCTGTTATTCGCGCGGCCTCGACATGATGAACGGCGCCTATCACTACCTCGACCTCGTTCCAAAAGGCCGCGATGAAGCGAATCTGCATCCCCCGATGCAATGGGTGCGGCTGCACGACCGCTATGGAGACTGACATGTCGTACCGCGAGAGCAATCGCCAGCTCACTGCGTATCGCGAGCAGCTTACGGAACTTCGCCGGAAGATGCGTGAGGTGCAGGCGGCGATCGAGCCGGAGCCAGTGGCGGACTATGTCTTTGCCACGCCGGCCGGACCGCGCAGCCTGTCGGCATTGTTCGGCGACAAGCGCGACCTGATCGTGATCCACAACATGGGCACGTCATGCCCGGCCTGCACGTTGTGGGCGGACGGGTTCAACGGCCTCTACCCCCACATCGCCGACCGTGCGGCGTTTGTCGTGGCGTCACCCGACCCGCCGGAGGTGCAGCAACGCTTCGCCGCCGGCCGTGGCTGGCGCTTCCCGATGGTCAGCCATGACGGGACCGACTTCGCCGCGGATATGGGCTACCGCTCGGACAGCGGCGGCTGGCGGCCGGGGGTGTCGGTATTCCAGCGCGACGGCGCGCGTATCCTTCGCGTTGCCGACACGGGATTCTGCCCGGACGACGACTTCTGCGCGCTGTGGCACCTGCTCGACCTGTTGCCGGAGGGGGCGGCGGGCTGGCGGCCGCAGTTCAGCTACACCTGATACGCGGCAGACATGGCACGGAGCAGACGGATCTGATGCCGGGGGGCGGTCCGCCTGATGCGGATCGCCGCCGGTTGCGGTATCCTGAGCTGCCGGGATGCGTGCAAGATCACCACAGGGGTGTTCGCTGACGTCGACGGCGTGAAGGGCTGATCCTATGTCAGACGTATCGTCCCCCCGACCCAGCGTCGGCGTCCCCGGCGTCGGCTTCGTCGGCGTCGGCAACATGGGCTGGCCGATGGCGGCCTGTCTGGTGCGCGCCGGCTTCCAAGTCCAGGTCAACGACCTTCGCCGCGAGGTCGCCAACAACTTCGTCCAACAGATCGGCGGCAGCGCGCCGGGTAGCCTGCGTCTGTTGGCGCAGACATCCAACGTGGTGATCACCATGCTGCCGACCAGCGCCATCGTCGCTGCCGTACTGGGCAGCGGCGATGACAATTTGTTCGCCGGCCTGAAGCCGGGGACGGTCGTGATCGAAATGAGTTCCGGCATCCCCTCGATCACCCAGGAACTGGCGGAGAAGGTTGCCGCACTCGGCGCCCACATGATTGACGCACCGGTGTCGGGTGGCGTGCCCCGGGCCAAGACCGGCGAGCTGGCGATCATGGCCGGCGGCGATGCCAAGATCATTGACCGGGTCATGCCGGTGCTGTCGGCGATGGGCTCCAACGTGCTGCGCACCGGTGCCGTGGGGTCCGGCCAGGCAATGAAGGCGCTGAACAATTTGGTCTCCGCCGGTGGCTTCCTGATCGGGATCGAGGCGCTGCTGATCGGCCAGCGTTTCGGCCTCGATCCGGCTGTCATGACCGACGTGCTGAACGCTGCGACGGGGATGAACAACTCGACGCAAAAGAAGTTCAAGCAGTACGTGCTGTCGCGGAAATTCGATGCCGGCTTCAGCATGGGGCTGCTGGCGAAGGACCTGTCGATCGCGCTGCAGGTCGGGCGGGAGACGGCGACGCCGACGCCGTTCTCCGCGCTGTGCAAGGAGCTGGTGCTGGCGGCGCAGGCGATGTTCGGTTCCGACGCCGATCACACCGAGATGGCGAAGCTGTGCGAGAGCCTCGCCGGCACGACGTTGGGTGCCTGACTGACGCATGCGGGTGGCACCGTCGGGTTCCCAACATTTTGATTGGTTGCCAAGCCGTCCTGCAAGCAGGATGATTGCGTCGGCGCACACAGTCGTCCACTCACGGCGCCGAAGGCAATCAAAGGGGAATGACCATGCACATCGTGCTGTCGCAGACCGCGCGTCGCCGGCTGACCGTCGCCGCCGGTGCGGCACTTCTGCTCGGGGTTGGTTTCGCGGCCGGAGGCGTTGTCGCGGCCCAGCCGCACATGACCAACGCGCTGCACGCCCTGCAGAACGCACAGGCCCAGCTTCAGGAGGCGAGCGCCGACAAGGGTGGGCACCGGGTGACCGCGATACGGCTGATCAATGAGGCGATCGGAGAGGTCCAGGCCGGCATCGCCGCCGGAAGCTGACCGACCGCCCGACCTTCCGCCGCGTAGCGCGTGGTCCGACGTTCCGCGGCGTAGCACGTCGCCGGGCGCGGTTCGTGCCGTGCGCGCCAAACTACGACTCGGCGGGGTTGCCTGTTCCTCCGGTCGACCTATAAGCGGCGGGCGAGCGAACCCGCCCGCCGCGCGTGGTGGGCTGACCGGAGAGGCGGATGAACGAACCGACCGGGCCGTTGAGGGGCCTCAAGGTCTTTGACCTGACCCGCGTGCTGGCGGGTCCGACCTGTGCGCAGATGCTGGCCGACCTCGGCGCCGACGTGATCAAAATCGAAAAACCGGGCAGCGGCGACGACACGCGCGGCTTCGCTCCGCCCACCATGCCGGGCACCGAGGAGAGTGCTTACTTCGTTGGCGTCAACCGCAACAAGCGCTCGGTCACGCTCGACATCGCGCAGCCGGAAGGCCAGGTCATTGCGCGCCAGTTGATTGCGCAGTGCGACATATTGGTGGAGAACTTCAAAGTCGGTGCGCTAGCGAAATACCACCTCGGCTATGCAGATCTGCACAACGACTTTCCGCGCCTGATCTATTGCTCGATCACCGGTTTTGGACAGACCGGACCGTATGCGCCGCGCCCCGGCTACGACAGCCTGATCCAGGCGATGGGCGGGGTGATGAGCCTGACCGGGGACCCGGACGGGATGCCGCAGAAGGTGGGGGTGCCGGTCGCCGATCTGTTCGCTGGCCTGTATGGCTGCATCGGCATCCTCGCCGCACTGCACCATCGCGATGCGACGGGCCAGGGGACGAACATTGGGCAGCAGATCGATATCGGCATGCTCGATACGCATGTCGCCTGGCTGGCCAACCAGGGCATGAACTACCTAGCGACCGGGGAAAATCCCGCGCGCCTCGGCAACCAGCATCCGAACATCGTGCCATACCAGGTGTTCCCGACCGAGGACGGTCACATCGTGTTGTCAATCGGCAACGACCCAACGTTCAAGCGTTTCTGCGAGGCTTTCGCGCTGAGCCATCTGCTGGAGGATGAACGTTTCGCCACCAACGCGGCGCGGGTGCGCAACCGCCAGCTCGTCACCGACACGCTGACGCCGGTGATGCAGCGTCATGCCACGATCTGGTGGGTGGACCGACTGGAGGCGCTGAAGATCGGCTGTGGCCCGATCAACAAGCTCTCCGAAGTGTTCGCCGATCCGCAGGTGATCGCGCGGGAGACCGTCAGGGAGATGGCACACAGCTCGGGCCGGATGGTGAAGGTGATCGCCAACCCGGTGCGGCTGTCGGAAACCCCGGCCGACTATCGCATCGCACCGCCGCTGCTGGGTGAGCATACGGATGCCGTGCTGTCGGAGCGGCTGGGCCTGGATGCAGCTTCGCTGGCCGTGCTGCGGGAGAAGGGCGTCATATGAACGAAGGAATCTGCCATGCGTGACTATCACTTCGACCACGTCCATCTGCGCAGCTCGGACCCCGAGGCAACCGCGGGGTTCTTCGAAACGATGTTCGGCGCCGAGGTGACGCGCGGCGTCTATCCGCCGGGCACGCTGTATCCCGGCCAGAAGCGCATCTCGTTTCTGTTGGGCAAGCAAAAGATTCTGGTCGCGCCGACCCATCCCGATGACCCGACCGCACCGGCGCCGCGGTTTCCCTATTACGGTGTCGAACATATCGGCCTGACCGTCGATGATGTGGATGCGGCCGTCGCCGAGCTGCGCGGCAAGGGCGCGGAGATCGCCATCGGGCCGCTCACCCGTAATCCCGGCTTGCGCCTCGCCTTCATCCGCGGCCCGGACGGGGTCATGGTGGAACTGGTGCAGCAGCGTTGAGCAGGCACGGTTCGACATCACGAGTCTGCGGGACGTGACGATCCTGCTGACATGACGAGCTTGCCCGAGGAGGCGATCCATCTTCCGTTCGAGGCCGGTGAATTCCGCATGTCGATGAGTTTGACGGCGGCACCGGACAGCGCATGGCTCGAGCTCGATGCGCGCTATCAGGACGAAATGCGCCAGCGCCGCGAGCTGCTTGCCGAACGACACGACGAGGTCTTCGCGGCGCTGCCAGGTTCCGAGGACGCGCGCGCCGAGACGCTCGAACTGGTCGCGGCACATCTCGAACGCACCTACCCGACATGGTTCCACCGCGACGACACGCGGCTGCACAACCGGCTGACCGGCGAGACCTGGACCCTCGCGCCACCGGCGTGCGATCCGTTGGAACTCGCCGGCCGGCTGGTACAGGAGGATCTGTGCATCATTCAGCACGCGGAGGACGGTCCACGCTTCACCGCCGCCGTGCTGTGCTTTCCCAGCCGGTGGCGGCTGCACGACAAGCTCGGGCGTCCGCTGGCCGCGGTGCATGGCCCGGTGCCGCTGTACGCCGAGCGGCTGGCGCGGCCGGTCGATCGCTTCATGCGCCACGTGAAGCCGGGTCATGTCGCGCAGCGGCTGAACTGGTCGGTGATGGATGATCCGGCACTGTTCCAGATCGGCGGCCATTGGCGCGGCGGCATCAATCCCGCGATCACCGCCGAAAATGCCGGCGAGACGCTCAATCTGCGCGTCGAACGCCAGACGCTGCGCCGCCTGCCGCGCTCGGACGCCGTACTGTTTGGCATCCGCGTGCACGTCTATCCACTGGCGCGCGTGATTGCCACGCCGATGGTGGCCGCGCGCCTGGCCGCGGCGGTCCGCTCGCTGCCCGCGGAGCTCACCCGCTATAAGAGCCTTGGCACCTTCAACGACGCTCTGCTGGGCTGGCTCGACAGGGCCGGCGCGTGAAGGAAAGCAAGGTCAGGGCTCCGCCCTGAAACCCGCCAGGGGGCTTTGCCCCCTGGACCCC
>PLXO01000061.1 GCA_003151425.1 Acetobacteraceae bacterium
CCAGGGGCGAAGCCCCTGGCCTTCCTTCATTCACCCGATGGCCCTGCGCGCGCCAGCTTGCTTTGTGCAGTGCACTCGCCTAAATGGGGAGTTCACCCTTAGAGTTGCCTTGGAGGCTGAGCGCATGGCGCGTGTCACGGTCGAAGACTGCGTCCAGAAGGTTCCCAACCGGTTCCAGCTCGTGCTGCTGGCGGCGCAGCGGGCCCGAAACCTGTCGCGCGGGGAAGAACTGACGGTCGATCGCGACAACGACAAGAACCCGGTCGTCGCGCTGCGCGAGATCGCCGAGGAGACCATCGAGCTCGGCAAGATCGAGCAGGACCTGGTGAAGTCGCTGTCGCGCGCGCCGGAGCCGGAGCCGGCGGACGAGGAGGTGCTCGACCTGATTCCGACCGATCAGAACATTTTCGGCCTGCAGGACGTGGCGGCCGAGGAAGAGTCGGCCAACCTGCCGTCGGAGAACGAGGAGATGTCGCCCGAGGACATCGAGGCGGCCATCGAGGCGGAACTCGGCGGCCGGGCGCGTCGATAGACCGACATGACCCCGGGCGCCCGAGGCCAAGCGGTCCCGGCGCCCGCGCTCGCGCCTGACGGTGCCACGCCGGCGAGTGCCGCGCCGGTGCTTGTCGCCAAGGACCCCGCGCATATCGCCGGGGACGCGACCCTGCCTGCCGATGTCGTGACGGCCAAGGTCGTGTCGGCCAAGGTCATGACACCCGATGTCGTGACGGCCAAGGTCATGACACCCAATGTCGTGACGGGCAACGTCGTGGCGGCCAATGTTGTAACGGACAGCATTGCGCCAGGCAGCGCCGTGCGAGACAGCGTCGCCGGCGGCGAGCGCCCGCGGCCGCCGGTCATCCGCCAGTTCGAGCTGACCGAGAAGGTGCACGCCTACGATCCGAAGGCGGACACCGCGCTGCTCGACGCCGCCTATGTGCTGGCGACGAAGGCGCACGGGGCGCAGAAGCGCGACAACGGCGATCCCTACATCACCCATCCGGTGGCGGTTGCCGACATCCTGGCCGGCTATCGGCTCGACACCGCCTCGATCGCCACCGGCCTGCTGCACGACGTGATCGAGGACACCGCGGTCAAGCTGCCGGAGATCGCGGAGCGGTTCGGCAAGGAGATCGCCGGGCTGGTGGACGGGGTCACCAAGCTGACCCGGCTGGAGCTGCAATCGGATCGTACCAAGCAGGCGGAGAACTTCCGCAAACTGGTGCTGGCGATGAGCCGCGACATCCGCGTGCTGCTGGTCAAGCTCGCCGACCGGCTGCACAACATGCGCACGCTGCATTTCGTGCAGGACGTGGAGCGACGCAAGCGCATCGCGCGCGAGACGATGGAGATCTATGCGCCGCTGGCCGAGCGGATCGGCATGGACGCGATGAAGACCGAGCTGCAGACGCTGGCCTTCGCGCAGCTCGATCCCGAGGCCTACGACACGATCCACGCGCGGCTGAACTTCCTGCGCGGCCAGGGCGCCGACGTGATCGAGGAGGTGCGCGACGAGCTGCGGCGCGTCTGCGAGCAATCCGGCGTGGCGGTGATCGAGGTGACCGGGCGCGAGAAGTCGCTCTACTCGATCTGGGAGAAGATGCAGCGGCGCAACGTGGCGTTCGAGCAGCTCTCCGACATCATGGCGTTCCGCGTTGTGGTGCGGACCAAGGAGGACTGCTACGCCGCGTTGGGGGCGATTCATTCCGCCTATCAGGTGATTGCCGGGCGGTTCAAGGATTACATCTCGACTCCGAAATCGAACGGCTACCAGTCGGTGCACACCGGCGTGACGCTGCGCGAGCCGCGCAACCAGAAGATCGAGGTGCAGATCCGCACGCAGGAGATGCACGACATCGCGGAAAACGGCGTGGCCACGCACTGGCTGTACAAGGCGCCCGATGCCAAGGCCGACGGCAAGGAGGTGCATCAGTACCGCTGGGTGCAGGACCTGCTGGAGATCCTGGAGAACGCGGCGGCACCGGACGAGTTCCTGGAATACACCAAGCTCGAGCTCTACGAGGACCGCGTCTTCTGCTTCACCCCGAAGGGCGAGCTGATTCAGTTGCCGCGCGGCGCGACGCCGGTGGATTTTGCCTATGCGGTGCACAGCCAGGTGGGCGATGCCTGCGTCGGCGCCAAGATCAACGGCAAGCTGATGCCGCTGCGCTATCAGTTGCAGCACGGCGACCAGGTCGAGATCATGACCGCCCGCGGTGGCACGCCGTCGCCGCAATGGGAGCGCTTCGTCGTCACCGGCAAGGCGCGCGCGCGGATCCGCCGTTTCGTGCACCAGCAGCAGCGCGAACAGCACATGGATATCGGGCGGGCGGAGCTGGCCAAGGCGTTCCGCCAGGCCGGCGTCGACGGCTCCGCCAAGGCGCTGGAGCCGGCATTGAAGGCGCTGAAGCTCGCCGGCGTCGACGACCTGACGATCGCGGTCGGCAACGGCAACCTGAGCGCGCGCGACGTGGTGCACGCCGCCTATCCGGAGCTGCGCCAGGCTTCGCGCGCCCCACGGATGGTGCCCGCACTGCCGCCGCGTCCAGGCAAGTCCGCCGGGAAGGCCGATTTCGGGATGGAGGTGACCGGGCTGGTGCCGGGGATGGAGTATCACTTCGCCGGCTGCTGCCATGCCGTGCCGGGCGACGCCATCGTCGGCATCGTCGCGACCGGCAAGGGCGTGACGATCCATGCGCGCGACTGCCCGACGCTGGAGGCGTTCGCCGCGACACCGGAGCGTTTCATCGACGTGGACTGGAACCACGCCGCGCTGAGCCGGACCGGCTCGGGGCACACCGCGCGGATCAGCGTGATTGCGGCGAACGAGCCGACCGCGGTGGCCGACGTGGCCAACGCAATCAGCAAGCACGAGGGATCGGTGGCGGCGCTGAAGACCGCGAATCGCCAGCAGGATTTCATGGAGATCCTGGTGGACGTCGACGTGCGCGACCTGGCGCATCTGGCGAAGGTGATCGCCGGCCTGCGGGTGCTCTCCACCGTAAAGGGTGTGGAGCGGGCGAAGGGGTAGTAGTTGTCAGTTTTCAGTCGTCAGTTGTCTGACAAGCAAAAGTCGAAGGGCGGGCCGTCCTCAGTCGTCGGTTTTCAGTCGTCAGTTGTCAGAGAGTCAGGAATCGAAGGGACGTGCGGTGCGGCTGCTCTGTTCTGCGCACTGACGACTGAAGACTGATAACTATGATTTTAGGGCTTGGCTCCGATATCTGCGACATCCGCCGGATCGAGGCGGTCATCGCGCAACATGGGGAGCGATTCCTGGCGCGGGTGTTTACGCCGGTCGAGCGGGCGAGAGCGGGGCGGCGGACGGCGAAGATCCAGGCCGCGACCTACGCCAAGCGGTTCGCGGCGAAGGAGGCGGCGGCGAAGGCGCTGGGGACGGGGTTCCGCAAGGGGGTGTTCTTTGCCGATCTTGGGGTGATGAATTTGCCCGGAGGGCAGCCTACGCTGCACATGACGGGCGGGGCTGCGGATCGGCTGGCCGCGATCACGCCGACAGGGATGCGCGCGATGGTCGCCCTCACGATGACCGACGAGTATCCGTATGCCTTCGCACAGGTGATCATCTCAGCGGTGCCTTTCGGCACTTCACCCGCGCCTTGATCGCTTGGTCCTGATCTCCTGGGTCCTGATCCCTGGGCCTCGGTCCCTGCGTCTTGGTCCCTGGGCTCGATCCGCTGGCCTCCTCGATCCCGTGAGGGTTGATCCCGGGAGCGTGACATTTCCTCCACGCGCTTGACAGTCTCTCACGGCATGGGCTTGATCCGGCCGCATTTTTTGGAAGTCTCCATGGCAATCACTAAGGCGAAGCGCAAGACGAGCGGACTGGTCGAAAATATTAAGACGATCGTGTACGCCGGTCTGATTGCGATCGGAATCCGCACCCTCGCCTATGAGCCATTCAACATTCCCTCCGGCAGCATGATCCCGACGCTGCTGGTGGGCGACTACCTGTTCGTGTCGAAATTCAGCTACGGCTATTCGCGGTTCTCGCTGCCGTTCTCGCCTGACCTGTTCTCCGGCCGCGTCTTCGGGCGGTTGCCGAACCGGGGCGATGTCGCCGTGTTCAAATACCCGCGCGACGACACGACCGACTACATCAAGCGGATCGTCGGGCTGCCGGGGGATCGCATTCAGGTCAAGCAAGGGCAGCTCTACATCAACGGCGACCTGGTGCCGCGCCAGCCAGCGGGCGACTACGTCACCGACGACAGCGGCATCCACATGGTGCTGCGCCGCTACCTGGAGACGCTGCCTGGTGGCGTGAACCACTACATCCTGAAGGCGACCGACGAGGGCGAGATGAACAACACGTCCGAGTATCTGGTGCCGCCCGGGCACGTGTTCGCGATGGGTGACAACCGCGACAACTCGGCCGACAGCCGGTTCATGAACGGCGTCGGGTTTGTTCCGGTCGAGAATCTGGTTGGCCGGGCGGAAATCCTGTTCTTCTCGGTGGATGCCGAATATCCCTGGTGGGAAGTCTGGGAATGGCCGTTCGAGGTCCGCTGGAGCCGGCTGATGCGACCGATCCATTGATCGGGCGCCGGCCATTGAGCGCGCCCGGGTCGCGCGCGTGCCGGCATCGCGCGAGCCGCCGGCCCGGACCGGATCGTCGGTCTTGACTGGATCCCCGGCCTCGCATGGGCTGCCGGCCTCGGATGGCCCGCCGGCCTCGGATGACCCGCCGACCTCGGATGGATCGCTGGCCCAGACTGGATCGCCGGCCTTGACCGAAACGATCGAGAGCATTCTCGGCCATACCTTTGCCCGCCCCGGCCTGCTGCGCGAGGCAATGACCCATCGCTCCGCGGTGCGTCCCGGCGGGCGTGGCAGCGGGTCCAACGAGCGGCTGGAATTCATCGGCGACCGCGTCCTGGGCCTGCTGATGGCGGAGTGGCTGATCGACCGGTTTCCGCATGAGCAGGAGGGCGAGCTCGGCCGGCGGCTGGCGCTGCTGGTGTCCCAGCCGGTGCTGGCCGAGGTGGCGGAGACGATCGGGCTGGGCGAGGTGCTCACGGTCTCGCCGGGCGAGGCGCGGGCGGGGGTGCGGCGCCGCGCCACCGTGCTGGCCGACGCGCTGGAGGCGGCGCTGGGCGCGCTGTATCTCGACGGCGGGCTGGATCGCGCGCGGGCGTTCATTCGCCGCGCCTGGGATGGCGTGATGACGGCGCAGGCGGAGCCGCCGAAGGATGCCAAGACGACGTTGCAGGAATGGGTGCAGGCGCGCGGCCTCGGCCTGCCCGACTACCAGGTGACGGCCCGCTCCGGACCGCCGCATGCGCCGGTGTTCGAGGTGACGGTCGCGGCGGGGGCGTTCACCGGTACCGGCACCGCCGGCAGCAAGCGCGCCGCGGAACAGCTCGCCGCCGAGGCGCTGCTGAATGGCGTGGGGTTAGGCGGCGTCGGGCTGAGTGGCGCTGGGTCGAGCGGCACGACGCCATGACCTCGCGGTGTGGGTTTGTGGCGATCGTGGGGGCGCCGAACGCGGGGAAGTCGACGCTGCTCAATCGGCTGACCGGGGCGAGGTTGTCGATCGTTTCGCCGAAGGCGCAGACCACGCGGTTTCGCATCCTCGGCATCCTGCCGCGCGGCGACAGCCAGATCCTGCTGGTGGACACGCCGGGCATTTTTCGTCCGCGCCGGCGGCTGGACCGCGCCATGGTCGCGGCGGCCTGGGGCGGGGCAAAGGATGCCGACCTTGTGCTGCTGCTGGTCGATGCGAAGGGTGGCGCGAACGAGGAGACGCGCGGCATTGCGGAACGGTTGCGCGATACGGGACGACGATGCTGGCTGGTGCTGAACAAGATCGATCTGGTGCCGTTGACGCGGCTGCTGCCGATGACGGCCACGCTGTCGGCGCTGGCGCCGTTCGAGGCGACCTACATGGTGAGTGCCACGACCGGGGACGGGCTAGAGACGTTGCTGGACGCGCTCGCCGCGGCGGTGCCGGAGGGGCCGCATCTGTATCCCGATGACAATCTGACGGACCTGCCGGACCGGCTACTCGCGGCGGAGATCGTGCGCGAGCAGATTTTTCTGCAGACGCATGAGGAAGTTCCATACGGAACGACCGTTGAGACCGAGACCTGGCGCGAGGGCACGGACGGCTCGGTGCGCATCGATGCAACGATCTACGTGGCGCGGCCAGGCCACAAGGCGATCCTGATCGGCGCCGGCGGCGCGCGGATCAAGACGATCGGCGCACGCGCGCGCGCGGCGCTGGGCGAGCTGTTCGAGCGCAAGGTGCACTTGTTTCTGAACGTGAAGGAACGCGCCGGGTGGGATGAGGAGATGGCGCGGCTGCGCGCGATCAGGCTGGAGGATACTGCGTAGACGTCGCCGGGTCTGGGCCATTCGTTGCTGGTGCTAATCGACTGTGCGAGGCGTTGCGGATGGTTCGCAAGCAAGCAAGGTTCACCACGAAGACACGAAGAACACCAAGCAAACAGTATGCGCTTCGCGCTGAGTGCTTGTCGATTTCGTTCTTCACGTTCTTCGTGTCTTCGTGGTCAATCCTTCTTGCCGAAGCGCCGGAGCCAACGCGGAAATATTCCAACGGGGAAGGACAACGACGGTGACCGAGAAAATTCCAGTTACGCCGCGGGTGCGCAAGATCCAACGCGCCGCGTTAACCCTGCTGGTCATCGGCGGCGCGATCAACACGATGGACCGGGCTGCCCTGGCGATCGCCAATCCGCTGATACGGCATGATTTCGGCCTGTCGATCGCGCAGATGGGCGCGCTGCTGTCGGCGTTCCTCTGGGCCTACGCGTTCTCTCAACTGCCGGTGGGCGTGTTGATCGACCGGTTCGGCCCGCGGAAACTGCTCGCCTGGGGGCTGGTGCTGTGGTCCGGCGCCCAAATGCTGTGTGGTTTCGTTACCGGCATGACGCAGTTCTTCATCGCGCGCCTGCTGCTCGGCATTGGCGAGGCGCCGCAGTTTCCCTCGGCGGGCCGCGTGGTGCGCGACTGGTTTGCGGTGCGCGATCGCGGACTTGCCACCGGCATCTTCAACGGGTCCTCGACCCTCGGGACCGGACTTGCCGCGCCGGTGCTCACCGCATTGATGCTGGCGTTCGGCTGGCGTTGGATGTTCATCGTCATGGGCGTGCTCGGGCTGATCGCGGGCGTGCTGTGGTACTGGCTGTATCGCGAGCCATCGCAGGTCGGCCTGACGGCGGCGGAAAACCGCTACCGCTCGGAAGGCGACCAGGCCGGCGAGATCAAGCAGATCACCGTCCGCGAGTGGGGCGGGCTGTTCCGTTCCGCTACCACCTGGGGCCTGCTGGTGGGCTACTTCGGCACGATCTACGTGCAATGGGTGTTCTATGCGTGGATGCCTGGTTACCTGGAGATCGAGCGCCACATGAGCGTGGCCCGGACCGGAATCGCCGCCGGCATTCCGTACATCTTCGCCGTGGTCGGCTCCCTGACGGCAGGCTGGCTGGTCGATTTTCTGACGCGGCGGGGCGTGAGCCCGATCAGCAGCCGCAAGCTGCCGCTGTGCACGGTGCTGGTGCTCGAGACGGGATGCGTCATCGCCGCTGCGCTGGTCCCGAGCAACACGGTGGCGATCGCCTGTCTCTCCGGGGCGATGTTCTTTGGCACCGCGGCGACGACCTATTCCTGGGCGCTGGTGACGGTGGTCGGCCCGGCGAACTGCACCGGCTCGTTCGGATCGCTGCAGAATTTCGGCGGATATATCGGTGGGTCGCTGGCGCCGGTGGCGACCGGTTTGATCGTGCAGGCGACGGGTTCGTTCGTGCCGGCGCTGTTCGCCGGGGCCGGCATGGCGCTGTTCTCGGCCATCGCCTATTTCCTGCTGATCCGTGGGCCGATCGTGCATCGGGTACGCACCCCACTCGCCGCGGCGGTGTAGCGGTCGGGCAGGGGCGCGATCTGCTCCTGCAAGCAGACGATCGTGTGCAACCTGCCGCGCCATGCGGGGTTTATTCAATGGTGCGCAGGGATTTCTTTAACTATCCGGCATCAGAGTGTCCGCATTGACCACGGAGCGGTGGAGTGCCGGATATTCCCGTTGAACCTCTTGGCGGCAGTCGATATCCTGGCGGTATGGAAGCCCGGGTTGCCGTATTAGAGCAGATCGCCCGCACAACCGCCGCGTCGCTTGAGCGGATCGAGCAGCGGCTCGACACGGGTCTGAGGCATGCAGACGATCGTATGGATCGGATCGAGCGGCGGCTCGACATGACGCTGACGCAAGCAGACGAGCGTATGGGTCGGATCGAACGACGCCTGGATATGCTGTGGGGTGATCATCACAGTGATTTTCGTTGGCTGCTTGGCATTATGATCGCTGGAACCGGGACAATTCTTGCCTGTCTTCTGGGCCTGCTCGGCGTGATGGCGCACGGGTTCCACTGGTTGTAACGACCCGACGCAGGACTTTCTTTACCATCGGACACCAGACTGCGCGCCGTTGATCATGGAGCGCAGGTCGTGCCGGATATTCCCGTTGAATTTATCGGTGGCGGCCCGTATCCTGGCGACATGGAAGCAGGGTCGCCGTGTTGGAACATATCGCCCGGACGACCGCCGCGTCGCTGGAGCGGATCGAGCGTCGGTTGGATTTAGTGGCAGCGGCCCAACGCAACGATTTTCGTTGGCTGCTCGGCATGATGGTCACGGCAACCGGGACAACTCTCGCGGCATTCCTGGGCCTGCTCGGGGTCATGGCGCACGGGTTCCACTGGCTGTAGCGGCCGGACGCAGAACTTTCTTTACGATCGGACGTCACACTGCCCGCCGTTGACCATCGAGCGCAGGACGTGCCGGATAGTCCCATTGAACCTCTCGGTGACGGCCGGTATCCTGGCTACATGGAAGCCAGGGTCGCCGTATTGGAACAGATCGCCCGTACGACCGCCGCGTCACTGGAACGGATCGAGCGGCGTATGGACACGATCGATCGCTGTTTCGACAGCCTCGCCGCGGAGCAACGCAGCGATTTCCGCTGGCTGCTGGGCATGACGCTGGGCACCACCGGCACCCTGCTCGGCGTGATGGCGCACGGGTTCCACTGGTTGTAGTCCCTCCCGGGTGCAAAGCCCCGGGGACCCCATCGCTGATGATTGACCACTGACATGGACTGGGATGCGCCGGCGATCGTGCTGGATGCGCGCCCCTATGGCGAGGGCGATGCGATCGGTAGCGTAATGACAGAGGCGCACGGCCTGCACCGCGGGCTCGCGCGCGGCGGTGCCAGCCGTAGCGGCGCAGCGACCTGGCAGGCCGGCAATCTGGTGCAGGCGCACTGGGTGGCGCGGTTGGCCGAGCAGCTTGGCAGCTTCTCGGCCGAACTGGTGCATCCCGCCGCCGCGCTGGCGATGGACGATCCGTTGACGCTGGCGATGCTGAGCGCCGCCTGCGCCGTCGCCGAGGGCGCACTGCCGGAGCGCGAGCCGCAGCCGCGCGTGTTCCATGGCCTGCTTCGGTTCATCGCCCGACTGTCGCAGGGACCGGCGATGCTGGTGGAGCTGGTGCGATGGGAGACGCTGCTGCTGGCCGATCTCGGCTACGGCCTCGACCTGAGCGTCTGTGCCGTCAGCGGGGAGACCGCGGGCCTCGCTTATGTCTCGCCGCGCACCGGCCGGGCGGTCACCGAAGCGGCCGCCGGGGCTTGGTCGGACCGGCTGCTGCGACTGCCTGGCTTTCTGGTCGGCGCCAACGCCAGCGCGGCGGCGGAGTGGCGCGACGGGCTGGCACTGACCGGGCATTTTCTGGCCCGCGACGCGTTCGGCCACCACCACCGACCGATGCCGGCGGCGCGACGGATGCTATACGACCGCGTCGCGGCGTTGGCCGCCGAGTCGGAGGCCGGCGAATCGGTGACCCGCCAGTCGGACACGGCCGGGTCGGAGACGTCCGGGTCGGACACATCCGGGTCGGACACATCCGGCTCGGACACATCCGGGTCGGAGACGTCCACGTGAGGGAACCCCACGTTGGAGAACCCACGTCGCAGACCCCTGGAGAGCAAGGATGTCGGGCGACCTGATCGGCCGCATCGAGGAGATCAAGAATGCCGGATGACCTGATCGGCCGGATCGAGGACACCAACCTGGCGGACGCGCTGTCCGAGCGCTACCTGGCCTATGCGCTGTCCACCATCATGTCGCGCTCGCTGCCGGATGTGCGCGATGGGCTGAAGCCGGTGCACCGGCGGCTGATCTACGCCATGCATCAGTTACGTCTCGACCCCACCGCCGGGTTCAAGAAATGCGCGCGCGTGGTCGGCGACGTCATGGGCAAATACCACCCGCACGGCGATGCCTCGATCTACGATGCCATGGTGCGGATGGCGCAGGATTTCGCCGCGCGCTATCCGCTGGTCGAGGGCCAGGGCAACTTCGGCAATATCGACGGCGATAACCCCGCGGCGATGCGCTACACCGAGGCGCGGCTGACCGCGGTCGCCTCGGCGCTGCTGGCGGGCATCGATGACGACGCGGTGGATTTCCGCCCGACCTACGACGGCGAGGAATCCGAACCCGTTGTCCTGCCCGGCGCATTTCCCAACCTGCTGGCGAACGGCGCCGCCGGGATCGCGGTCGGCATGGCGACCTCGATCCCGCCGCACAACGCGGGCGAGGTGTGCGCCGCGGCGATCCATCTGATCCGTCATCCTAACGCAACGACCGCCGAGCTGCTGCGCCACATGCCCGGGCCGGATTTTCCGACCGGCGGCGTATTGGCCGAGGACGCGGCTGCGCTGCTGACCGCCTACGAAACGGGCCGCGGCGGGTTCCGTCTGCGGGCGAAATGGTCGGTGGAGAAGGGCAAATTCGGCGCCTGGCAGATCGTGGTCAGCGAGATCCCCTATCAGGTGCCGAAGGCGCGGCTGGTCGAGCAGATCGCGCAACTTCTGGAAGAGAAGAAGCTGCCGCTGCTGGGCGATGTGCGCGACGAGAGCGCCGTGGACGTCCGCCTTGTGCTGGAGCCGCGCACCCGCGGCGTCGAGCCCGAGGTGCTGATGGAGACGATGTTCCGCGCGACCGGGCTGGAAACCCGTTTCCCACTCAACATGAACGTGCTGGACGCCACACGGACGCCGCGCGTGATGTCGCTGGTCGAGGTGCTGCGGGCCTGGCTCGATCACCGGCACGAGGTGCTGCTGCGCCGCACGCGCCACCGGCTGGCGGCGATCGAGCGGCGGATCGAGGTGCTGGACGGTTATCTGCTGGTCTACCTCAACCTCGACGAGGTGATCCGCATCATTCGCGAGGAGGAGGAGCCGAAGCCGCGGCTGATGGCGCGGTTCGAGCTGTCCGAGGTGCAGGCGGAGTCGATCCTGAACATGCGCCTGCGGTCGTTGCGCAAGCTGGAGGAGATGGAGATCCGCAAGGAGCACCGCGGCCTGACCAAGGAGCGGCGCGACATCCAGACGCTGCTGAAGGATGCAGGGCTGCGCTGGGGTCGCATCGTCGAGGAGCTGGAGGCGACACGGGGGAAATTCGGCAGTGGTGCGTTGGGGACGCGGCGCACCGAGGTCGGTGCCGCGCCTGTTGCGGTGGAGGTGGCGAACGAGGGGTTCGTCGAGCGCGAGCCGCTGACGGTGGTGCTGTCGGACAAGGGATGGATCCGCGCGTTCAAGGGCCACCTCGACGAGGATGCAGAGGTACGCTTCAAGGAAGGCGACAAGCTCAAGCTGCGGCTGCACTGCCAGACCACCGATCGGCTGACGCTGTTCGGCACCAACGGGCGCGCCTACACGCTGAAGCCGGCCGACCTGCCACGCGGCCGTGGCGACGGCCAGCCGGTGCGGCTGGTGGCGGAGCTGACCAACGAGGACGACGTGGTGGCGCTGTTCGTTGCGAACGAGGCGGGGAAATACCTGGTGGCGTCGTCGGTGGGGCGCGGCTTTGTCGTGCCGGGTACGGAATTGTCGGCGGAGAAGCGCACCGGCAAGCAGGTGCTGAACCTGCGGCCCGGCGAGGAGGCGGCGATGTGCGTGCCGGCCGATGGCGATCACCTCGCGGTGGTCGGCGCCAATCGCCGGCTACTGGTGTTCCCGCTGGATCAGGTCCCCGAGATGACGCGCGGCGGCGGCGTGATCCTGCAACGCTACAAGGACGGCGGGCTGGCGGATGCGAAGGTGTTTTACCTCGCCGACGGGCTGACGTGGCGGCTGGGCGAGAAGACCCGCACCGAAACGAACCTTCGCGATTGGCTGGGCGAGCGCGCTCAGGCAGGCCGGCTGCCGCCGAACGGTTTTCCGCGCGCGCCGAAGTTCTGAGATCTATCGCGCGACATGGTGATGCTTCCATCATTTCGGGCGGTTGGTGCCACAAGCCGCGTAAAGACGACGCGCTATTTCCGGCAGCAGGTGCTACGCAAGCGGCCCTACCTCATGGCAGAGTGGTGCGACGCCGTCCTGGCCGCGCCTCTACGTCGCTCCGCCCAGCTCGACGGGCGCATTCGCTGGTGGGGTCGGGTGTCCGACCCTCGCGACGGTCGGGTGCGCATACGACGCGTCGTCACCCTGGATGACGGCGAGACGATCCATAATGCCTTCTTCGACCGAGGATACCAAGAGGACCCGCCATGAAGCTGCACTATTATCCTGAGACGGACAGCCTCTACATCGAGTTGAAGCCGCAGCCGGGCGCCGAGGTGCGTGAGGTGGCGGAGGGGTTGAACGTCGACATCGACGCGGCGGGCGAGGTCGTGGGATTCGACATCGATCATGCCTCCCAACGCTTCGATCTGTCGACGCTGGAGACCGTTGCCCTGCCGCTGAAGACCACTCGTGCCGCTTGACCGCGCGTTACCCCCGGCTGCGCGATGGGCTAGACTCGCACTGACACCACACAGACCGAGGCCGTCGTATCAATGGCCACGCCGCTGGTCCCACCCGAACTGCTCGATCCCGTCGTGGCCTATTTCAACCCGCGGCGGGTGATCGTGTTCGGCTCTGTCGCGCGCGGGGAGGCGGGACCGGACAGCGACATCGACCTGCTGGTGATCGTCGACGACGACACACCGCCGGAGAAGGTCACACTGCGGGCGGGGTTCGAGTCCCGCCGATCGTACCACGAGCCGGCTGATGTGTTTCCGGTGCGGGAGGCCACCTTTCAGCGCAAATCGCGGATCGCTGGAACCCTTTCGCGCGCGGCGACACTGGAGGGGATTCTCGTCTATGAGCGGCCCTGAGCCGGCCGACATTTGGCAGGAGGTTCTGGCCCGGCTTCGGGTCGCCGATTCGGATCAGCGCGTTGCGAGGGTTTGCATGGTCTGCGATCCGCCGGCGCACGATGCGGCGGCCTTCCATTGCCAGCAGGCGGCGGAGAAGCTGCTGAAGGGTTTCCTGGTCCATGCAAGCATCGATTTCGGCAAGACCCACAACCTGGAAAGACTTGGGCGAGTCGTTGCCTCGCACTTCCCCTCGATCGGGTCACTGGTGGTGGCGATGCAGGACTGGACGACCTGGAGCATCGCCTACCGTTATCCCGACCTGGCCGAACCGCAGGCGGAACCATCAGCCGAGGAACTGTCGCGGGCGCTCGACCTGATCGCCGGCCTGGCGGCGGAGCTGCGGGCGCTCGCGCCACCCGCGGTGGCATCGGGCACCGGTGGCGTGGACTCAGGCTGAGCCTGCCAAGCATCACGCCGAGACCACGACGCCTTGGGCGCCGCCAGCGTGAAACGCGCCCACGAAGCAGTCGCTCCTGGCAGGAAGCGCCCCGGGCGATATCGCCGCAATTTACGACAGCCCGCGCAACATCTCGCGGAAGGCCAGCATCCCCGGGTCGTCCAACCCCACGGAGCGCTCGGCGAAGATGCGGGCGCGGCCGATCTTCGCCTGCTGGCCGCGCATCCGCGTCATCGTGTCGTCCACTGCGCCGCTCGCCGCCGACAGCATCTCCCCTGGTGCTACGCCATCGAGCGCGCGCGCAGTCGCGTCCAACACATCGAGCACTGTCTTGTCGCCCAGCGAGGCCTTGCCGCGCGCCATCATGGCCTGCAACGCGCCATGCAGCAGCGCCGAAAACTCCGCCCACGGCACCTCGGTGCGTCCGCGCGTGGCCTTCGCCGCCGCCATCAACCCAGTCGCCAGCAACGTGCCGTAACTCGATCCCGACACCCGCGTCACCGCCTGGGCGCACGCCAGCAAGGCCATGCCGACATCGTCCGGCAGCGTTGGCAAAACCTTCACCAGCTCGCGGCCGCCGCGCTGCATCGTCACGCCAAGGTCGCCGTCACCCAACTGGCCGTCCGCCGCGTTCAGCGCCTCGGCCACCGTCTCCATGTGCGCCGCGATGCGTTGCAGGCCGTCGGCCAAGGCCGCAGTGGTCAACGACGTGGTCAACGGCGCGGTCGGCGAATCCGTCGGAGTGCCCGTGGTCGCGCTCATCGCGTCACACCTTCCAGAACGCGCACTCGGCCGGCGCCTTCAGCAATCGTTCCAGTTCATCATCCAGCTTGCACAGCGTGAACGACACGCCCGTCATCTCCATCGAGGTGGCATAGCGGCCAACCAGCGGCATGACGATGGTCGCGCCGAGATCGTGGAACCGCGCCGCCACCTGGCGATACAGGATGTAGAGTTCTTCTGGTGGCGTCGCGCCCAGGCTGTTCACTAGCACCGAGACGCGATCGCCGCGCGCCACCAGCAGATCGGCCAGCAGCAGGTCGAGCATCTCCGCGGCGATCGCATCCGCCGTGCGCAGCTTGCCGCGCCACACGCCGGGCTCGCCGTGGATGCCCATGCCCATCTCCATCTCATCCTCGGCAATGCTGAAGGTCGGCTTGCCCGCCTGCGGCACGGTGCACGATGTCAGCGCCGCGCCGATCGAGCGGCAGGCATCGGACGCCTTCTGCGCGATGCTGGTGACCGTTGCGAGATCGGCGCGCGTCTCAGCGGCGGCGCCGGCGATCTTGAACGCGTAAACCATGCCGGCGACGCCACGCCGCTTGTTGGCCTCGGTCTTCGGTGCGCTGGCCACGTCATCGGCCAGCAGCACCGTGGTTGAGGGGACGTCCTCCATGTCCAGCATGTCGCCGGCCATGTCGAAGTTCATGCAGTCGCCACCGTAGTTGCCATACAGCCGCAGCACGCCGGCGCCGCCATTCGCCGCGCGCATCGCGTCTGCCATCTGGTCCACCGAGGGCGAGGCGAACACCTCGCCGATCGCACAGGCATCCAGCAGTCCCTTGCCGACATAGCCGGTGAAGATCGGTAGATGGCCGGAGCCGCCGCCGGAGACGATGCCAACCTTGCCCGCAATGGGTGTGCCCGGCCGCTTGATCACCCGGCCATCGGTGCCGGCGCGCTGGTAGTGGTCGGGATGCGCGAGCACCAGACCTTCCAGCATCTCGGCGACGTAGGCGTACGGATCGTTGAGGATTTTTTTCATGCGGGGCCTCCCGGTCGTTTATGTGCAGGCGTGGTGCTGGACCGAGGGATAGCGCCTGGGCACCGCGGCGGCAATCAGACGCCTGGTGCGCGCTGCCTCGGCCAGCGGCGCCCCGACTGCCGCGGCCGGCCGGAACATCCCAGCTCGCCTAGCTGGCCTGATCGGGTTATGCCATCATCCCGTCAGCGCGGCATTCAACGCCCGCACCCCGCGGCCAAGCGCGGGGCCGCGACACGTCAGTTGGGAGGATTTCCATGCCTGTTTCGCGTCGCCTGCTGCTGGGTGGAGCGGCCGCATTGTCCGCCGCGCCGATCATTCGCACCCGCGCGCAGGGCAAGCCCAGCATCAAGCTCGGCGTACTGACCGACCTGTCGGGCACCTATCGCGACAACACCGGCCCGACCTCGGTCGCCGCCGCGCAGCAGGCGATCGACGAGATGCGCCCGCATCTCAGCTTCGACGTGGAGCTGATCAGCGCCGACCACCAGAACAAGCCTGACGTGGCCTCCACCATTGCGCGGCAGTGGTACGATCAGGGGGTTGCTGCAACGATTGACGTGCCGACCTCGTCCGTGGCGCTCGCGGTGGCGCAGGTGGCGAAGGAGAAGGACAAGATCATGCTCAACGCCTCGGCCACCGTAGCCGCGTTGACCTGGCAGCAATGCAGTCCGAACTCGATCGTCTGGAGCTTTGACACCTACGAGAACGCGCACAACACCGGCGGCGCGCTGATGGCGGCGGGCAACAAGTCGTGGTTCTTCATCACCGCCAATTACGCGTTTGGCCAGTCGCTGGCGGATCTGACCAAGGAGGTCGTGCTGGCGGGCGGCGGCGAGGTGAAGGGCGACCTGCGCTATCCATTCCCGGACACCACCGATTTTTCCGCCTATTTGACGCAGGCGCAGGCGAGCGGGGCCACGGTGCTGGGGCTGGCGAACGCCGGGCTCGATACGCAGAACTGCATCAAGCAGGCGGCTGAATTCGGGCTCAGCAAGACGATGAAGATCGCCCCGCTGCTGCTGTTCATCACCGACGTGCACTCGCTCGGGCTGGAGGTGTGCGGCGGACTGACGACGACGGAAACATTCTACTGGGATCGCGACGATCGGTCGCGCGCATTCGCCAAGCGGATGCTCGTGAAGACGCCGAACAACTATCCGAACCAGGCGCATGCCAGTTCGTACGCCATCACGTTGCACTACCTGAAGGCGGCGCAGGCGATGGGAGCGGACGAGGCGCAGAAGAGTGGGCGAGCGACGGTGGCGAAAATGAAGTCGATGCCGACCGATGATGACGCGTTCGGCGCGGGCAGCATCCGTGCCGATGGCCGCGGTGTGTTCCCCGCCTATCTGTTCCAGGTAAAGACCAAGGCCGAGAGCAAGGGGCCGTGGGATTTGTACAAGTTGGTACACACCTCGCCGCCGGCCGACGTGCTGCACCCGCTGGCCGACACCTGCAAGTTCCCGACCAGCGTTTAAGATCGTGCCCCATCGGCCCGTGCGGTGTGCCGCGTGGGTCGCTTGGCCGGCGGCGCGAGTGGTTGCGCGTGAAAGGATAAGCCATGGCCGTGGTTGATGACGTTGCGGTTACGGAAACGGCGCTGTTGCGCACGCCCGATCAGATTTTGGGGCCGTTCTACCCGGTGCAGCAGGAGCCGGTGCTGACCGGCGACCTGACAAGGTCGGGCCGCGCGCAGGGCACCGTGCTGCATCTGAGCGGGCGCGTACTGACCGGCGCCGGCGAGCCGGTGGCGGGGGCTCGGGTAGAAATCTGGCAGGCGAATGCAGCTGGCCGCTACGCCCATCCGAACGACAGCAACCCGACGCCGCTCGATCCGAATTTCGACGGGTTCGCGGTGACCGCGACCGATGCAGAGGGACGCTACCGATTCACGACGGTGGTTCCGGCGGTGTATCCCGCGGGTCCCGGGCGGATGCGGCCGCCGCATATCCATTTCAAGGTGACCGGCAAACGGGAGCAGCTTGTCACCCAGATATATTTCGCCGGCCATGAGTGGAACGATCGCGACCCGTGGCTGCAGAGCGCGCGGCGCAAGGACGCGCTGATCGTTGCGCTGCGCGACGCGCCGGGTGAGGCAGGGGCGAAGGCGACGACATTCGACATCGTGCTGGCGTTCGGGTAGCGGCGGTCTCAGTAGCGCGTCGTCAAGTCGCTCAGCCAGGCCGGCGTCACGTCGACCAAGACCGTTTCAAGGCGGTGATCGACGCCGGGAAGGTCGGGGGTGGATGGCCTGGTCTGATCCCCGGGTCAAGCGCCCGGGGACGGCCATGACGGTAGAAGAACATTATCCGGTCAGCAGCAAAACGTTATCCGGTCACCCCGCTTTCGGCGCGTGCTTCCCGCTGATCTGTGGCGTCGGCGTATCGAACCCCTGGTTCTGCCGATCGAGCCGCGTCTCGCGCGACCAGGCGCGCTTCAGGTCGTCGCGCACCCGGATCGTCAGCCGCCCGAGGCCCTCGGTCTCCAGCTCCACTGTGTCGCCGTCCATGAAGGCGGACAGGCCGCGGTGGTTGGTGCCGGTGGCCAGGATGTCGCCCGGCTCCAGCGTGTGGATCGCGGTGACCCATTCGATGCAGCGCGGGATCTTGTGCGCCATGTCGTCGGAGTTGAAGTCCTGCTTCACCTCGCCGTTGACCCAGAGCTTCACAGCCAGCTTGTGCGGGTCGGGGATCTCGTCTGATGTGACGATGAACGGGCCGATCGGACAGAACGTGTCGCGCGACTTCATCTGGAAGAACACGTTGCCAGGCGGTGGCAAGCCGCGCGCCGAACCGTCGATGAAGTTGACGTAGCCAAACACGTAGCCCATCGCGTCGGCGGCGCTGACCTTCGTGGCGCGCTTGCCGATCACCACGGCGATCTCCGCCTCGCCCTCGAAGATCGTTGCGGGCACGTCGGGCAGCACCATCGTTTCGCCCGGGCCGATGATCGAGCTCGGTGCCTTGTGGAAGGCATTGAGCGGCGCCGGGGCAGCGCGGGTGCCGTCCTCCATGTAGTTCACCGCCATGCAGGCGATGTTGCCCGGCTTGGGCAGCGGCGCGCGCAGGTGCACACTGGCGAGCGGGATCGGCGTGCCGGCGCTGACGGCGGCGTCGAGCTTGCCGCGCCAGGCGACGAAATGCTCGATCAAGCCGCTGATCAGGTTGCCGGGCGTGGTGTGCGGGATATCGCGCACCACGGCGGCGACATCGACGATGCCGTCGCCCTTCACCACGCCCAATCTGTAGTCATCGAAAAAGGCCAGCTTCATGGCAGGTTTTCCTCAGTTGGGGGTTTTCCTCGCGGAGTGTGTCCCCACTACGGTGCGTCACCAGTTAGGGTATGTCCCCTGGCAGGGTATGTCGCTTGAGCGGTGTGTTCTCAGTCGATAGGAACGAAGATGGAATGGCGGAGCTTGCCGCCGATGGATTTCGACAGGTGGCCCTTGCCGGTGACGTCCTCGACCAGGATGATCTCGCCGGCGCCGATCACGCGGGCCTCGCCGTCGCTGGCGGTGATCTGCACGCCGGCGTCGAGGTTGATGATGTACTGGCGGCGCGGCGCCGGATGCCAATCCAGGTCGTAGTCGCCGGAGGTCTCGCGGAAGATAATGCCGGTGGCGGGCAGACGCATGCTGAGTTTGCTGGCGTTGCGGGTTTCGACCCATTCGACCTCGATGTCACGGAAGTGGGACTGGCCGTCGGCGTCGGTGTAGAGATTGTGGATACGCATGGTCGGGCTGCCTCCCCTTGGACGATGTGGTTGGCGGGAAGTCTACCGGCTGCGCGAGGGAAGGAACAGTGTCCGTGCCGAGTGGAACTATGCCAACAGTGCCTCTGCCGATTGGACCCATGCCGGTCATCCGCCGCGCCGTCGTTGCCGATGTGCCGACGATCGAACGCATCGTGCACGATGCGTATATGAAATATGTCGACCGCATCGGCAAGCCGCCCGGGCCGATGCTGGATGACTACGCGGCGCGGGTCGCGGCGGGCGAGGTGTCCGTTTGCGCCAGGGGTGACGGGATTGCCGGAATTCTGGTACTCGAACCGGCGGCGGATCATCTGCTGCTGGACAACATCGCGGTGGCGCCGGCCTGGCAGGGCAGGGGGGTGGGGCGATTGCTACTGGATTTCGCGGATGCCGAGGCGCGTCGAGTGGGCCACGCAGAGCTGCGGCTGTATACGCATGTGCTGATGCACGAGAACATCGCGCTGTACACAAAGCTGGGCTGGCTGGAATACGGGCGCGGCGAACAGGCGGGGTTTCAGCGCGTGTTCATGCGCAAGCCGGTGTAGCTCTTTGGCAGAGGCACGTCTGCCTCGCGCGCAGTCATGCGCGTGCGAGGTCAGCGTTCAGCTTATCGTTCAGCAACGATGGAGCCCGGGTCGTGGGTCGGTTTGGGCGGCACCGTTTCCTTCTTGTCATTCCCGTCCCCGGGCTTAAGCCGGGGACGGGAATGACCTCGAGAAGGGCGGTGCCGACCAAATCAGGTTCTGCGCGTGCGAGCGTACACCGACACGGGAACCGGGGCGTCCGCGTAGCTCGGTCCGGATGCCGGCCGCAGCCAGACTGCCGACGGCAGTGCCCGCAATGTAGCGGCGGCGGCGAGGCCGAACGCCAACTTCGAGGCGAGAGTGACCCCATACGGCAGCAGATGCACGAAGCCTGGGCTGACCACCGGGAGCACGACAAAGAAGTTGATCGCCCAAACGATCGCAAGACTGCCGAGCATGAACGGAAACACCATCCGGTCGTGCACTGATCCGCCTGTGACGGTTTGCGCCGCGGCATTCAGGGCAACACCGAGCGCGGCGGCGAGGGCCATGTGAACGGCCACGCCGGTTGCCGCGGATGCGCCATCCAGTCCTATCGCGGAGGCGACGTGGCGGGCGATCATTGCGGCGTCTCCGCCGGCCAGCGTCGCGTACAGCCACACGACGACGATCTCGGCCAATCCACCGGCCAGGCCGATGCACAAGCCGGTTAGCAGAAAGCCTTGACCCATTCCTGGCCGGGTTAGCGTGCGGCGAGATGACATGTCGTTCTCCACTTCAACTGAGACCTGTTGCCGGCGTGAGGCGCTGCATCTTTCTCCGGAGCCTGCTTATACCTACGCTCGCTACGGCTGACAACGAGCTTCGGGGGCACGAAGTTCGGAGCCGCGGGACTATGCGCCCACGCCGGGCGATCGAACGCCGCCAAGGCCCGGAACGCCCAGCAATCTGGCAAAGATCAGAACTCTTTTCAACATGACGTTCTCCGCACCAGAGGCCGGAAGCGCAGCCAACGGCGCCGCGTGGCTGCAATGTGCGGCTATCCTCAATACCTTCCCGGCCCTGCGAAGCTAGGTTCGGAAACTACTCAGCTTGAATCAAGGTTAGGAGAAACTATCCAGCCGCGGTTGACGACACGCGTCCGTAACGCCCCGCCCGCGCCACGATCGAGGCGCGGGCGGGTGGGTCAGGTTTCGCCGAACATGATCCATTGGGATATGACCCATGCGGGAAATTCGGGTTCAGGTCGTGCTGTGCACCGCATCGGTGAAGCCGGTGACGGCACCCCGGCGGCCGTCGCCGGCCAGCACCGCGCAGCCAGCACTGCCAAACGAACAATGGGCCACCAAAGAACAATGGTGCCTCCCGGCATGCCCCTTCTGAACGTTGGGCCATCCACAATCAAGCAAGCGAGCGAGCAAGCAAGCAAGGGTTTCAACACAGGGAAGCAGGGAGGAAGCGGAGATCACGGAGAAGCATAAGGATTTTGGCGCGTCGCGCGGTACTTGGTCATACACGAGCGCTTAGTGTGCGCAATTCGGTGTCTGATCAAGCACCGCGCGAAGCGCCATGCCTCCCTTCTTCGTGATCTTCGCGTCCTCCCTGCTTCTTTGTGTTAAAGTCTTGCTTGCTTGCAGAGATCAAGCGCCCGTTCTGCCCCAAGGGAGTTTCGTCTGTCTGCGCAACGATGCATCACCGCCGAACGGCATCGCGGCACTGGCGCCATTTTGCGGCGTGGCATCATTCTTTCTGGCCCTCGCACCGTATTTGCCACAGGGCAGGGAGCTCAGCGCGCTCGCCTCTGAACTGGTGTTCACCGCGATGGCCGGGTCGTTCAGCATGGCGTCGTTGGCCGCGGGGCGGGTCGCGCGATGGCTGGGCCGGCCGCCGCTGGTGGTCGGTGCGCTCGGCATGGAGACCGGGCTGGCCTGGTTGCGGTTGACCGTGGGGTGGATCGGGGTTGCAGGGTCACCGCTGCTGCTGGTGCCGGCACTGGTGCTCGAGGGCGTGGGAATGGGCCTGGTGATGGCGCCGCTGGCGGGCGCCGTGCTGCCCGGGCTGCCGGCACGCGACGCCTGGCCCGTGGCGGCGGTGTTGGTCATCATGCGGCAATTCGCCAATGCGCTCGGTGTCGCACTGATCGGACCGGTGTTCTTCGACGTGCTGGAGCACGCACGTTCCGGCGCTGGCTATACGGCCGCCTTCGGAACGTACCTCGACTGGCTGACGGGGCTCGCGCTGGTGCTTGCGACATCGGTCCGGGTGCTGCTTGGCCGAAATCTGCCCCTGTCGGCGCTGCCATCTTGTTCCGATACCGAACGCTCCGCGGCGAGGTGAAGAAGGTTTGGAGCCGCGGATGAACGCAGACGAACGCCGATGAGATTTGTACCTGTGTGGGTGCCTTCAAGGGACCCGGCCGATGCGTTCAATTTCCAGGCTGGACTTGCCGCTCTTTCTCTGCGCTGCGCGGCGCTGGCATATCGGGATCGGTGCGGCCGTGCCGGCAAACTCGATCGTCGCTCGCGCGATGGCGGAGTCGATCGGCATCGTGCCTCACCAGGCGCGGCAGCCGCGCACGCAGGCACGGAACAGTGCTATCCCGGATGGATTGCACCGCCGGGTAGGTCGGGCGGGAGCCTCTGTCGCCTCGGTGGGCTGCTCAGTCGATAGATTGCACCGGATATAAATGCCGCAGGCTGTTTCATTCTTTACTTCGAAGGAGCCCGGTTCTTTTACAAGCTCGCTGAGCTTTGCGTGCCCGTATGTGCGCGGGGCGAAGTCAGTCACGAGATTGGCGAGACGTTGTCCAACCAGACCGAGGGGCGCCCAGCCGTCCCCGTCATCAAGCTGCGCAATCACCTTCCGAGGCAATGGCGTGGCCGCGGTTGTCGGTTCCAGATCTACTCAGTGAGACTCTGCGTTAGTCTGCCTTGCTGATCTAGCCGTGGCCCCCGGTTGATACGGGCTGCAGGCAGGAATCCCGCGCACCAAATACGATACCAAATACGATCGCCCAGCGATCAAAGCAAGCAGGCAGCCTGCGCGCACCCAGTTCCACCGAGTGCACACAGTGTTTCACTGAGAGAAACCAAATGCCGCCGCGCGCGCCCATGCCCCTCAGCCCGCCGCGCGCGGTGCCATTCGAGTCCCCCTCAGTGAAACGCTGTGTGCACTCGGCGTCGTTCTGGGTCCGATGGCACTTGTCTACTCCCCTTGCTTCGTCGCCGCCCGCGCATCGGATGATTGTTAGCTGGCGTTGAGCATAAAGTTAGTATATATGACTTCCGATGTCAACACATTTCAGCAGGAGCCTTCCCGCATGAGCCTCCCGTCCAACGGCATCCCCCCCGAGGTCATCCGCGAGACGATGCCGCCGTACTCCCTCAGCGCCGACCTGTTGGCGGCCACGTTCGCCGCGGTGCCCGCGCCCCTCCGCCCGACGCCACCCAGGCCTGGCGGCTGGAGCGCGCCACGCGGCTGGTGCAGGAGATCGCCGGGTTGATGCCGGCCGACGCGCCGCAGGCGCGGATCGCCGCGGAGATCGTAATCCTGCGCGAGGCGACGGACGACACGTTCGCCCGGGTGAACACGCCGGGGCTGACGGTGGAGCAGGTCTGCCGGCTGCGGCGGACCGCGGCCGCTCTGACGGCCTCGGCGACGGCGCTGGAGCGCACGCTGGCGCGGCACCAGCAGAAGCCGGTGCCGTTCTTCGGCACCGTGCTGGCGGATGGGATCGACGTCGCGGCGCTCGCCGCGGGGTGGGGTGGTTCGGGGTCGCGACGGGATGACGCGGGGGTGTTGGGTGGTGGTGGGTCGGCGGATGGGCCGGTGCCGGCGGGGATGGCCGGAACAACCCCCGGGTCAAGCGCCCCACCGGGACAAGCCCGGTGGCAGGCTCTAGAGGGGCAAGGTCTACCGGCCATGACGAGGGAGCCGGGGCCGGCCCCGGCCACCGAGAGAAAGGGAGCGCCGCGTCCTCGGCAGAACGCCGAGGCGACCTCCGGGGTGGTGACGCGGTTGGACCAGGGGCTGGACGCTCGATGTCGTGCGTCCGCGCACCGGCGGCGACGTGGCGGCAGGCGCGGCGCCGGAGCCGGTCGCGTGATGGTGTGCGACGGGACCCCGACCGACGCCGGGGCGAGCGACGGAGCTTGCGCTGGGCGCACTGCGCCGCGCGAATTCATGCCGCCGGTGCACGCCTCGAAAACCCGCAACTGGGGTATCCATTTAACCGGAGTTGGGCGTAGACTGGGGCAATGGAACGTCCCGAGCCGCCGAGACAACGCGGACATCCGCCCACATTGGCGCGACCTTCGCCGAGCCGCCCGTGGAGGCAAATCCCGCACTCCGGTTAAATGGACACCCCAGACCCGCAAAATGGAAATCACGACAAAGACCCTAAGAAGCGGGCGACGGGACGTGCGGGGGCGGTCCGCGGCGAGGCGTCGGCTGTTTTGTGCCGCCGGGCTGGTCCGGGTGTATTTGGCGCCTGCGCTGGCAGCACGGCCGGCGACGTCGCCGTGCGAATTCATGCCGCCGGTGCACGCCTCGAAAACCCGCAAAATGGAAATCACGACAAAGACCCTAAGAAGCGGGCGACGGGACGCACGCAGGCGGTCCGCGGCGAGGCCTCGGCTGTTTTGTGCCGCCGGGCTGGTCCGGGTGCATTTGCCGCCTGCGCTGGCAGCACGGCTGGCGACGGTGCCGACCGAATTCATGCCGCCGGTACACGCCTCGAAAACCCGCAAAATGGAAATCACGACAAAGACCCTAAGAAGCGGGCGATGGGACGCGCGGAGGCGGTTCGCGGCGAGGCCTCGGCTGTTTTGTGCCGTGGAGCTGGTCCGGGTGTATCTGCCGCCGGCGCTGGCAGCTCGGCTGGCGACGTCGGCGCCCGAATTCATGCCGCCGGTGCACGCCTCGAAAACCCGCAAAATGGAAATCACGACAAAGACCCTAAGAAGCGGGCGACGGGACGCACGGGGGCGGCTCACGGCGAGGCCTCGGGCGGCGCTATGCGGCCGGGCGGCCGAGCGGCTGGCGGAGGGCGGAGGCGGCGGCCTGGGCGCCGTGGCGGGAGGCCCTCGCGCGCGGCGCGGGGCGGCGAGGCGCGCGGCGCGGGCTTCGGCCGCGGAGCCGACCAAGTGGGCGGCGGGGGCAAAACGCGAATCTCCGGTCACGACCCTATGGAACAGTCAGCCCCGCTGGAGTCTGCCAGGGAGCATCGTGACCCGGTGGGGCATCTTCACCCGGTGGGGTTACGACCCGGTGGTGAGAACGCCGCGCGAGCGACCGGGTTGGGCGGTGGCGGAGACCGACCCGTCGTGGTGGCGGTTCCGGTGGCGCTGGCTGTGGCGGGGCGGCGGTCAGGGCCGAATTTCGCGTCGAACGGTTGCAACCCTCTACAACGTGAGATCGCCTTGCGGGCGGCCGGCTTGCGCGCCCGCGGCTACGGCCAGGATCCGGGGGAAGCGGTGCTGCAGCCGGAACCGCGTGCAACCCTACCCCAGAGCAACCCTCATGATGAGCCTGCCACCGGTAGGCTTGCCGCCGGGCTACGATCCGGTGGTGAGCGGGAGGCGGCGCCGAGGCGTGCCCGCCTGAGCCCGATCAAGGCCGCGGCGGTGTGCAGCACGACGCTGGCCCGGGCGTGGGAGCCGAGCCTGCTGTCGGTGCTTGCCCCGCTGTTCGCGCCCGCGGTGCCGCCAAGGTCGTTTGTGCCGCAGCTGTCACTTCCGAGGGTAGCCGCCAGCCCAATGGCAGGCGGGGCGGTGCGGGAATGGCAGCTGCCGCGAAACGCCGACCCGACCTTATGAACCGTGAGCGATGTCTTCTCCGTGTGCTCCTCGGGTGGAGCTTGCTTGCGGCGGACCGAGCGCCGCGGTCCCATCCCGACAGCGCCCGGATCACCCCAAAACGCAACGCTAACGCAACGCTATGGCTTTGTCGCCGGCGTGCCGCTGGCTGGCGGCGCCGAGGTCGGTGCCGGCGTGCCGTTGGCGGGGGCCGAAGTTTGACCCGACGTCCCCGTGCTCGGGGCTGGGTTCTGCGCCGGCGTCCCGCTGGCGGGTGCCGGGGATGTGGGTGCCGCGGACGTGGGTGCCGAGGGCTGGGCAGCCGCACCGTCGGTGGGCGAACCAGCCGGCGCCGGCGCGTTGGGCTGGGTCGACCCCTGGCCGAACGGCTGCGTCGACGGCCCGGCATTCGGCGCCGGCCCGGCATTCGGCGCCGTGCTGGCGTTTGGCGTCGCGCTGGCCGCGTTGGCCCTGTCCTTCCGGTCCTGGACACAGCGCCACAGTGTCTCGCTCGCCGCGGTCGAGCCGCGCAGCGACAGCGTCCAGGGCGCCTCATTGCCGGCCGGGAAGCTGACGGTCATCGTGTGGCCGTTGCGGAACTCGGTGTCGAATTCGCGGATCGAGGCCGCGTCGATGGTCCACACCACGTCGGTGCCGTGCCCGGTGGTCTGCGCCGTCCAGGGCTGGCCCTGGTCGATCAGCAGACTGGTATCCATGGCGGTGCCGTCGGGAATGTTCCAGCTCGGCTTGGCGACACTGACCGTCAGGTCGCTGCCGCCGACGGTATAGGTGAACGCCAGCGTGCCGGGTCCGGTCGGGTTCTCCGTGGCGACACCGCAGACCGCGCCCCCCCCTTGGGCGTCCGTGTCGGTGAAGGCGTGCCAGGCCCCGGCCTGATAGTAGACCGTCCGTGCGGCGTGGCCCGGCGCGGCGCCAAGCAGCACGGCCAGCGGGACCGCCGCCGTGAGAACGCGCATCACGCGATTCGTCGTACCCGCGGCCGTCCTGACGCCGGCCGTCGTGCCCCTGGCCGTCGTGGCGCTGGGGTCTGTTCGCGTGGTGGCGCCGCTACGGCTTGGTCCCATCCCGGGGTTTGTTCGCATCGTTGTCTCCTGTGCCATGAAGGTGTCATCCGACTGTATCGGCCACCGGCCCGACCGGCGGCTAGCGAGGCGGAGGGCTAAGTGCTAGCCCCTCCGCCGCAATCCCTGATGGAGAACCAGCCATGCCTGCAATCGCCGACCTCATTGCTCGCGAGATCCTGGATAGCCGCGGCAACCCCACGGTCGAGGTGGACGTGGCGCTGGAGAGCGGCGCGATCGGCCGCGCGGCGGTGCCGTCCGGTGCCTCCACCGGCGTGCACGAGGCGGTGGAGCTGCGTGACGGCGACAATGCGCGCTATGGCGGCAAGGGCGTGCGCAACGCGATCGGCAATATCATAGGCGAGATCGCCGAGGCGGTCGAGGGGCTGGAAGCCACCGACCAGGTGGCGCTCGACGACCTGCTGATCGACCTGGACGGTACGCCGAACAAATCCCGGCTCGGCGCCAACGCGATCCTGGCGGTGTCGCTGGCGGTGGCGAAGGCGGCGGCGGTGGACCTCGGTCTGCCGTTGTATCGTTACATCGGCGGCGTCTACGCGCGGACGCTGCCGGTGCCGCAGATGAACATCCTGAATGGCGGCAAGCACGCCGACAACCCGATCGACATCCAGGAGTTCATGATCATGCCGGTCGGCGCGGGGACGCTGGCCGAGGGCGTGCGGATGGCCTCGGAGGTGTTTCATACGTTGCAGAAGGAGCTGCACGCGGCCGGGCACAGCACCAATGTCGGGGACGAGGGCGGCTTCGCACCGAACCTGAAGTCCGCCGACGAAGCGCTTGGTTTCATTAGTCGTGCCTGCGAGAAGGCGGGCTATCGGCCGGGTGAGGACATCACCTTCGCGCTCGATCCGGCGGCCAGCGAGTTCTTCAAGGACGGCAAATACGTGCTGGCCGGGGAGGGCAAGACGCTCGATGGCGACGGGATGGTGCGCTACCTGGAGGATCTGTGCAGCCGCTACCCGATCGTCTCGATCGAGGACGGTTGCGCCGAGGACGACTGGGACACCTGGAAGAGCATGACCGAGGCGCTCGGCGGCAAGCTGCAGATCGTCGGCGACGACATCTTCGTCACCAATCCGGAGCGGTTGCGGCGCGGCGTCGCGGAAGGCTCGGCCAACGCGATCCTGATCAAGCTCAACCAGATCGGCACGCTGTCGGAAACGCTGGAGACGATGGAGATCGCGCGCAACGCGGGCTGGCGCTGCGTGGTCAGCCACCGGTCGGGCGAGACCGAGGACACGACGATTGCCGACCTGGTGGTGGCGACGAATTGCGGGCAGATCAAGACCGGCAGTCTGTCGCGCACCGACCGAATCGCGAAATACAACCAGCTTATTCGCATCGAGGCGGAGCTCGGCGCCGCGGCGCGCTATGCCGGGCGAACGGTCCTGCGTGGCTGAACGCGCGCTTGTTCTGTTGCTCGGCCGTGTCGGGCCGGCGGCCGCCGTAGCAGGCCGGTCGGCGTGCATGTCAGTTGATGCCGACGCTCACCCTCGCGTTCGGGAACCAGGCCGACGGCGACGTGCAGGATGCCGGCGAGGCATCGTGCGCGGCTGGTGTTGGCGCGCCGATCCGAACGTCGATGGAGGCCGGTCTCATCGGCGCGCTCCCGGCGATACCGCCCCCCTGGCCGCGACGCGCGAGACCCTATGTCACGGGTGGCGTCGCGGTTGGATGCTGCTTCGCCTCGCCGCGGTTGCGCTTCAGCCCCGGATGCACGGTCTTGTTGATAATATGCATATCCGCCCCGATCACGTGCGCGCTCGCGCCGACGATCAGCGGGTCGGGGCCGGTGACGATGGCGTGGTCCTTGCCCTCGTAGGCGAGGCCGGCGAGGAAATGCTGCATCGCGTTCAGCCGTGCCCGCCGCTTGTCGTCGGACTTGACGATGGTCCACGGCGCATCGGCGGTGTCGGTGTAGAAGAACATCGCCTCCTTCGCCTCGGTGTAGTCGTCCCATTTGTCGAGCGAGACGCGATCGATCGGCGACAGCTTCCATTGCTTGAGCGGATCCGTCTCGCGCATCGCAAACCGTCGGCGCTGCTCCTCGCGGCTCACCGAGAACCAGAACTTGAACAACCTGATGCCCGAGCGGGTCAGCATCCGCTCGAACTCCGGGCATTGGCGCATGAACTCCAGGTATTCGTTCGGCGAGCAGAACCCCATGACGCGCTCGACGCCGGCGCGATTGTACCAGGAGCGGTCGAACAGCACGATCTCGCCCTCGGCCGGCAGGTGGGCGATGTAGCGCTGGAAATACCACTGGGTGCGCTCGCGCTCGGTCGGCTTCTGCAGCGCCACCACGCGCGCGGTGCGCGGGTTCATGTGCTCGGTGAAGCGCTTGATCGTGCCGCCCTTGCCGGCGGCGTCGCGCCCTTCGAACACCAGGATGATGCGCTCGCCCGCCGCCTCCACCCAACGCTGGGCCTTCAGCAGTTCGCGCTGCAGCTCGAGCATGTGGTCTTCGTAGGCGGCCATCCGCAGCCGCGCGTGATAGGGATAGTCGCCGGACTCGAACAGCCGACGGATCGCCGCGGGATCGCGCCGCATCTGCGCGATCGCATGCCGTGCCATCGTCGCCACCGCGGTCGTGGCCTCGGGCTGAGTGGCCGCGGGCGGCGTGATCACGGGGGGCGTGGCTTCCTCGGTGCCAGCCGCGTCCTGGCCGTTCGGTCGTACGACGATCTTCCTCGCCATTCTCTGGCTCCAACATGGCTTTGTGTCATGCACGCGCATCCGCGGCCGCCGCGGGTTGTGGGGGATCGCTTACGCCAGATCTCATCACTAAAGCGTGAATCACGTTCTGGCCAGGAAATCAGGTCGATGATTTGGATCAACCGGGGGCGATCGTGGGCGAGACGGTCGCCCGGGCGGGACCTGCATGAGGTGTTCACGCCGGGTGAAGAATCGTGTAGGCGTCTCAACGTGCTATACGCCGTTGTTCGGCGGAATCGGGACGGTATGTCGTTCGGGCGTGACATGAAGCGGCGGATGCGGGGGGCGATCGCGCCAGTGGTCTTCCTGGCGGTTACCGGATATTTCTGCTGGAACGCCGTGCAGGGGCCGCACGGACTGAAATCCGCCGCCTCGGAGCAGGCGGTGCTCAAGCAGGCCCAGACCGAGCTTGCCGCGGCGGAGGCCGAGCGGGACGCCTGGCAGCGTCGGGTGCATGCGCTGGAGAGTGACCATCTCGATCGCGACATGTTGGACGAGCGGGCACGGGCGTTGCTGAACCTGGCGAATCCGAGCGACATCATCGTGCAGTACGCCCCGAAGGACCGGCTGTTTTAGAACTCCGGTTCTGACGAATTGTTTCCACGGAGGTCGTGCGGTGCGGCGTGTCTGCTTCATCTTTGCGGTGCCGTGAAACAACGAACACCTTCCCGGACGGGTCCGAAATTGCTTGACACGGACAGTAAAAAATGTTAACTAACACCAAGCCGCCCGAAAGATTGACCCATCGGCGCCGTACCCGCGTCATGCCGGCCTCCGCCGGCATGACGATGTGGGTGCCGCCGAAGAGTCGATCATTCGGGCGGTTGGTATAACGGTCATCAGGATCGTCCCGGGGACGGCCATGTCGCGGTCGGTCGGACGCCGATATCGCGGTCGTAGATCTTCCTTGTCGTAGATTGACAACACCACGACCCCTCTCGCGAGAATGCCCAAGCTCGCCGCTACAGCAGACCCGCCGCGATGTTCACCGTCAGCGCCAGGATGACCGTGTTGAACACAAACCCCAGAAAGCCGTGCAGCGACGCCAGCCGCCGCAGCTTGCGCGAGGTGATCGCCACGTCGGAGACCTGGAACGTCATCCCGAGCACCAGCGAGAAATACAGGAAGTCCATGTAGTCCGGATGTTCTTCACCCGGAAAGTTCAGCCCGCCATCCACTGCAAGGCCATCGCCAGATATCGAGTAGTATTCGTGCGCGTAACGCAACGCGAACGCCACGTGCAACATCAGCCAGGTCAGCAGCAGGGTCACCGCCACCAGGCCGACATGCAACCCCTTGCTGGCCCCCTTGAGCTGCGCGGCGGCGCCGAACTCACCGGCGATCGCCACCATGCTGATCGCCACCGCGCTCACCGTCATTGCGAAGATGGTCCACTCGCCCTCCTCCTGCGCCGCCGCGTCGGCCGCCATGTGCCGATGGTCCTCGGTCAGGAACAGCACCAGCGCCAGCACTAGGAACACGCTGACGCCGATGTCCCAGGCCAGGAGTGAGCGCGTCGTCGCAGTCGCGCCGCTCGGCAGCAGCGGTGCCGCGGCCAGACCGCACGCAAAGCCGATGAACAGCCGCCGCCGCGACGCGACAATGCGCCACGCGGTGGCAAGCGCGCCGCCCGGCCGGCGCACGCCCGCGCTCACGCCGACGCCCCGCTCATGCCAACGCCGCCAGCAATCCGGAGAACAGCCGCCCGCGCACGGCCAGACTGTCGATCACGATGTGCTCGTCAAGCGTGTGCGCGTTGGCGCCCTGCACGCCCAGCCCGTCCAGCGTGGCGATCCCCATCGCACCAGTAAAATTGCCGTCCGAACCGCCCCCGGCGCTCTGCGGCGGAATGTCGAATCCCAGCCGGCTTGCCACGCCGCGCGCCACCTCGTGCAACGCAGTGGTTTTTGCGTTCGGCTCCCACACCGGCCGCGTCACGCCGCGCGTCACCTTGAACTGCACCTCATTCGACGAGGCGCCCAGCGCCAGCATACGCGTGACGCCGCGGTCCAGGTCCTCCTGCCGCTTCGCCATCGACAGCGCCTGGCCGGTGCAGGTGGTGGCCACGCAGTTCACCCACTGGCCGCCGTGGATCACACCGACACTGAAGGTGCAGTCCTGCGTGGTCATGTCCTCGATCTCGATCAGCTTGCGCGCCATCTCGCGGATCGCCGAGCGGCCCTCGGCCAGCCGCGCACCGGCATGGCTCGGCCGGCCGGTGGCCTCCAGGTTGAACCGCGCGATGGCGTAGCGCCCGGTCACCACGCCGCCGTCCGGGCGCGCCGGTTCGGGGATCAGCACGTAGCGGTGGCGTGCCGCCTCGGCCTCGATCAGGTCGCGCGTCGAGGGGCTACCGACCTCCTCGTCGCTGGTGAACAGCACGGTGATCGGCAGGGTCGTTGCCACCCCGGCGCGGGCGAGCTGGCGGATCGCCTCCAGCGCCAGGTAGTTTCCTCCTTTCATGTCCTGGATGCCGGGGCCCCAGGCGCGGCCGCCCTCGCGGCGGAACGGCAGTTTTGCGAGCGTTCCGATCGGATGGACGGTGTCGAGGTGGCCCATCACCAGGATGCCCGGCAGGTGCGGCGCGGCGTGCGGGAAGCTGGCGCGCACGCAGTCGCCGAACCCCATCCGCCCGGCGATCCGCTCGACCCGCGCGCCGGCGATGACAAGGTCGCGCGCGGCGAGGTCCATCATGCGGTTGACGGCTGCCGCGTCGTAGGTCGGGCTTTCGCACTCGATCCAGGGGCGCAGGCCGTCGAGCATGGCGTCGGCGTCGAACGGCAGCGCGCGCGGGTCCATCGAGATCTCCTTGGTCTTCCGAGGCGCAGCAAACCGGACTGCGTGCGTTACGGCAACCGCACCAGGGCCTCGCCGAGCAGATTGAAGAAGCCGTCGGCATCCAGCGTTTCCGCCAGCGTAACGTTGGCCGGCCTGCCGGTGCGCCCCCAGCGATCGATCAGCGTCCGGCCGCGCCCCGGTCCCGGGCCGAGATCGACCTCGACGGCGCAGTCGCGCGCGGTGAACAGGTCCGGCCGCAGCAACCAGGCGATCGCGCAGGGGTCGTGCAGCGCCGCGCCGCGTCCGTCGAAGCGGCGCGACAGCGGTACGGTCGCCTGGATGTCGCAGGCCGCGCGCAGGCACCGTCCGCCGTCGGCCACGCGCAGCGCGGCCAGCCGCGCCGGCGTGCACAGCGCCTGCGCGGTCAGCTCCAGCGTCACCAGCACCACCGGTCGGCCACAGGCGAGCACGATTGCCAGCGCCTCGGGGTCGTTCAGCGCATTGAACTCGGCGGCCGGCGTGGCGTTGCCCTCGGCCCAGGCGCCGCTCATCAGCACGATGCGCTCGACCTTCGCGGCAAGCGGCGGCTCGGTGGCCAGCGCCAGCGCGAGGTTGGTCGCCGGCGCGATCCCCACCAGGGTCACTGGCCGCGCCGCCGCGCGCAGGATGCGCCTGATGGCATCGGCCGCCACCTCCGCCGTCGCGGCCCCGCCCGGCGGCAACGCCACGCCGCCGAGACCGTCGACGCCGTGCACCCGCACCTCGCTGGTGAAGCTGCCCAGCAGTGGGCGGTCGGCGCCCGCGAACACCGGCACCGGCGGTCGCTCTGGCGCTCCGGCCAGCGCCACCAGCGCGAGCGCGTTCGGCAGCGTGCGATCCAGCCCGACATTGCCGCCGGCGACCGTCACCGCCAGCAGTTTTATCCGCGGCGATGCCAGTGCCAACAGCAGGGCGAAGGCGTCATCGGTGCCGGGATCGCAATCGAGGATGACCGGGATCGTGTCATGCATCGGCCGGGCGCGTGCTCCCCCTCACGACGCCGGGTCCGTCCCCGGGGCCCTGTCGGCTCGACCCATCGTTGCGCGTGGTGGTCGATCGATTGGGCAGCCCGGAGCTAGGATCACGACGCCAACTGGTCGCGGGTTCGAATTATCCGCGAGGAAGCAAGATTCTAACACGAAGACCATGGAGGAGCTATGTTGGATGCGCGAGGCCCGGAATGGCGCAGGTAGACGTTTCGGCAGTGTCCGAAAGGCGGGGAGGTTGCTTCTTTCCGACCCTCATCGAGAGGGAAATGGGATCGGCCAAACTGACCCACTCCGCCGAAGATCTGGCCTCGAAACGGATGCGAATGAAAACCGGCCCAACCGGCCCTGGCGTTCCATTTGCCAGCGCCAACTGGGCACGATACTTGATCCGGTGCCCAGCCATGCGTGTCGGACTCGGTTCCGCCCAGCAATGTCCGAGGCGTCGAAGCTGGCGCAACAGAAGCTGGCGCAACGGTTGTCTTGTTCCGGTTGGCGCAGTACTGGAACTGTGTTGCTGCCTCGCCGGCCGGCGAGATACCACCCACGTTGGATACCATGACCACGATCGCCTCGGCAGCGGTGGTGCAGGCGCGGCCGTCGCGTCGTCTGCCCACTGGCAAACCGCAGCGATTTCGGAACGCCAATCCGACTGGGACAACCATTCGGGAGGAGGACGCGCATGAGACGGTTCAGACCTTATGTCCGGTCGCTGCTAGGCCTTGCGGCGATCGTGCTGCTGACGATCGGGCCGGCCACCGCCGAACAGATCGTGGTCAGCAATTACGCCATCGCCGCCAACGGCATGCCCTACGCCATCGCGATGAAGCAGGGCTTCTTTCAGCAGGAAGGCGCCGACGTCACCGGCATCCTGTCGTCCAACGGAGGCGGCACGACGGTACGCAATTTGCTGGAGGGCGATCTGGCCTATGGCGAGGTCGATCTTGCGGGGACCGTCCTGGCGATCCAGCAGGGCGCGCCGCTGAAGATCATCAGCGACAACGTGCTGACCGTGGCGGAGTTCGTCTGGGCCGTGCCGCCCGGGTCGCCGATCAAGACCGTGCAGGATTTCCGCGGACAGAAGATCGGCTACACCAACCCGCGCTCGACCAGCCAGGCGCTGGACGTGCTGCTGCTGCAGACCGCGGGCATGACGCCGAAGGACGCCGAGCTGGTCAGGGTCGGCGGCTTCGGCGAGCAGATCGTGGCACTCAATCTTGGCTCCATCAACGTTGCGACATTGGCCGATCCGGTGTGGTCGCAGAACAGTGCCAAACTGCGCCCCATCGTTCGCGCGGCCGATGTGTTGCCGCCGCTGTGCAACGTCATCGGCGTCACCACGGCGAAGGCCGCTGCGGCGCGAGGTGATTTCTTGCGCGCGGTCCTGCGCGGGCGCCGCAAGGCGGTGAAGTTCATGTATGCGCACCCCGACGATGCCGCGGCAATTGTCGCTGACACGTATCGTCTCGATCCCGCGGTGGCGCGGCATGCCATCGAGGACCTGGTCGCCAAGAGCGCATCGAACACGCCCTACTGGGGAACCGGCAGGTTCGACTTTGCCGGGATGGACCGGATGATCGCGGCACAGAAGATCGTCGGCGCACTGTCCGGCGAGATCGATTGGTCCAAGCTTGTCGACCCGCAATTCCTGCCCGATGATCAGAAGCCGGCGCGCTGATTGGTCGTCGCCTGATGCTGCGACGGCGTGTCCAGCGGTGCCTGTAGCGCGCCGGGTTCGGCCTGACGCATCGCCTTGATCGACTCCTCGCGCAGCCTGTCCCACAGGCGCGCGGTGATCGTTCCGAACGCGGGCAGCGCCGCGATCCGGCTGTCCCGATCGCGCGGCCAGCCGGTTTCGATGACGTCGATGAACCGGCCCGGCCGCGCCGACATGACGCCGACACGGTTCGACAGCATGGCCGCCTCGTCCAGCGAATGCGTGATCAGCAGAATTGTCGCGCCCGTCTCGCGCCACAGCCGCAGCACTTCGTCGCCCATCAGCAGGCGAGTCTGCTCGTCGAGCGCGCCGAACGGCTCATCGAGCAGGATCAGCCGTGGTTGCAGCACCAGCGTGCGGGCGATGCAGACCCGCTGGCGCATGCCGCCGGAGAGCTGGGCCGGATAGGCATCGGCGAACCCGCTCAGGCCGGTGAACGCCAGCGCCTGCTGCGTGCGCGCTTCGATCTCCTGCCGGTCGAGGCCAATATGGCGCAGACCGAAGGCGATGTTGTTGCGGACCGTGAGCCAGGCGAAGCTCGCATCCTCCTGGAACACGACGCCGATCCCGTCGGGCACGCGTCCCTCGACCGGCTGGCCCTCGAACTCGATCCGCCCCTCGCTGCACGGCGCCAAGCCTGCCAGCAGCTCGAGCAGCGTCGACTTGCCGCAACCGGAAGGTCCGACAACCGAGAAGACCTCGCCGCGGCGCAGCTCCAGGTCGATGGGCCCCAGAGCGTGCAGCTCGGTGCCGGCCGAGGCGGACGCGAAGCACTTCGTCACGCCGGTCAGCGCGGCATGCGGCAGGGACGCTTCAGGTGACCTGGCGATGGCTCTCACTCGACAAGGCGCGATAAGCGCGCGATGGGTACGGCGATGAATTCCATCGGATGAAGAATGGCATGCCGATCAGAGGGGAACAACGTCGCCGTTCCTGCTGGCGTTTCCTGCTGGCGACCTCGCATCGTCGGGACCCCACCGTCATGGCCGCAACACGCGCGCCGATCCGAATTCCAACCAGGCACCGCCAGTGACGGCCGCCGCATGGGTTCGCCTCACGCTGGTCGTCGGCGCCATCCTGCTGCTCGAGCTGCTGTGCCGGGTCGGCATGATCGACCATCTGACCATGCCGCCGCCGAGCGAGATCATGCGCGACCTTGTCGTGCTGCTGGCGTCGGGCCGGATGAATGGCGCGATGCTCAAGACCCTGCTGAACGTCGTCATCGCGTTCAGCACCGCGACCGTCGCCGGCGTCGGCCTGGGCGTGGCGATCCACGGCATGCTGACGCTGCGGCGGGGTCTGGAGCCCCTGTTCGCCACCTATTACGCCATCCCGGTCTACGCCTTCTACCCGCTGTTCATCGTCCTCTTCGGACTGGGCGACGCACCGCAGATCCTGATCGGCTTCATGCTCGCGCTGGTAGCGGTGATCATGAGCACGCTGAACGGTCTCGACCGGGTCTCGCGCGTGCTGTTGAAGACGGCGCGCATGCATCGGCTCGGACCGGCGGCAACCGCCTGGCACATCACCCTGCCGAGCGCCGCCCCGTACCTGCTGACCGGCGTGAAGCTCGCGGTCGCCTATGCCTTCATCGGCGTCATCGGCGCCGAGTTCATCATGTCGAACACCGGGATCGGCTACGAGATCAGCTACGCCTACAATGATTTCGACAACGCGACCATGTATCCGCTGATCGTGCTCATCCTGGTGATCTCGATCGTTGTCAACGCGATGCTGTCGCGCTGGGAGGCGGCGCTCATGCGACGGCGCGGCAACCGATGATGTCGCGCATCCGGCGGCTCAACTGGAACGGTATCGTGCTGATCGGCGCGCTGCTGCTCGTCTGGCAGCTCCTGTTCGAGGTCGCCGGCGAGAATGCCATGGCGGCGCCGGTCGCGACGGTCGGCTACCTGTTGCAATTGCTCGGCACCGCTGCCTTCTGGTCGAACGTCACCGCGACCGCTGCCGCCTTTCTGCTGGCGCTGACCATCGCGCTGCTGCTCGGCCTGGCCATCGGGTTCGCACTTGGACTGCACCGGTTCTCCGCCGAGGTGGTCGAGCCGATCCTGGTCTCGCTTTACGCGGTGCCGAAGGTCACGCTCTATCCGATCGTGCTGCTGGCGTTCGGCATCGGTCTGCCGGCGAAGGTCGCGTTCGGCGCCATCCATGGAGTCATTCCGATGGCGATCTTCACCACGACCGCGATCCGCACCATCAACCCGGTGCTGCTGAAGACCGCCAGGGTCATGCGGTTGCCGCCCTCGGTGGTGGCACGATCGATCATCCTGCCCAGCGCACTGCCTGAGATCTTCACCGGCATCCGCGTCAGTTTCTCGCTCACGCTGATCGGCACGCTGCTGGGTGAGATGTTCGGCTCGCAGCGTGGCCTCGGCTATCTGCTGATGACGGCGATCGGCCTGCAGAACGTCCGCATGATCATGGCCGTGACGCTGCTGCTGGTGCTGTTCGCCGCGTCGGTCAGCATCGCGCTGATCGCCGTCGACCGAAGGCTGCATCGGTTCGCGGGGTAGCCCGGATCGGCGCGGCTCATGCCGCCGCACGCTCGACCTCGGTTCCACAAGCCGCAGGCAATGGATACGGCAGCGTGGCGGCTACCTCGACCTCAAGCCGCCACGGCCCCGGCTCCATCAGGTGGGCGTCCGGCAACGGCACCAGCGCATCGCCATTGGTCCAGCGGCACAACATCGTTGCGTCGTGCCGTTCCGGCTCCCACCAGCCCTCGCCGAACGCCGGATGGTCGAGCGGGATCGGCAACAACGACGCACCCGACCGTAACGTCAGTCCGCACAGCAGCACGCCGAGACGGCGGTCGTCCGCGACCCAGGGCCGTGTCTCACCCGGCACCGCACTGCGCGAGACCAGTCGCACCTGCGCGTCGGCACACGCCAGCACGATCACATGCCGCCCCGCCAAGACGCTCACCGGGCCACGAGGCGCCCATCCGGCAACAGGCACAGCGCCGGATCGTCGGTCGTCGCCGGCGCCGGCGGCTGCGTCCAGCCGAGCTCGCCCGACCGCATCGCCAGCGCGCGCCACAAGCTCGCAACCCGGACCGAGGCCGTAAGCGATCGCAACCTCTCAGAGCCGCGGCCGGAGCATGCTCAATCGGTCAGACTCACAGTGCAGGGGCACTAGACCCGGAACGCCGGCCATGGCGGCCAGTCCGAACCGACCGAGGATCAACGGTTTCAGCAACTGGCATCATCCCCCGGTCGCGCGGTGCGTGCCTGGGACCACCCCCCTTCCGGGGCCGATGCGGTGGCGGCGCTCTCACTGGTGCACAGGGTCCCCCCTACCAATTACGCACCTGGCGCGACAGCGTAGCCCGTCACGCCGGCGCCGACCTCATCCACAAACCGCACATGCGCGGGATCGTCCGGGCTGGCCTCGGTGCGGGTCGTGCCCGGGACCATCCCCATTTCCGGGGCCGATGCACGGGCGGTGTTCTCACTGGACATGGGGTCTTGCCGACCGATTACGCGGCGAGCGCCATGCCGGCGGCCGCCAGACGCGCCGCGACCTCGGCCAGGAGCTGATCGCCCATGGCCTCGCCCGGGCTGGCTTCGGTGCCGGTCGCCGAACTGGCCGGCGCCGCACTGTCGGGCCGCTGTCCGGCGGCCTCGGTCTCCGGCCGCGGCGCGGGAGTAGCCTGCCGCGCTGGCGCGCCCGGAGCGGTGGCGGGCGCTTGCGGCGCGCGGGCGCCAGCGACCGACGCCGCCGCCGAGGCCGGCAGCGCCGCGTCGGCCTGGAGACGCTTGAGCTCGCGCATCTTGGTGGCCGTCAGCCGGCTCAAGACCGCGGCCTTGGCCTGGTAGCGCAGGTGCAGGGCGGGCGGCAGATCGGGCCGCGCGGCACAGCGGTAGGCGTTCATGCAAGCGTGGTGGGCGGCGACGACATGGATCGCCAACATGGCCTGCACCGGATCGCGCGGGTCCAGTTGGGCGACCAGGGCAAACGCGGCATCGCGCTGCGCGGCTCTCTCCACGTCGGAGAAGTTCGGAATGACCGGCAGGGTGTCGACGATGGTTTGCAGCAGGGCGCTGCGGGTGGCGGGGTCGAGGGCGAGTGGCGGCGCTTGGACGGTGATTGCGGTCATGGTGTGGGGTGCCTTCGGCGGTATGAAAAACACTCGAACATAACAGGAACGCCGCAGCGACGCAAGGACTATATTCCTAATGGTCGTTGTGCTTCGAATGTCCGCAATGGGTGGATAGCGGACCTTCAATTCGGAGTTTGAGCCGCCGCGTGCTGCACCGCGCCGGGCTGGTCTTCGCAAGGGCGCACGGCGAATCGCGCGACAGGGTGATCCTCTACGACGTGGGGAAATTGTCGCTGCAAGCCGCGGCACCGCTGCCCTGCTGCAAGTGGCACTGGCTCAACTGGAAAAGCGCAAGGACGGCAACCTTCTCACGTTCGCGCCCTATCGCGGGATGGGCGGTGTGGCCGGCGCCATCCGCGGCCACGCGCGCGCCGCACTGGCCGAGTGGCAGACGGAGGCGCGCCGCCCGGTGCTGGACCGGCTGGTGTTCCGTCTGGTGCAGCGCGACCGGCAGCGACGCATCGTTTCCCGCCTCGCGCCGCGCGCGGAGCTTGAGGCCGATCCCGAGATGCGGGTGCTGACGGAGCACCTCGCGGCGGAGCGCCGGCGCGCGATTGCCGCGGCAAAGGTGCAGATCGGCCGCTCCGGCGAGCATATCGGCCAGGCGGCGATCCAGTTGCACGGCGGCATCGGCATAACGATGGAATGCAAGGTCGGCCACTACGTCAAGCGCATGACGATGATCGGCATACTGTACGGCGACGCCGACTCGCGTCTGGCGACGTTGGCCCGGCTGGGCGGGCTGTTCGGTAACACCCGCGCGCCGTGGACGGAGATCTCTTGTCCCCGTCTATGCCGCCTGCGGGATCGGCATCGCGCGACGTGTCGGAAGTGGTTCCATCTGGGTGGCCGGGCCGAACATTCTGGCCGATGTCGCGACGTCGAACCCGAGATCGCGCGCACAGGCCGCCACGGACTCCCGGTACACGTCCTCGATGCCGCAGCGCTCCAGCAGAGCCAGATGCGCGTCGGCAACCGGGGCCTTGCGGCGGGCGCGAAAGCTGTAGTCCGCACTGGCGCCGTGCAGTCCCGGCACATTGAAGATGTCCGGCTCCTCCGGAAAGATGATCTTCGCCTGGTCCGACTCGAGGTGACCCTTCTCCTTCCACTTCGTCACCGACGTCTCGGTGAACAAGTCCGACAGGCCAAGGCGCCTGAACAAGGCTCTGGCTGCTGTCACCGGCTCCCGGGTCGCCTCATAAACGTAGTGCGTGACCTTCACGCCGTGGCGCCGGGCGTGGCTCCTGACCCGGATCACGTTCAGTGCTGCGATCATGTAGTGGCGCGCCAGTATGTGCTCCGGCACGCGGCTGGACCACTTGTCGATCCAGGACGCGAGCGAGTCCGCCGGCTGGCGATCCAGGATGATAAGGTGCAGTTTGCTCGCCGGGTATCCCGCATCGATCAATTGCTGCAGCGGAATGTACAGGCATTCGGCCAGGACATACGGCCCGGACGTCTCCTTGCTGAAGATGTACGGATGGGCGGCCGGCGAAGGAAGCAGCCACGGCGCCGCATCCTGTTCGACCAGGCGATGCCGGGTGATCGACTTCATCGGCTGGTAGTACGATGGTATTTCAGCCATGCCGAACAGATTGTTGAGTGCTGTGGAGCCCACCCGGGCCTTGCCCCACGCGCAGTAGAGCATGGGAAATTCTTCTGGAGCCATGTTGCGGAAGCCCCGCGCGAGGCAGTCGGTAACTTCGCGCGTCACGACGTCGAGGGCGACTGAGCGTGTCTGATACCCGGCGCGGGGTTCGAGCTGGATCGTGTCGAGAGAGGGATCTTCCTCCCGCACGAGAGCGGCCAGATCTTCGACCGCCAGAGCCGCCTCGGAAAGTCTCACGACAACATCTCCTTCGGGATCCTCTCCCTCACGGAGATGTGTAGCAACGGATCGTGAACAAAGCCTTAAGCTGGGATCTCGTCCGGGCCAGGTGCGCAGAATTTTACGGTTGGGCGGGCATCGGGTATCCTCACCACTCCGGTGCGGTGGACGGGTGGCTGACCGGTCCACCCGCGACGCGGGCATATGAACCACCGGCCACCGCAAGCGCCGCGCCCAAGCACGCAATTGCATTTCAGAACAGCGCGAGACGGCGCGAGAGAGACAGGCGTCGTCCCATCCGGCGTACTTAAGCCTGCCACGTAATGAACCCTTGGTGGGGTCCCTTTGCATGACATTCAGAGCCATCTGCCGCAGCACGGCGGGGTTGTGCGGGCCGTTGCCCAGCAGATTCCTGGCCTGATCCTCGTTCCTAACGACGTCCAACCGTCAGTGCAGGCGATTTCGACGCCCCAATGGAAACGGACGACCTCGTTGAAACGTTCGCTGGATAGCGCTGTGCTGATCAGGTAACAGGCCGTCTTGGTCGTGGTTTTGCCTGGGGGTGTCCCGGATGCGGACCACCTTGCCGATGGCGGCCAAGCCGGGCCAATGGTGCCTCCTGCAACCAGTCAATATCGGTCGAGACCGTGGCCGTGCGCCAGGCGATCCGCGAGGTGAACCACACAGTGGCGCGCATCGTGCGCACCTCGACCACGGAGTTGGAGCGTCGGCAGTCACGCCGGTTTGAGCTGAATCTGTCCGGTCGGGTCGCGACCTCGGGCCAAGCAGATCAGGCCGCGCGGGTCAGCGACCTGTCCGGAGGCGGTGCCAGCCTGCGGGAGGCGCCGGCATTGCGCCCCGGGCGGGCGAGGTGCGCTGCGGTTGGACGCCGTCAGCGGCGAGCCGCCCTTCGTAGTGCGTACCGCCGAAGCCGATGCGCTGCATGTGGCGTTCGAACTGGACGGCGCCGCGGCAACGCCATTGTAGGCGCCGCTTGCCCGGCAGGAGCAGCACCGGGCGGTGTGAGCGGAGCGGTTTGCGAAGGCCGCTGGCTTCATGGCCACGTCTTGCCGCGCGCGGCATTTACCGGCTGTTTACGCCAGCGGTGCGATCATCGGACGCGTTCTAACCGATCGTCCACTCCTAACGCGATAAGCGGTGACCCATGCACTTCCTCAGTCGACTCAAACTCCGCACCAAGTTCGCCCTGCTGCTCGGCCTGTCTGCGCTCGGGGTGATCGCGTCGATTGGCCTGGCCGCCTCGCAGATGCATGACAGGATGCTGAACGACAGAATAGAGACGCTGCACGCCGCCACGCAGATGGCGATCGGCATCGCGCGATCGCTGGAGCAACGGGTCGCCGCCGGCGAGATAACGCGCCAGCAAGCCATCGCGCGCCTCGCCGACATCCTGCACGTGATGCATTTCCATGACAGCGGAGGGAATGACCGTAATGGGTACATTGTCTTTCAGGCGCGGGATGGTCTGGTGCTCGCGCATGGCGGCAATCCCAGCCAGGAAGGCAAGCCCGCAGGAGGCCGGGACTCCAGCGGACGCTCAACCAGCGACCTGTCCTGGGCCGCGGTGGAAGTCAGCGATCATGGCGTGATCTTCTATACGTATCCCAGGCCCGGGCAGAAGGTGCCGCAGCCTAAGGTCGCCTATGTCGCCCGCTTCGCCCCGTGGGATGCAGTGGCGTTTGCCGCCGCTTTCACCGACGACCTCGACTCCGATTTCCGCACCACGTTCGGGCGCCTGGTGACGACCGGCGGACTGATCCTGCTTGTCACGCTGCTGGCCGCCTGGCTGATCAATCATGACATCACAAAATCACTTGGCGGGCTGCGCACGGCGATGGAGCGTGTGGCCAGTGGTCACCTTGCCGCCGAAATCCCCGGAACCGAGCGGCGCGACGAGGTCGGCGACATGGCCGGGGCGGTGCTGGTGTTCAGGGAACACATGGCCGCCGAGGTGAGGGCACAGCAGGAGGTTGTGCGCGCCCGCGATGCGGCCGAAAGCGCCAACCTCGCGAAATCCGCCTTTCTGGCGACCATGAGTCACGAGATCAGAACGCCGATGAACGCCGTATTGGGCCTCGCCGGCAGTCTGCTCGACGATTCGATCACTCCCGCGCAGCGCGAGGCGGTGAACGCGATCCTCGACTCCGGCGCCAGCCTGCTGCGCATCCTCAATGACATCCTGGATTTCTCCAAGATCGATGCCGGGCAGATGACCTTGGAGCCGGCACCGTTCTCGCCAGCGACGCTGACGCAGCACGCGGTCAGCATCCTCGGCCCGCGTGCGCGGGCGAAGGGGCTGACGATCGGTGCCGAGGCCGATCCCAACTTGCCCGCCGGGCTGATGGCCGATCACGGACGCATCCGTCAGGTGTTGCTCAACCTGGTATCCAACTCGGTGAAGTTCACCGATACCGGCAGCGTCACGATCAGCGCGCGCTGCATCGCCCGCGAAGCCGGCGCGGCAACCGTCGAATGGTCGGTCCGCGACACCGGCATCGGCATTGCACCAGACCGGATCGACAGTCTGTTCCGCGAGTTCGTCCAGGCGGACAACTCGATCAACCGGCGCTTTGGCGGTTCCGGCCTCGGCCTGGTGATCAGCAAGCGGCTGGTGGAGCAGATGGGCGGCTCGATCGGCGTGGCATCGGCGATTGGCGTCGGCACGACATTCCGCGTGCGTCTGACCCTGCCGATCACCGACGCCCCGCCCGAAGTGCGGGCGGCCCCGGCTAACGAAGCGCAAGCGCTGGAGGCGTGGTCGGCGGCGCTCGGCCGGCCGTTGCGCATCCTGTTCGCCGAGGACAATCCCACCAACCAGTTCGTCGCGCGGCAATTGCTCAGAGGCGTCGCGGTGCAGGTGGACTTCGTCGGCGACGGGGTGGAGGCGGTCGATGCCGCCTCGCGCTTCAACTATGACGTGATCTTCATGGACATGCGCATGCCGGAGCTGGACGGGCTGGCGGCGACCCGGCTGATCCGTCAGCGCGGCGGCGCGTTGGCGCATGTGCCGATCATCGCGCTGACCGCGAACGCCTTCCCTGAAGACGTGAAGGCATGTTTCGACGCGGGGATGAACCAGTTCGTGACCAAGCCGGTGACCAGGGATGTGCTGATCGCCGCCATCCTGCGTGACTTATTGCCGCCGATCCCGCCAGCCGTGCCCGCCCCCGACGCCGTCAGGGCGGAAGCGCTGCCGCCGTTAGACGCGGCGGCGTTGCGCGTGCTGGGGGAGCAGATCGGTGATGATTGCGTCGCCGAGATGCTCGACATGTTCCAACAGGAGACGCGGGCGCGGCTACAACGTATGCTGCAATATATGGCGACTCCGGGCATACCTTCGGATGTCCTGATCGACGAAGCGCATACCCTTAAAGGCGCGGCCGGCACCGTCTGCGCGCCGCTGCTGCGCCAGCGCGCCGAGGTGATCGAGGCGCGGCTGCGCAGCGGCGCCTCGATCGAACTGGGTGACCTTGCCGGCCTGACGGCGGCGTTGCAGGCATTCACCGAAGCCCTGGAGGCGACCAGCATTACGTCGCCGGTCGCAGCCTGATATCGGGCCAACCGCGCCTGTCATGGCGGTTCCCGATAGTGGGTCGGTTTGAATGTCCGCCTTGGGTCGAATCCGGCTGTTCAGGCCAAGCGATCCGGCTACCGCTGCAACGGACCAGAACGCGACACTCGAACTAACCCACCATGACGGTGCCCCATACCAAGCATCCGAATGATCGACTCTTCGGCGATACCCACGCCGTCACGTCGCCCCGAACGTCGCCATAACGTGGTCGCCCGCCGATGGTCATACCCCCACCCCCCAGCCATCAACCCCCATACCGCGCCACCAGCGCGTTCCACAGCGCGATCGCCTCCGCCCGCCCGCCGGTCGCCGGCACCCGCACCGCAGTTTGCACCAGCACCAACCGCGCGCCCGGATCGACATAGATCGACTGCCCATGGATGCCGAGCAACGCGAACTGCCGCGCGGGCCCCGGAAACAGCCAGACCTAATTCCCACACCCCATGTAACCCGCGGCGTGCCGCGGCGCGACGGCCTGGATCTTTACACTTTCCTGGTGCACCGCCAGAGCCTTTGGCGCGCGGACGCCGGCGCGCAGGAAATCGCCAGCGCGCCGGGACGCGTCTGTGTGTTCGACTTCGCCTATCCCGCACTGACCGAGGTGACCTGGAACGATAGCATAACCATCTCGCTGTCGCGCGCGGTGATCGATGAGGTGCTGCCGGGGTGCACCCTGCACGGCCTGACGCTGGACGGCACCCGCGGCGGGCTGCTGCACGACTTCCTCGGTGCGCTCGTCGGCCGGGTGCGAGGCCGGAGCGTGGCCGACGGGACCTATCTCGTCGCGGCGTGCCGCGACTTGATTGCTGCGTGCGTCGCGCCGTCGGCGGACAGCGCGGCGCGCGCGCAGCCGCAGCTCGACGGTCTGGTCTATCATCGTGCCCGCGCGCTGATCGACGCGAACCTCGCCCGCCCGGAGTGGGACGCCGAGGCGCTTCGCCTCGCGCTCGGCGTGTCGCGTTCAACGCTGTACCGCGTGTTCAAGCGCTTCGGCGGCGTCGCCGAGCATATCCGCACGCGGCGGTTGGCGCGCGCGCGTGTTGCTCGCCGACCTGCGGACCGGACGGCGGATCTCGGCGATCGGCCGCGCCTGCGGGTTCACCAGCGACGCGGCGTTCAGCCGCGCGTTCCGCCAGCAATACGGCTACACCGCGCGCGAGGTGCAGGCGTTCGGCGGGCCGGCGTTGTTCCTGCCGGTCGGCACCGCGCCGACCACGCCGGTGAACGAGGTGGACGTCTTCGATTGGATCCGACAGCTCAGCGGCAGAGCCGGCTCGGGCTGGTTTGATCGTTTGGTCGCTGACGATGAGCGCATCCGGACGCGCCGTCCGGCTGCTCCGACGCTTCACCCGCCGCCACGCCTCAGCCACTGTCCCGGTTCGGGATTGGCCGATGCGCGCGCCGTCGCAGTTCCTCCTTCACCCCCCGCAGCTTCACTCGATTGGGCCAATGGCGCTCACCACTTGTCAACTACTTCGCCGGATAGTCGGCCGCCGTGCTCCCTCCACCCACCAAGCCACCGGCTGCTGCCCAACCCTCCGAAGCCCTGGTCGCCGGCCAGTTCTGGGTCGACATCTCGCGTCCGCTACCGGGCGCCGGTGGCGGACTGCCAGCCTTCGCGGTCATCGATCGGCGGGACGGCCAGGCAGCCCTGATGGCGGTGCAGGTGCGCCGCCACCTGCCGGTGCGCGCACAGGCATTGCAGAGCCTCGTCGGCGCCGGCATCGATGGCCTGTTGGCCCCGCTGGCCTACGGCGCCGCTCCCGCGCCAGGCGGGGAGGAGGCGGGCTTCCTGATATGTCAGGCTCCCCCCGGCCCGTCGCTCGCCGCCGCACTCCGCCCCTGGCCGGAGCCCGAGCTGCTCGCCTTCGTCCTGCGTCCCGCCGCGCGCGTGCTCGACCAGCTCGGCCGGCGCGGCCTGACCCATCGTGCCATCAGGGCGGACAACGTGTTTCGCGCCGGCCCCGGCCATCCGGTCTTGCTCGGCTGCGCCTGGGCCACGCCGCCCGCCGCGCTTCAGCCGGCCCTCGCCGAGCCACCCTATGTATCCGTCTGCCTTCCAAGCCGCCGTGGCGACGGCACCATCGCGGATGATGTCTACGCCCTCGGCGTGTTGATGCTCGTGCTGGCGCTCGGGCGGGCGCCGCTGGCTGGCGTGGCCGAGGCGGAGATCACCCACCAGAAGCTGGATCAGGGCAGCTACACTGCGTTGATCGGCGACCATCGCCCAGGCAGCTTTGTGGCTGACCTGCTGCGCGGCATGTTGGCCGAGGATCCCGAGCATCGGCCGCCGCCATCGCTGCTGCTCGATCCCGCGGCCGCCCGCTCCCGCCGGATCGCCTCTCGTCCGCCGACCCGCGCGCCGCGTCCGATCCAGGTGGGCGATCAGGTCTGCTGGCACCCGCGCACGCTTGCCCACGCGCTCGCCACGCAGCCCCGGCCCGGCCTGGAGGCACTCAAAAGTAGCGCGGTTGGCCAGTGGCTCCGCCGCGATCTCGGTGACGGTGCGCTGGCGGTTCGGCTAGAAGAGCGCCTCGGCTTCCACGCGGGCGGCGCGGGCGACGATACGCCCGACGCAGAGGCGCTGTCGTTGATGCGTGCGGTGGAGATGCTCGATCCGCTGGCCCCGATGTGCTGGGGCGGCCTGATCCTGTGGCCTGACGCGATCGGCACCAGTCTGGCCGCGATGCAGGATCCCGCCGTGCTGACCAACGCAAACCAGACCGGAGTGAAACAGCCGGGGGCGAACCAGCCGGGGGCGAACCAGCCGGGGGCGAACCAGACGGGGGCGAACCTGACCGGCGTGAACCTGACCGGCGGGGAGCAGGCCAGCCGGATCGCCAGGCTGGTCGCTGCGGAGGCCCATGTCGCCTGGGCCGGGTTGCGGCCAGACCGGCCCGAGATGCGGCTGCTGCGGCAGGATGCGCGCCAATTGCGTGCGTTGTTGCAACTGTCTGGACCGTCCGGCGGCGTGCTCCGGCTGACCTATCAGCTCAATCCGCTGCTGCCCTGCACGTCGCCCGGCCTGGAGCTGCGCTGGGTCGCGCGACTGGCCGATCTGATGCCCGCGCTGGAGGCCGCCGCGCGGCGCGATCGCGCGCAGGCTTCGCTGATCACCCCCGCCGTGGCGGCCTTCATCGCCGCTCGGGGGGACCGGGCGCTGGAGGCTGCGGTGGCACGCCTCGCCGACACCCCAGGCGCCGTCGATCCGCTCGCGCAGCTCCGCCTGTTGGCCCAGCTCCAGGCGCGCTACCATCCAAAACCACTGCCCGCACTTGGCGCGTGGGTCACCGAACGCACCGATGCCCTGCTCACGGGATGGCATAGCCGGCCGCGCCGCGCGCTGCTGCGGCCCAGGCTGGGTGAGCTTGCCACATCGGGCGAGCTCGCCACGCTGGTTGCCCTGCTGGACGATTCCCAAGCCCGCCGCACGGATGAGCGCGAGCGGCAGCTCGCCGCCAGGAACCTTGGGTGGATCGACGCCACGCTGGAGGGTATCGCCATTGGCGGACCGGTGCGCGCCGAGCGGGCGCGACGCCTCGGACAGGAGGTCGCCGCCGGCATCGGTCTTACCGCACTCGTGATGCTGCTGCTGATCGCGGCGCTGGGCTGACCGGCGATGGCGAAGCAGCGCCCTCCGACATCCACCGCAGGACGCGGCCAAGGCGGCGGGGCGGCCGGCGCCCCACGCGGACCCCGAGCTGGGATCCCCATGGGCAACGCTCTGATCGGCAAGACGGAGGACGGCCCGGCCGCTCCCGGACGGGCGAACGCATTGATGTGGATGCAGGGTCTGCTCTGCGGCGGGATGGTTGCCATCCAGCCGCCGACAGCGCTGCTGCTTGGTGCGCTGCTCGGCCCAGCGATTATTGCCCTGTTCCTCGACCGTCAGCCCGGCAGGCCGATCGCGCGCAGCGTGCTGCTGTGCGCGCTCGCCGCCTGCGTCAAGCCGGTGCGCACGCTCTGGGCTGCCGGGCATGGCATGGCCGCAAGCATCGCGCTGGCGACCGATCCCGATATCATCGGCACCGCCTGGGCCGCCGCCGCAGCGGGGTGGTTGCTCGCCGAATTGACGCCGGTCGCGGTGCGCGTGGTCCTGGAGCTGCTCTGTATGGCACGCGCGACCCGCTTGCGCGCCGCGCGTGCCGCCTTGGCCGAGGAGTGGGGGCTCGACGGCGACAACCCGCCGCCAACGTCTCCAGGCTGACCGGGCCGCCAATCTGCCCGGCCGCCTGGCTGATCGGCCGTCTCGCTGCCCGCCGCCGGGTCACAGCTGCGAATCGGCCGCGTGCTACGAATGCATCTCCGCCGCCTCCAGCGGCGCTTTCAGGCGCCGCTCGGCGATCTGTGCCTTCATCGCCTTCTGCAGTTTCTCGAAGCCACGCACCTCGATCTGCCGCACCCGCTCGCGCGAGATGTTGTATTGCTGCGACAGCTCCTCGAGCGTCGTCGGATTGTCCTTCAGCCGGCGCTCTTCCAGGATATGCCGCTCGCGCGCGTTCAGCGTTTTCAGCGCGGTCGCCAGCAGGGCCCGGCGCCCCGTCAGCTCCTGGTGATCGCCGATCGAGGTCTCCTGACTCTCCGATTCGTCGACCAGCCAGTCCTGCCACTCGCCCTCGCTGTCGGCGCGCACCGGCGCGTTCAGACTGTGGTCGGGCGCAGCCAGACGGCGGTTCATGCTGACCACGTCCTGCTCGGGGACATCGAGCATGGTGGCGATCTTGCTCACCTGCTCCGGCTGCAGATCGCCGTCCTCGATCGCCTGCATCTGGCCCTTCAGCCGGCGCAGGTTGAAGAACAGCTTCTTCTGCGCCGCCGTGGTGCCCATCTTCACCAGCGACCAGCTATGCAGGATGTACTCTTGGATCGCCGCCCGAATCCACCACATCGCATAGGTCGCCAGGCGGAACCCGCGCTCCGGATCGAAGCGCTTCACCGCCTGCATCATGCCGACGTTGCCTTCGCTGATCAGTTCGCCGACCGGCAGGCCGTAGCCGCGATAGCCCATGGCGATCTTGGCGACCAGCCGCAGGTGCGAGGTAACCAGCTTGTGCGCGGCCTCAAGGTCTTCGTGGTCGCGCCAGCGGCGCGACAGCTCCAGTTCCTCCTCCGGGGAGAGCATGGGGAACTTGCGGATCTCCTGCAGATAGCGGGAGAGATTGCCCTCGGGGGCGACGTTGATGACGGCAGAGACCATGACGGCTCCTTTCGCCTGATCGGCGCGTTGTCCGGTCCAATAGTGGCACGGGACTCGAACGCCGTGGACTGAATTCCAGTCCATGAAATGGTAGGAATGTTACGTCCTGGTCGGCTGCCCCGCGCCGGCGACATGCCACCCAGACGTCCGCTGGGGAGGTTTCCTACCTCTGCCTCCCTGGCGCGGAGCTTATACAGGACCGTATTAGTCCTGTCAAGGGCGCTGACCTAATCGTGACCGCCGGGATCTCCCAGAGGTTGCCGAGTACGGAGGTCGATCTCTCCCAAGTTGTGTCCCGAGGCCCGTCAGTTGTGTCCCAAGGCGGGCGAGGCGGGTCCGTCCAGCACTGCCACCAGGGCCGCGAAATCGGCCGGTGGCGCCGACTCGAACGCCAAAACCTCGCCCGTCCGCGGGTGGCGAAAGCCCAGCCGGGCGGCGTGCAGCGCCTGGCGCGGAAAATCGAGCAGACGTGACCGTGCCGGCTCCGGGACCAGCCGCGCGGAGCCTGGCACACGGCGCAAATAGACCGGGTCTCCGACCACCGGATGGCCGCTCGCCGCCAGGTGAACACGGATCTGATGCGTCCGCCCTGTGGCCAGCCGACATTCCAACAGCGAGACCCCGCCATGCCAGGTGCGCATCGTGGTATAGCGGGTCAGCGCCGCCTTGCCGCCCTGGAGGCGCACCGCCATCCGCTTGCGATCGCGCCGGTCACGCCCGATCGCCCCCTCGATCTCGCCGGCAAGCGGCGCGGCCACCCCCCAGGCCAGCGCCAGATAGGCGCGATCCAGGTCGTGCGCGGCGAAGGTCGCGTTCAGCGCCACCATCGCCTGCTGGGTCTTCGCCACCACCATCACGCCCGAGGTGTCCTTGTCGAGCCGGTGCACAATGCCGGGCCGTCGCTCCCCGCCAATCCCGGGCAGTATCTCGCCGCAATGCGCCAGCAGCGCGTTGACCAGCGTGCCGTCCTCGTTGCCCGGCGCCGGGTGCACTACCAGCCCGGCCGGCTTGTCGAGCACGATCAGGTCGTCGTCCTCATAAAGGATGGTGAACGGAATCGACTGCGGCACCGGGCGCGCCGGCACTGGCGGCGGTACGGTCAACGTGTAGGTGGCGCCCGGCCGCACCGGCTCGGCAGGCTCGTGCAGGACGGTCCCGTCGCGGCGCGCCTGCCCCGCCTCGATCAGCGACTTGACGCGGGAGCGCGAGATCGTGCCGATGGCGTCGGCGAGGAAACGATCGACTCGTTCGCCGCGCGCCTCAGGACCGGCCACGATCCGCAACGGTTCGCCTGGCGTTTCGCTCGATGGAAGCGCTTCGCTCGATGGTGTTGCTTCGCTGGGGGGCGGTTCGGCGATCATGCGACCGGCGGATAGCGCGAATCGGCCTCCGGCGGCAGTGGTCGGCTTGACTTGCATGCGAGGGAGACCAGCGAAGTGCCGGGCACGGCGCCAGTGAGTGGAATTAGCCCCGGATTGCCTTGCTCCGATTACGCCATTGGCGTAAATTGCTGCCGTGAAGATTGTCCGCACCAGCCGCTACCTCAAGGATCTTAAGCGGCTTGGTGCGACAGCCGCCGAAATTGCGGCCCTTGAAGGGGAAGTCGTTGCCACTCCAATGGCTGGTGACGTCATCCCTGGTCTGGGTGGCCTGCGCAAGCTGCGGTTTGGCTTTGGCGGACGTGGCAAGCGGGGCGGCGGGCGGGCGATCTACTTTCTGATCCTGGCGGAGGACGTGGCGGTAATGCTGTTTGCCTATGGGAAGGCCTCGCAGGAAGACCTCACGCAAGAGCAACGGCGAGCGGCCTTGGCATTGATAAAGGAGATGACCGGTGGCGAAGACTGACAAGGCCCCTGCATTCGGTGACGCACTCCTGGAGGGACTACGGGAAGCCGCGGCCTGGAAGCGAGGCGAAGTGGCGTTGGACACGGTAAACGTGGACCCGATGCCGGCGGAACGTATCCGCGCGATCCGGCGCAAGGTGGCGAAGTCCGCCGGCGATTTCGAGCGGAGGTTCGGCATTCCCGCCGCCACGTTGAGCAATTGGGAACAAGGCCGCCGCACGCCCGACCCGGCCGCGCGGGTCCTGTTGCGCGTGATTGAGAAGGACCCGGAGGCGGTGTTGCGGGCGCTTAGTGGGGGTACGTAGGTCGAGATTCCTCCCTCCGGATGACCGGCGCGCCGGACGGTTCGGAATGTTACTCCGGGACAAGGCTAGATCGATACGGGGGTGGTCAAAATGCACGTGATCCAGCTTCCTTTGGCGGAGATCGTATCTGAAGTGGCGCAGGTTCATGCGGGGGCGAGCTAGGCAAGGGCGCCACGGCGACTCCTTTCGGCCTCGACATTGCGCCATTGTTACGCTTTGCTATCGCCAACGACGGTGAAGGCGGGGAGCCGGGATGGCCGACTTGGCGCGAGGCGCGGAGGTCGAACCGGATGGGGGTCCCCGCGCGGCCCACGACGCCGTTGCGCCATTGCCGACGGCCAAGGAGCCGCCGGCGTTGGCGGCCAAGGCGGACGACCTGGACTCCCTGCGCGCCGCCGTCATCGATGCCGCGGCGGTCGGTGGCGGCTTGTGGCTGAGCTACCTGTTCGTCCTGTTCTATCTGTTGGTCGCCGCCGGCGCGGTGACACCTATCGATCTGTTTCTGGAAAACCCGGTCAAGCTGCCGTTCCTGAACATAGACCTTCCCCTGAAGGGCTTCTTCTGGCTCGGTCCCGCCCTGTTCCTGATCGTGCACGCGTATGTGCTGCTGCATTTCGTCATGTTGGCCGGCAAGATCGTCGTGTTCGACCGCGCGCTGCGGGCACAGATCGACGATCGGGAGGTTCGCACGAAACTGCGCCGACAATTGCCCAGTAACATCTTCGTCCAGTTCCTGGCCGGTCCGACCGAGATACGCGACGGTGTTATGGGCATCTCCCTATGGATAATTGCACTGATCACCCTGGTGATCGGTCCTGTCCTGTTGCTCGTTTTCTTCGATTTGCAGTTCCTTCCTTACCACAACGAGGCGATCACCTGGTGGCAGCGCATTGCGGTCGGGATCGACCTAGTGTTGCTCTGGTTGTTTTGGCCGTCCATCGCGCTTCGAAATATGGACGCTGGCGAATCAGACCACTCTCACTTTCGTGTAGTGCTTGCGATTCAACGCCTCTGCACGATCGGCATCATGCTGATCCTCACCCTTGGTTCTCCGCCCCTTCTCCTGCTGATCGCGACGTTCCCGGGGGAGGGGCTGGAGCAGGCACTGCGGACCTTGGGCACGATTCCGTTCCGGGCATGGCTGGTGGAAGGGGCGGTCAATCCGGCGACCCGTCGGCCTGAAAGCCTTTTCTCCAATCGTCTGGTGGTGCCGGGATTCGACAGGATTGATCAATCGAAGCTGGAATCAGAGTCGAAGATCAACGCCCTGCTCGGAACCAGCTTCTCGCTCCGTAGCCGCCATCTGGAAGGCGCGGTGCTGACCGATGCGAAATTGCGCAAGGCCGACCTCTCCGGTGCATTCCTGCGGGGCGCGTTTCTGGACCGTGCCGACCTGAGAGAGGCCAATCTTGGGTGCGCATCGTATCTCATGAACGACCCAAAGACCGGGAAGGGTGAACGCAACCCAATTTGCACTCAGCTCCAAGGTGCCTCGCTCTACCGTGCCCAACTACAAGGTGCGTCGCTCGACGGCGCCCAACTCCAAGGCGCTGTGCTTGCCTGGGCCGAACTCCAAGGTGCTTCACTTGACGGCGCAGCGGCCCAAGGCACGTGGCTCTTCAACGCCAAACTTCAAGGCGCCTCGCTTAATCACGCCCAGTTTCAAGGCGCTGATCTCGCCAGCGCCGAGCTCCAAGGCGCTTCGCTTGATGACGTCGAATTCCAAGGAGCTGACCTCGACAGCGCCTACCTCCAAGGTGCTTCGCTCGACCGCGCTCAGCTCCAGGGAGCCTCAATGCGTTGGGCCTTTGTTTGGCGCGTAACCGTGACATCGGCTGACCTGGCTAGAACACGAGTCGAGGATGTTACTCCTGATCGCAAGGAGTGGTGTGACGATCTCAGCAAGTACTTCCACTGCGACTGGACCACCGAAACATTCCTGCGCGTCAGGGAGGCTGCCACGCGCGTGATCCCGGAAGGTCCGATGCGCGATCTGGCGCTGGCGCGGATTGACAAATCCTTGAACCCAAGTGTTTCCGTGCCTGGCGAGGCGGACATGGCAGGCCGCTGGCAAGAACCGGCGTCTCAATTCTCGCAAGCCACGTTTGAAGCGGCAGTTGCCAAAACGTGGGTGGAAATCGGCTGCGCCCCAGACGGCGCACCATATGTAATGCAAGCCCTCATCCGGACCCTTCAACCCAGCGTTAGGTCTCCCTTTGCTCAGGGTAGTAGCCATCCATCGGAGCTTGCCTCCGCCTTCCTGGCCGAAACCTGCGAAGGGCGCAGAGGGCTGTCGCCGGATGATATGGACACCCTGAGACATCTCCGCGCCCCCATCCCGTCCACCTCCAAGTCACCATGATTTGGTAAGCGACAACCCTTGACCCTACCCGCCGCTCCCCACCGGTTCGTTGGAGGAACCGCCGATGACCGATCTCGCCACGTTCCGCTCGGAAACCCGTGCCTGGCTGGAAGCCAACTGCCCGCCCGCGTAGACAAGGGGGTGAGTGGATAGGGCCTGAGCAGACAGGGCCGGCTTGAATAGACAGGGAAGGACAGAGGTCATGGGCGTGGTCAAGGTGCTCGCGGTGCTGATGGGGGTGCTGATCATCATCGGCAGCACCGTGGTGGTTGTTACCATCATCAAGCGGTCCACCGATGAGCCGAGCGGCGCCAGCGTCGCGGTGGTGTTGGACGAACCGGCGGGAACGCGGATCGGCGGCATTGCCGCCATTTCGGGCCGGCTCGCTGTCCTGCTACAGGGCGGGGCTGGACCCGATCGGATCGTGCTGGTCGATCCACGCACCGGTACCGAGGCCGGCACGATCGCGCTGGCGCGCTGAGCCGGTCGGGCGCCGGATCCTGTTGCAGACCCACAAACGGCATTTACGCCCGCTGCAAAGACAACGGAGACATGCATGTCCTCCACGCTTTCCCAGCCAAAAGCGCCCTCCTGGCTCAGCGAGTTCCGCGGCTTCATCATGCGCGGCAGCGTCGTCGATCTCGCGGTCGGCATCATCATCGGCGCCGCCTTCACCGGCGTGGTCAACAGCCTGGTGAAGGACATCTTCAATCCGTTGTTGGGCCTGCTGATCGGCGGCATCGACTTCACCAACATGTTCGTCGCGCTGAACGGCCAGCACTACGCCACGCTGGAGGCCGCGAAACAGGCCGGCGCGCCGACGCTGAATTTCGGACTGTTCATCAACGCCATCATTCAGTTCCTGATCGTCGGCTTCGCGATATTCTGGACCATCAAGGCCCTGATGAAAATGCGGCTGCACCAGCAGGCTGCCGCGGGGCCGAAATCCGAGGACCTGCTGATCGAGATTCGTGACCTCCTGAAGGCGAAAGCCGAATGACGGACCCAGCCGCAAGGCGGCGGCCAGGCGCGGCCTACGAATCCGGCATTGCCGAGGGGACCACGGGCCTCGCGGTTACCCATGCGGCCATGTTCGATCCGCAAGCGTTGTCCACCCCTGACGACTTCGATTCGACCCGGGGGCTGGACAATCAATTTCACTTCGGGTTCGATCTGCATGAATGCCTTGGCTGCGCCATCGCGCAGGCGATGATCCCGGCATTCGTCCAGCAAAGCTTGCGACTGAACGGACTGAGCGCGGGCCGATCGATTGCAAGGATGGGCCGGCGCCGGAATCCTGGCGATGGCGCCTAGACCTGAACGGGTCCGCGGTCATTGTTCCGCCAACAGGATGGTGCGCGGACTGGCTCGACGAGATGCGCGACCGACCGGCGGAAGCATTGCCTCATGCAACGCTTCCGCCGGTCGGTATCGCGCGATGGCCGTTGGCATGAGCCGGTGTAGCAACTGACAGGAAAGTAGCAAAAAATGGTCTGGCTTGGATTTACGGCTGATCAGGTTGCGCGAGCCTCGGCCTGCGCGCTCGCGGTGTCGATGCTTGCATCGGTCGCCGGAGAAGGCAGGGCACAGCCTCCGCCGGCCGGAACCGCCGCACCGGTGGTGAGCTATGCCTCCCAAGGTTGGTCGGCCGCCGACCGCGACACGTTCTATACCACCAGCCAGGGCTCTCACATGATGCCCTATGCCTGGTTCAAGGCGTTGCGCCGCCTGGACGTCGACGCGCCGTTCGCCGCCGACCAACTGCAGCGCTACGGCTATCTCCGCAACGACGGCCGGGGCAATCCCGGAGGTTTGCCGGTCGGCTTTGTCGTCGACGGCAACGCGCCATCCAGCCAGGTTGGCATGACCTGCGCCGCGTGCCACACGGGGCAGCTCGAATACCAGAAGGATGGCGTGACACACGCACTGCGTCTCGACGGCGCGCCGGCGAGCGCCGACTTTCAACAGTTCCTCACCGATCTCACCGCGGCATCGCGCGTGACGTTGGCAGAGCCGGACCGTTTTGCTGCCTTCGCCAAAGCAGTGCTCGGCGCGGGCTCTACGCCAGCCAAGGTCGCCCAGCTCAAAATCGACTTCGGGGCCTGGGTCAAGCAGTTCGGCGATTTCATGGATGCGAGCCTGCCCACGCTGCCTTGGGGCCCGGGGCGCCTCGATGCGTTCGGCATGATTTTCAATCGGGTCGCCGCGCGCGATCTTGGGGTGAGCGATAATTTCAAGCTCGCTGATGCGCCGGTCAGCTATCCGTTCCTGTGGAACGCACCGCGACAGGATCACACGCAGTGGAACGGTGGCGTAGCCAATGGTCTCTATATCCAGGGGATTGCGCGCAACACCGGCGAGGTGTTCGGCGTCTTTGCCGATTTTGCTCCCAGGATACTGGTCCCGGGTACGGTGCACACACCCACCGTGATCCGCTACAAGGCCAATTCGGCGGATTTCGCAGGGTTGCAGACGCTCGAGGAGAAAATCGCGACGCTCACGCCGCCGCCATGGCCGCGCGACATCTTTGGACTCGACGACCAGTTGGCGGCAAAAGGCAAGGTGCTGTTCGACGCCAATTGTGGCGCGTGCCACGCGGAAAAGACGTCGCCCAACCTCGTCCATGCGTGGATGACGCCCGTCAAGGCGGTGGGCACCGACCCGAAAATGGCGCTCAACGCCGAGCGCGTGTCCGATCCCGGGCTGTACAACGGCGCGCTGCTGCCGCCGCCGGCGATTGGCGCCAGGTTCAAGAGTCCAGCGCAGACCAGCGACATTCTGGCCGATTCAGTCGTGGGAAGCTTGCTCGACGAGGCGTTCATTCCACCGGTGATCACGCCGGCCAGGCTCGCGCAAAGCGGCGTGTGGCGCGCGATCCGCAAGGACTTGTCGGATCTTCTGCCAAACGAAAAACTCGACGACTTGTTTGGACTGAGGCTTGACGCCACGGCGGATCTCCGGGCGCTCATCAAGGCGCGCCTCGGCAACCTGTTTCACAAACCGGCAACCGCCGATGCCGGCGCGGCCTACGAATCGCGCGTGCTGCACGGCATCTGGGCGACCGCGCCCTACCTGCACAACGGATCGGTCCCGAACCTTTGGGAACTGCTGACGCCGGCGAAACAGCGCCAGTCCAGTTTCATGGTCGGCAGCCGCCTGTTCGATCCGAAGAATGTCGGCTACGTGACCGACCAATCGCCGCTCACGAATGGAACATTTGTGACTGACCCCAAGAATGCAAATGGCAACGGCAATGGTGGGCACGAATACGGCACCGATCTCGCAGAGGGCGACCGTTGGGCGATCATAGAGTACCTGAAGACGCTTTAGTGCTCCGATCCCAATGGTCGCCAGCTACCGCGAATCTCAACCATGGCGACTCCCAGCCATGGCGAACCACGGACCAGGGACACCGCCGACGCGAATGTGACCACCGCCCCATCGTCTCCAACCCGAAACCAGGCGTAGTCTGGCCGCCGGATCGGGAGGAACGCTGGACGATGCGACGACTTTCGCTGGCGATCGTCGCGTTGCTGGCCCTGGCCTGCGGCGTGGCCTGGGCGGACGACTTCTCGCTGCCCGGTCTGGCGGCCGACAGCGACGCCTATGCCGCGCTGCTCACCAAGCGCTTCCCCGCCGGCGGTACGCCCCAGGCGCGCCGCCAGGCCGAGGCGCAGGCCGACGCCGCAACCCGCAAGAACGACTGGGCCGCCGTGGCCGCGGCCCTGGAAACCCGCGTCGCACTGGGCGAGGCCGACGCTGCGATCTGGATGGCGCTCGCCCAGGCGCAGATGCGCCGCACGCCGCCCGAGGCCAACCGCGTCCTGCAGGCGGCATGGCAGAACTTCAGCCAGGCCAGTGCCGGTCCTGACGAGATCCCCCCACTGTTGCTGATGGCGGATGCGCTGGGCGTGCTCAACCGGCCGGCCCAGGCCATCCAGGCGCTCCAGGCCGCAGCCCAGCGCGCACCGGACGATGCGAAACTGCGTCAGCGCTTGGCCGAAACGCGCCGCGCTGTTGGCGTGCTGGTAAGCCGCGTCCGGGCCGAACCCGAGGCGGACCCGCCGCGCGCCTGCATCGGCTTCACCACCCCGCCGACCCGCCGCGACGATTTCCACCCGGACGACTGGGTGCGGCTCGAGCCGGCGGTGCCGGGCGCCGCGGTCACGCGGGAGGGCGACGAGATCTGCGTCTCCGGCCTGCCCTCCGGTGCCACCACCCACGTCGTGCTGCGCGCCGGCCTGCCGGGCGAGGACGACCTTAGCCTGGTGAAGCAGACGGCGTTCAACGTCGCCATCGCCAACCGCCGCCCGCGTATCGACTTCGACACCCGCATGTTCGTGCTGCCGCGTGGCCAAGCGCCGACGATCAGCCTGAGCACGGTCAACCTGTCCGCGGTGAAGCTGACGCTGGCGCGCCTGACCGAGCGCAACATCGTCGCCTTCGTGCGCGAGAACCGGCTCGGCCAGCCGGTCGAGACGTACAGCGCTAACAATATCGGCGAGCAGACCGGCCGTGTCGTCTGGCAGGGCAGCGCCGCGGTCCCGACCTGGGAGCCGAACAAAGCCGCGCGCACCGCGCTGCCCCTGCCCGAGGCACTGGCCGCGTCCGGGCCCGGCCTCTACGCCCTGACCGCGCAGGCTGGCGACGGGACGCCCAATGCGAGCGGCGCGGTACAGATGATCTTGCGTACCGATCTCGCCCCCACGGTTTGGCGCGGCGCCGACGGGCTGACCGTGCAGGTGCGCGGCTTCTCCGACGCCATGCCGCGTGCCGGCGTCCGGCTGCGCCTGATCGCGGCGAACAACGACATCCTGGCCGAGGCCGCCACCGACGCCGACGGCATCGCCCGCTTCGCCGCGCCGCTGCTGCACGGCGAGGGGCCGGTGGCGCCGCGCGCGATCCACGCGTTCGGCGCGGACGACGATTTCACCATGCTCGATCTCGACGCCGCCGCGTTCAACCTGGCCGATCGCGGCGTGGCGGGCATGCCGGATCCCGGGCCGCTCGATGCGTTCGTCTGGCTCGATCGCGGCATCTATCGCCCGGGCGAGACGGTGCAGGCGATGGCGTTGCTGCGCGACGATGCCGGCAAGCCGGCCGACCTGCCGGCTCATGTCACGATCCGCCGGCCCAACGGCCAGATATTCCAGGAGATCACGCCCGCGCGCGGTCCGGATGGCTCGATCTATGTGCCGGTGAAGCTCTCCGCCGGCGCGCCGGTCGGCACTTGGCTCGTAGAGGTGCGGGCCGATCCCGCGGCGCCGCCGATCGGACGCGCGGACTTCCGCGTCGACGCCTTCGTGCCCGATCGCATGGCGGTCGAGCTCGGCCCCGTGTCCGTTGCATCCGTGTCGGGTTCACCCGCTTCTGGGCCGGTCGTCCCCGGCCCATCCACGTCGGCGCCAGCTGGCTCGGGCCCGTCCACGTCCGGCCCATCCGGGTCGGGCTCGCCCGCGTCCGGCGCATCCGCATCGGGCCTATCCGCATCCGGCGCATCCGCATCAGGCCCCTCCGCAAGTGGCCCATCCGCGTCCGGGCCGCCCGCACTCGCCCAAATCGCGCCCGGCCGCTCCTACACCCTGCCGGTCACCGCGCGCTTTCTCTACGGCGCGCCCGGTGCCGGACTGACCGGCAAGGCGACGCTCCGCCTGGTGCAGGACGACGCGCCGTTCCCGGTGCTCGACGGCTACCGGATCGGGCTGGAGAACGAGACCTACGCACCCGACTCCAAGGACACCGACCTGCCGGAGACCAACGCGCAAGGCCGCACCGCCTACACGATCTCGATCCTCCACGCGCCCGACACCTCCTTCGGGTTGAAAGCCGCGATCGAGGTCGTAATCAACGACCCCTCGGGCCACGGTTCGCGCGCACAGACCGAGATCAAGCTGCGCCCGGCCGGACGGCTGATCGGCATCAAGCCGCTGTTCAAGGGCCGCGCCGTGGACGTCGGGACCGAGGCGGGCTTCGACATCGCGGCGGTCGATCCGGACGGCAAGCGCGTGGCGATGGCGGCGAAGCTGCGGCTGGTGCGGGAGCGGCCGGACTGGCGGATGGTGATGCGCGGCAATCTGGCGCGCTACGAGACGGTCTGGCGCGACGAGCCGCTCAGCACACGCGACGTGCAGATCCCGGCCGACGCACCGCTGCACATCGCCCAAAAACTCGACTTCGGCCGCTACCGCATTGAAGTTCTTGAATCGGGTGGCCTGGCAGGGACCTCGATGCGGTTCCGTGCCGGGTGGGTGTCCTCGGACAGTCCGGACGTGCCGGACCAGGTGGACGTCTCCGCCGACCGCGCGATCTACCCACCCAACGGCACCGCGCGCATCCATATCACGCCGCCTTTCGCCGGCCACGCGACGGTACTGGCGCTGACCGATCGCGTCCGGGTGCTGCGGACCCTGGCGGTGCCCGAGGGCGGCGTCGATGTGGACATCCCGGCCTCGCCCGATTGGGGTCCCGGCGCCTACGTGACCGTGCATCTGTTCCGACCGGCCGGCGGCGCAAACACAAGGCCGCGCCGGGCGATCGGGCTGACCTGGGTGGGGCTGGATCCGGCCGCGCGAAAACTCGATGTCGCCATCGACACGCCGGAGAAGCTGGCGCCGCGCGCCCGGGCGATGATCCCGATCCGCACCGCGCCCGGCGCCTGGGTGAGCCTGGCCGTGGTCGACGAGGGCATTCTGCGGCTGACCAGCTTTGCCTCCCCCGATCCGGCGACCCACTATCTGGGCCGGCGGACGCTTGGGGTGGACATCCGCGATGACTGGGGCCGGCTGATCGCGCCCGGCGAGGGCACCGCCACCGCGCTGCGCCAGGGTGGTGACGAGGGCAGCTTCGTGCTGCCCGACATCCCGCAGAAGACGGTGACGCTGTTCACGCCGCCGGTGCAGGCCGATCCAGACGGGAAGCTGTCCATCCCGTTGGATTTGCCGGATTTCGCTGGGCAGGTCCGGCTGATGGCGGTGGCCTGGAACGGCACTCGGATCGGTGCCGGCGCGCAGGATGTGCGCGTGGTCGACCCGCTGGTCGCCGAGCCGTTGCTGCCCCGCTTCCTGGCACCGGGGGATCAGGCACGGCTGACCGTGCTGTTGCAGAACCTTGATCTGCCGGTGGGCGAGGATGTCGCGACGGTCTCGGTGGACGGTCCGCTGTCCTTGGCCGGCCCGGCCCGGCTGTCCGCCACCCTGGCGCCCATGGCGCAGGCGACGCCGTTCACCCTGCTGACCGCGACCGGCGCCGGACGCGGCGTGGTGAAGCTGGACGTCACCGGCCCCGGCGGCTTCCAGGTGCACCGCGAGGCGGCCATCACCGTCCGCCCGGCGCGCGGTGTCGCCACCTCGATCGCCGGCGGCGAACTGGCGCCGGGCGGGGAGGTAGCGCTGCAACCGCCGACCGCGACTTACCTGGCCGGCACCTGGCGCGCCTCGGCCAGTTTCGGCGGTGCGGTGCGCTATGACGTCGCGGGGCTGGTGCAGGCGCTGGACACCTACCCGCTGAACTGCATCGAGCAGGCAACCAGCCGCGGCCTGCCGCTCGCGCTGCTGCCGGATGGCCCGCTGGCCGGTCCGGACCGCGCCGGCCGGCTGCAACGCGCGGTCGGGTTCGTGCTGGATCGGCAGCGCTTCGACGGCGGCTTCGGCCTGTGGTCGGCCGAGAACGACGCCGAGCCCTGGCTGTCGGTCTACGCCACCGAGTTCTTGCTGCACGCCCGCGATGCCGGCGCCGCGATCCCCGCGCAGGCGCTGAAGGACGCACTGAAGTTCATCGCCGATGCCGCTGATAATGGGGAGGATAACCCGGAGCACCTGGCCGACCAAGCCTACCGCCTGTATGTGCTGGCGCTGGCCGGGCAGGGAAGGCCGGGTGCCGCGCGGGTGCTGGCGGCGCGAATCGATCGACTGCCAACGCCGCTTGCCAAGGCGCAGCTTGGCGCCGCACTGGCCCTGGCGCACGACCCGGACCGCGCCGATGCCGCCTTCGCCGCGGCACTCGGTGCCCCGGCGCGAAACTGGTGGCGCGCGGATTACGGCACCGCGCTGCGCGATCAGGCGGCGATCGCGGTGCTGCTGAAGCAGAGCGGCCTGGCGCCGGACCGGCTGCAGCGTCTGCTGACGGCAATGCCGGGCGCGAATCTCGACCCCAGAACGCTGAGCACCCAGGAACAGGCCTGGGCTGCGGCGGCGGCCGCTGTACTAGGCCGCGACGGCCGTGCGTCCCGAATCGCGCTCGACGGCAAGAACTTGCCCGACGCGCCCGTGGTCACCGTGGCGCTGAGCGGGCCGGCAACGGCCCGCAATCTCGACGATCGGCCGGTCTGGCAGAGCGTCTCGGTGACCGGGGTGCCGGCCGCGCCGCTGCCGGCGGCGCGCTCGGGCATGCGGATCACCCGCCAGTTCTTCAATCTGGACGGCAGTCCGCTCGACCTGGAGCACCTGAAGCAAAACACCGTCTTCGTGCTGCTGCTGGAAGGCCGCGCCGAGGACGGCCAGCCGCACCAGACGATGGTGCAGCACGGTCTGCCAGCCGGTTGGGAGCTGGCAGGGCGGTTCGCCGGCGGCGACGCGCCCGGCCCGCCCTGGCTGGGCAAGCTGAGCGACCCACAGGCGCAGCCGGCAGCCGATGACCGCTACGCCGCGGTGGTGGAGCTGACACCGCAGAAGCCCGACTTCCGCCTTGCCGTGCGGGTGCGCGCCGTGACGCCAGGTATCTTCGAGATGCCCGGCGCCGAGGTTGCCGACATGTACCGCCCCGGCATCTTCGCGCGTCAGGCCGCCGGCAAGATCACGGTGCATGGGGTGGAGTGATCCTGCTGCGCCTACTCGCGCCGTTGGTCGCGGCGGTGTGGCTGCTGGCGGCGGCCGGGGCCTGGCTGGATTGGATGCTGCCGCCCGATCTGTCGCGCCTCGCCGCGGTGGGCACCGAGGTCGATGACCGGACCGGCCGACTGCTTGCGCTGCTGCCGGCACCGGGTGGCGTCTGGCGGTTCCGCGCCTCGGCCGACGAGGTGTCGCCGGCGCTGCTGGACCTGCTGATCGCGGTGGAGGATCGGCGGTTCTGGCTGCATCCCGGCGTCGACCCGATCGCCTTGCTGCGCGCCACGGGACAGGCGCTACGTGCGGGGCGGGTGGTCTCCGGCGGCTCGACCCTGGCCATGCAGGCGGCCCGGCTGCTGCACCCGCGCCCTCGCACCCTGCGCTCCAAGCTGATCGAGATGGCACGCGCACTGCAACTGGAGATGCGGTACGGGCGGGCAGGGGTGCTGGACATCTGGCTGACGCTCGCCCCATTCGGCGGCAATCTGGAAGGCGTGCGGGCCGGGTCGATGGCCTGGCTCGGCGTGCCGCCCGGCGCGCTGGAGCCGGCCCAGGCGGCGCTGCTGGTGGCGATCCCCCGCCGCCCCGAGGCGTTGCGACCCGATCGCCACCCGGACGCCGCGCGCGTGGTCATGGCTCGCGTTCTCGCCGCGGCCCCAGGGCATTTTTCTGCCGATTCGAAGGGGGATTTGCCGGGCGCGCTCACGCGGGAGCTGACGGGGCAAACGACAGGCGATTTGGCGGCGAATTTGCCCGGCGATTTGACCGCGGATTTGCCGGATGATTCAACGCAGCTCGACTTTGCCGGGAAGCGGACAACGATGCGGCCAGAGGCGGGGCGCGCGGAGGCGGGGCAGCGGTGGACGGGGAAGGTCGGGGACGGGAAGGGGGGCATGAAGCGGCTGCCACTGCCGCGTCATGCGCCACAGATCGTCGCCGCACTGCCTCGCCAGCCGGTCATCCGGACCACGCTCGACCTGCCGCTGCAGACGGCGCTGGAACGCCTGGCACAGGAACGGCTACAGACCCTGCCGCCACGCGTCTCACTCGCCATCCTGATCGCCGACGCCGAGACCCGCGAGGTGCGCGCGGCCTTCGCCGGCGCCTGGCGCGATGAGGCCCGCGCCGGGGCGTTGGATCTGACTCGCGCCGTGCGTTCCCCCGGCTCCGCCCTGAAGCCGTTCATCTACGCCATGGCCTTCGCCGACGGTATCGCCGGGCCGGAAACGCGGCTCGCCGACCTGCCGCATCGCTACGGCACCTATGCGCCGGAGAACTTCGACCGCGGTTTCGCCGGCAGCGTCACCGCGGCCGAGGCGCTGCGTCGCTCGCTCAACCTGCCGGCGGTCGCGCTGCTAGATCAGGTTGGGGCGTTACGCTTCGCGGCGACACTGCAACAGGCCGGTGCCACCCTGCGCCTGCCGCCGGGCGCCGATCCGTCGCTGCCGCTGGCGCTGGGCGGGGAGGGGATCACGTTGCGCGAGGCGGTCGGACTTTATTGCGCCCTTGCCACCGACGGCACCGGCGGTACGCTGCGTCTGCTGACCAGCGACGCGCGCCCCACTGATCCGCGCTTGGCCGATCCGCCCCCCACCGACCTACGCGTCGCCACGCCCTTCCTGCCGCCGCAGGTTGCCCGTATCGTCGCTGACGTGCTGACCCACAGATTCCCGAATGATGGCCCCGCTGGCGTCGCCTGGAAGACCGGCACAAGCTGGGGCGGGCGCGATGCCTGGGCCTTCGGCTTCGACCGGCAGCATGTGGTCGGTGTCTGGCTCGGACGGCCCGACGGCACGCCGATGCCGGCGGCCACCGGTGCCTCGATGGCGCTGCCGCTGTTGGCGCATGTCTTCGATCTGTTGCCGAAATCGCCCCGCGTGGTCACGCCGCCTTGGACGGCCCCAGCGAGCGCCGCGGGTGCCTCCCTCAGCGCGAGCGCTGGGCAGCGCGGACAGGCGGCGACCGACGCGTTGCATCTGCTGTTCCCGCCGCCCGGCGCTGTGCTGTCGGCGGATGGGCCGGTGACGATCCGCGCCATGGGGGGACGCCGGCCGCTGAGTTTCCTGGTGGATGGGGCGCCACTCGCGGCCGAGCCGGCGCGGCGCGAAGCGGCCTGGCGCCCACCCGGCCCCGGGTTCTACCGGCTCACGGTGCTGGACGCGGATGGCGAGGCCGCACATGCCGTCGTGCAGGTCCGCACCGCTCCATGAGGCGGATGGTACTTCGTTATCAGTGGCCTGCTGATCCCCCCGCGCTTTTCCCTGGCGTGCGCCGCGAAGGGCAGCGCACGCCGCGGGCAGGACACTGGGCCGTTGCCTGCTGCTCACTGCCTTGCTGCTGTCCGGGCCGTTGGCCGGCTGCGCGGAGTCGCCCGGGGGCGCCTGCAAGCTGGTCTGGCGCGCCGATCTGCCGATCGAGCCACGCGACAACCTCATCTTCGTCGACGTGATGTTCGACGGCCATCCCGCGACGTTGGTGATGGACACCGGCGCCGAGCGCACCACCCTGACCGAGACCGCGGTGACCCGGCTGCGCCTGCGCCGCGACCTGCGGCACCCGACCAACACCGTCGGCATTGGGGGGACCAGCGCCAGCTACCAGGCGTTGCTGGACGATTTTGCGATCGGCGTCTTCCACCTGCCGGTCGAGCGCGTCGCGGTCGGCACCTTTCCGCTGTCCGAGATCGGCGGCATCCAGGCGGACGGGCTGCTGGGCGCCGACATCCTGTTGGCGTTCGACCTCGATATCGATATGCCGGCGCGCCGCCTGACGATCTATCGCGCCCGACCATGCGCCGACTCGCGTCCGCCCTGGACGGTGCCCTACTTCTCGATCGAGGGCGTGGCGATGCGGCGCGACCGGCTGGTGGTGCCGCTCACGGTCAATGGCGCCGATGGGCGCGCGGTGCTGGACACCGGCGCGCAGCGCACCGTGATACGGCCCGAGTTCGCCGCACGCGGTGGCGTGACCCAGGCGATGCTGGATGCCGACCCCAGCCGCACGATGCGCGGCGCCTCGCGCGAGGCGGCGTCATTCCGCCTGCATCGCTTCGATACGATCCGCATCGGCACCGAGACGGCGCACGGCGTGCCCGTGCCGGTGGCGCGGCTGCCCGGCGGCGAGGAGGACGCGTTGATCGGCGGCGATTTCCTGCGCGCGCGGCGGATCTGGCTGTCCGCCGCGTCGCATCAGGTGTTCTTTACCGCGCCGGCGCCGTAATACCGACCGCCGAACGATTGTCTCTCGCGCAAGCGGAAGCGCGACTAATTGCCAAGGTAGTACCTCACCAATAGTGCCTGCACGATGACGAACGGTGTCGTGACCCCTAGCGCGCAGAGTCCCGCGGGAGCCGCGGCACGGGCGAATGGCACCAGAAGTGGGAATGTCGGTACGGCCAGCACCAATATCGCCGCAAGTGGAATGAAGTAGCGGCCTTGCACGCCGTCAACCAGATCCGCCCCGGTCTGGGTCCAGCTCAAATACTGCGCGACGAAGATCAGCAGTGCGGCGCCGACCGCGACGACAAGTGGCAGCCAGGGACGGCGGGCCACACCCTCAAGGGCAGCCGCGAAGCCGGCTGCGAGGGCGGCAAATGCCAAGGCCACGTACCAGCTCGGCAAAGCGGTATCCAGCCAGCCGAGCTGACCGACGAACTGCACGGCGTATGTCAAGGTCTCGACTCGAATTGTATTCATGAGCACTGTGCCGATCCGCAGCGGATCGGCGAGCAGCAGTCCCACCTGAGCGGACGGGTCCCTAAGCGTAACGAGGACGGCCGCGGCCATAAGTGCGGACCACGCGCCGACCGCGACGACCACGGCGCACGCCGCCGCGGCGCTGGCCCGGCGCAGCCGCGATGCGGTGAGTAGAGGCAGCAGGGCGAATGTCACATATGGCGGTCGCGCCATGCCGATCGCCGACAGGGCCAGCACAATCAGGCTGAGCTCCGCCCAGTTGGCCGGTCGGCCACGCTCTATGATGCGGTCGATCCAACCGACCGCCAGTAAGGCGAGCCCTATGATCAGCGCGTCCTGGCCGACGGCTGCGTCGAGCGAGCAGGTCATCGGCAGCATTGCCAATGCCGCCAGGGCGTACCTGGAGCGACGGGCACTCGCAAGTGCTGCGGCGTTGACCAACACCGCGGCCAGAGCCGTTGTGGCGCGTGCCAGATACAGCGAACGATCGACACCGATGCCGAGTACTTGGCTGATCACCACGGCCGCCACAGCGGGGAGATAAAGCCAAGGGGGGTAAGGCGCCGTGTTGGCAAATCCCACAAGGGATGGCGACTCGCCCCAATGCGCCTGATCACCGGCTGTTCGCATCGCGAGAGTGACCTTGCGCTCCGGGTGGAATTTCAGCGGCTCGAACGGCGTCGCGGCGACAAATATGTTGGCGTCCGACATCCCGCCGGCGTCGTTTCGGCCGATTCGCTGGCCGAGAAGTTCGCCATGCGCCAGCTCGACGACGCGCAGCATGTGGTTCGGCTCATCGCCATTGGACCAGGGTGGCATCAGCCAGACGAGCGTCAGCAGCAGCGGTAGCGCCCAAACGACATAGAGGACCGGGAGCGCCCGATAGACACGTTCTAACAACGGATCATGCTCGAACGATCCGAGGTGCCTTGTCGCACGCTCCCGACCAACCGCAACCCTCTTTAGCTGTTCGGCCCGCGCTCCATCGAGATCGGCTGCCAGCGGCGCAGGTTGGACTTCATCAGCACCGCCGGGTTGACGCAGCTCATCGGCCACTTGCCGTTCAGCACCAGCGCCAGCTCGCGCCCGACATGACGTTTGCGTGCCGGATCGAACCGGGCGGAGGCTGACGCCGTGTGCGCGCTGAGCGTCACGTTCGCCATCGACAGGATCGGGTTGTTGTGGCCAGGCGGCTCGATCTCCAGCACGTCGAGGCCGGCATGCGCGATCCAGCCCTCGGACAGCGCCTTGATCAGCCCGGCTTCCTGCACCGTCGGGCCACGGCCGGTGTTGATGAAGATGGCGGTCTTCTTCATCAGCTTGAAGTGCTTCTCCATCAGCATGCCCTCAGCCTCCGGCGTCGCGGGGGCGTGCATCGAGACGAAGTCGGACTGGGTCAGCACCTCCTCGAGCGTCGCGGGCTGCACGCCGTGCTCGATCATGACCAGTTCCTCGATGAACGGGTCGTAGGCCATCACGTGCAGGCCGAATGGCTTGGCGCGCTTGGCCACCGCCCGCGCAACGTGGCCGAAGGCGATCAGGCCGAGGGTCTGGCCCAGCAGGCGGGGGATCTTTAGCAGCGCCGGGCGGCCCTCGCGCCATTTGCCCTCGCGCACCATGCGGTCCTGCTCGATGGTGCGGCGGAAGCTGGACAGCAGCAGCATCATCGCGTGGTCGGCGACCTCGTCGATGAAGGTGTCGGGGCAGTTGGTCACCGGAATGCCGCGCGCGGTTGCGGCCAGCACATCGACGCTGTCGACGCCAACACTGCCCAGCACGATGGCGCGGCACTTCGCGGGTAGCCCGTCCACCACCTTCTTGGTGAAGCGCATGCCCTTGCCGTAGATCGCGTCGGCGTCCTGGGCGAAGGCGATGAAGCCGTCTTCGTCGGTGGGTCCCTCGACGATTTCGGCGTCGAGGCCGGCAAGATCTTCCATCTCGTAGTCGTAACCGCCGCCCGCGACGGTGAAGCTCGCCCCGGCGGGCGTCGCGATCTTGAATTTGGCCAAGTTCAGTCTCCTTGGTTGGAACGCTAAAGCAAGGTTTGAGCGGGTGAGGCGGGCAGGGGGAGTAATCCGGTCAGGTTTTCGGCGGTCGTGCGCGCACCGCCTTCTCATTGACATCGATCCCCCAACCCGGCCCCTTCGGTAGCACGAACTCACCGTTATCGATCACCGGCAGCGTCTCATAGAACTCGTCGCGCCATGGCGCGCTATCCATGTCGATCTCCATGACCCGGAAGTTTGGCGCCACCGCGCTGAACGTCGCGCTGATCGCGCTGCACAGATGCCCATAGAAATTGTGCGGCGCGCAGTTCACCTCATACACATCGGCCATCGCTGCGATCTTCAGCGATTCATTCAGCCCGTTCCATATCACGTCGATGATCGCCACGTCGGTGGCGTAATTGTCGAAGAACGGCTTGAACTCGCGCCGCCCGTGCAACGTCTCGCACGACGCGATCGGGCAATGCGCGGCACGCTTGATCTCGGCCAGTGCCGGCGCGTCATGCGTGTCGATCTCCAGCCAGGTCAGATTGGCCGGCGCCACCGCGTCCGCGATGCGTTTGAAGCCCTCGGTCTTGAAGTGGAAATTGATGTCGAGATGGATGCCCATGTCAGGCCCCACCGCCTCGCGGATCGCCATCAACTGCTCGGTCACGCCGCGCGTCAGTCGATTGTCCCAGTTCAGCTCCGGCCAGCCGGGCGTGCGGCCGAACCCCGGCGTGAACGAGACCAGCTTGCCGTCCACGACCGGCAGAATGTTGGTCTTCAGCGCACGGAATCCGCGCTGCTTGACCTCCTGGGCGTGACGCGCCACGTCGTCGTAGGTGCGCAGTTCGGGCACCCCCATCATCGCTGCACTGCGCACCCTATAGGTGGCGAAGTGCGACCAGTAGACCGGAATGCGCTCGCGGATCGGTCCGCCGAACAGCGCGTAGACCGGCACCCCATACGCCTTGCCGGTGATGTCGAGCAGCGCATTCTCGATCGCCGCGATCGCCTGCTGGTTGATCCCGCCACGCGACTGCCGCGTCAGAACATGCAGATGCTGCGTCACCTGCTCGTAACGACGCGGGTCCTTGCCGATCAGCACCGGCGATAGCCCACGAATCACATCGGACAGGCCAGTCGAGCCGAAGCTCTCGTTGAACTCCGACCAGCCAACGATGCCGTCGTCGGTGCTGACCTTGAGGAAGGAAAACATCCGCCAGCCTGCATCCGCCTGCAGCGTCTCGACCCGTGCGATCTTCATGCGATCCCCCGCAAAGCTCGGTTAGCGATACCAAGCACGAGACGTGAAGGAAGGGAAGGCCAGGGGCTTTGCCCCTGGACCCCACCAAGGGGCGCTGCCCNNTTGGTTGTGGCGCGGGAGGGGGAACCGAGGCGCGCTTGGGCGGCGCCTTCCACTCCGGCGATGGCCGGAGTGGAAGGCGCCGCCCAAGCGCGCCTCGGTTCCCCCTCCGGCGCCACAACCAAAATGGATGGAGNNTGGGGGTCCAGGGGGCAAAGCCCCCTGGTGGGGTCTGGGGCGAAGCCCCGGCCTTCCCTTCCTTCACGTCTCGCTTAGGAATCGTTCCAGCAGGCGCAGGGCGCGGGTGCGGTCGGCGCGTTGTTGGGCGTGCAGCAGGTTGCGGGCGGCGGACCCCATATAGAAGCGTTCGTATTGTTCGTTACGGCTGGCGAGCGCGGTGCCGACGAAGTCCCAGGCCAGGCGGAAGACGCGGGCGCGGCGTGTGGCGTCGATCCCTGGGGCGCCATGGAGGTAGCGATCGAGCAGGGGGCGCAGGGCGGGATTGGCGAGCTGGGTTGTGGTGGGGGCGGTCAGGTGGTTGTGGGCGCCGAGCTCGCGGATGATTTCGTTCACGCGGGGGAACCAGCGGGGCAGGCTGGTGCGCAGCGCGATCAGCGGGCGCAGGTCGCAGCACCACAAGCCGTTGCCCCAGTCGCGTGAGTCGGCCTCGGCGGCGCGGATGGACGCGCGGGTCAGTTCGGCAAAGGTCCAGATTTCGCCGAGCATGCGCTGGGCTTCGACCTGGACGCCGCCGATCGTTTCGGTCATCAGAGTGGCCAGCGCCCAGGCGAAATGCAGCTTCACCTCCGCCCGCACCATGGCGTGCTGCATCATGTTGGGCCACCAGCTTGTGCGGATGACGCTGTTGTAGAGGGCGACGTTGCCGTCGATGAACACGTGGTCGCGGGGCACCTCCACGTCGTCGAAGATGACGAAGGCGTCCTGTTCGTCGAACCGGCTGGATAGTGGGTAGTCGATTGGGTTGGTGCCGAGGGAGACGCTGTCGCGGCACAGGAACTTCAGACCTGGTGTGGCCATCGGGATGCAGAAGCACAACGCGTGCGACGGGGCGGCGTCCGGCATCGGCGCGGCGGCGTAGATCGCGATCTCGTCGGCGAACGGTGCCAGGGTCGCCAGCACGCGCGAGCCGCGCACCAGGATTCCGTGCGCGGTGTTTTCGACTTTGTGCAACTGCACGGGATCGAAGCCGGAGGGGACCGGTCCGCGCGTGCGATCCACCGTCGAGTGCACGATCGCATGGGTCAGTGACAGGTCGGCGCGCGCCATGTGTTTTTGGTAGCGCACCAGATTGTCCGCGCCTTCGTCGTTGCCGTTGGCCGACCACTCGTCATGCCGGCCCGCGAAGCCGGCATAAGTGACGTTGATGTAATCGGGCGTGCGGCCCATCAGACCCATCGAGAATTCGGCGGTGCGCTCCAGGCACGCGTGTCGCCGGTCGAGATCGGCGCGCGAGTGCGGGATCATGTGGCTGACGTTGATCGCCTCGCCGGTTTCCGGGTCCGGCATCAGACAGATATCGGCCGCCTCGTGTTGCAGGTCGAACACCGCGGCCAGCGCGTGGGCCGCACCGGTCAGTGCCGGATGTGTCGCCGGATCGTCGATCCGTTCGTCGCCCAGCCAGAGTTCCCGGGAATCTTTCAGCCCGCGCAGGAACTCTGCGCCAGTGCGTGCCGCCACCCGCTATTCCTTCACCGCCTACTCTTTGACCGCGCCGGTCATCGAGGAGACGTAGTATTCCACGAAGAAGGAATAGATCAACGCCACTGGCACCGAGCCGAGAAGAGAGCCCGCCATCAGCGAGCCCCATTGGTACACGTCTCCGGTCACCAACTCGGTCAAGATCGCCACCGGAACGGTCTTCTTCTCGGTCGACTGAATGAAGGCGAGTGCGTAGATGAACTCGTTCCACGACAGGGTGAAGGCGAAAATGCCGGCCGAGATCAGCCCCGGTACCGCCAGCGGCAGCGTGATCCGCCGCAGAATCTGCAGGCGCGAGGCGCCGTCGATCAGCGCGCACTCCTCCAGTTCATACGGGATCGATTTGAAATAGCCGATCAGCAACCACGTACAGAACGGCACCAGGAAGGTCGGATAGGTCAGCACCAACGCGATCGGGTTATCGAATAGACCGAACTGGAAGACCATCGTCGCCAGCGGAATGAACAGGATGGTCGGCGGTACAAGGTACGCCAGGTAGATCGCCAGACCCACATGTTGCGCGCCCTTGAAGCGCAGCCGCTCGATCGCATAGGCCGCCAGCACGCTGGCAAAGATCGACAGGAATGTGGCCCCCGTGGCGACCGCCATGGTGATCATCAGCCACTGCGGATATTCAGTCTGGAACAACAGCTTGTCGATGTTCGCCAGTGTCGGCGAGTGCACCCAGAACGGGCTGTACTTGGCGTAGTCGTACATCTCGTAGTCGGGTTTGATAGCGGTGATCGCCATCCAGTAGAACGGGAACAGCAGCGTGATCACGAACAGCCCGAGCGGCAAGTAGATCGTTACCAGCTTCTTGGCACGTGAATCCCAGGACAGCCGCTCCGGCTCGTCCCGTGTGCTGCCGGCGATGGCCTCGACCTCGGCCACCGAGCTGGGCGCGAGCTGCTCAGTCATTGGCTTCGCCCTGCTGCCATTTGCGTCGCCCGACGCCGAAGAAGCACAGCAGCGTGGCACCCACCAGGAACGGGATCATCGATACGGCGATTGCGGCGCCCTCGCCAAGCTGCGATCCCGGGATGGCGCGCTGGAACGCCAACGTGGCCATCAGGTGCGTGGTGTTGAACGGCCCGCCGCGGGTGATCGCATAGACCAACTGGAAGTCGGAGAACGTGAACAGCACCGACAAGGTCAGCGCCACCGACAGGATCGGCATCAGCAGTGGCACGGTGATGCGGCGGAATTTCTGCCAGGCGCTGGCGCCATCGAGCAATGCCGCCTCGTACAGCGACGGCGATATGGTCTGCAGCCCGGCCAGCAGCGTGATGGCAACAAAGGGAATGCCGCGCCAGATATTGGCGACGACCAGCGAGCCGCGCGCGTTCCACGGCGTGCCGAGGAAGTCGATATAAGTAGCGCGCAGATGCAGCACGTCCACCAGCAGGTAGGAAACGATAGAGAACTGCGGATCGTAGATCCACCACCACGCGATCGCCGACAGCACGGTGGGCACGATCCAGGGCAATAGCACAATGGCGCGGATGAATGCCTTGAACGGGATGTGGTGGTTCAGCAGCATCGCGAGCCACAGGCCGAGCAGGAATTTCCCCACCGTCGCGACGACGGTGTACATGATCGTATTGGTAACGGACATCCAGAACACCGGGTCCTGGGCGAGCGAGACGAAGTTGTCCAACCCGATGAAGTCGCCGGGCTGGCCGATCGTCGTATCGGTCAGCGACAGCCACAGACCGAGGCCCAGCGGGTAGGTCAGGAACACCAGCAGCAGCCCGGCGGTGGGCAGCATGCACAGCGCGGTCAGGAACGCCTTGTTGTCGAACAGCCTGGTCAGCCAGCCGTCCGGACGGCGCGGCACGAACCGAACCGAAGTTGCAACGGTCGCATCCATCGACCCCTCCCTCGGGACCGGGTCCCGCAAGCTACGTGGGGACGGCGGCGCCGCCCCGCTGTTCGGCTTTAACCCTTCAGGTAGCGCGCCGCCTGACGCGCCGCCAGCTTCACCGCGGCCTCGGGCGTCGCATTGCCGGTGGCGACCGAGGCGAACATGTCCACCAGCGTGTAGTTGGCCGCCACCGCCGACGATGCGGCGGAAATCGGCCCCTTATAGCTGTCGTAGTAGGGCGTATCCATCCCGGATGCGTACGGCTTCAGCTTCGGGTCGGCGTCCCAGAACCCCATCTTCGAATAGGCTTTGAGGGGATTCGACCAATAGCCGAGGCAGCCCGCGAGCCACGGGCCGTATTGTTCCTTCTCCATCATGAAGCGGAGATATTCCTTCGCCGCGTTAGGATACTTGCTGTGCTGGAACAGCATGGCATTGACCACCAGTGCCGAGGACGGTGTCCGCGCTGACTGGCCGCGCGGTGCCAACTGGTGGTTGGTATCCGCCGCGATCGCCTGCAGCTTCGGATCGGGCGAGGTCTTGCACACATAATAGATCGACACGCCGTTGAAAGTCAGGCTGATATCGCCTGCGGCGTAGGCCTTGTTGTTGCCGGAATCATTCCAGGACAGCGTCCCGGTGATCATGTGCGGATACAGCTCCTTGCAGTAGTTGAGCGCCGCGATCGTCTCCTTGGAGTCAAGCGAGACCTTGCCCTGGGCATCGGTCAACGACGCGCCATGCGTCCACAGCAGCCAGTCCGCGAAGCCGTTGGCATCGCCCACCGCATGACCCAGCGCGAAGCCGGCCGGATGGCCGATCTGCTTCAGCTTCTGGCATAGCGTCAGGAATTCGTTCAGATCGTCCGGCACCTTGTCGTAGCCGGCTTGCTTCAGCCATGACATTCGGTAAACGGTCGGGCCGGTGCTGCCGCCCATCGGGATCGAGAGCCAGTCCTGGGTGCCCCATTTGGTGCCGTAAAGCTGCGCCAACTGGAACCAGCCGCCGTATTTTGTGCCGAGATACCCCGCGAGGTCGTTCATGCTCACGAGCTTGCTGGCGTAGATCTGCGGATCGGCGCTGAAGCCGATGATGATGTCGGGGCCGGCGCCGGTGTTGGCGGTGACCGCGGTCTGCGGTCGCAGATCCTCCCAGCTCACGAAATCGACCCGCACGTCGATGCCGGTGGCCTCGGTGAACTTCTTGGTGTTGGCGCGGAAGAAGGTCTCGTCCGGATCGACGAACTTGGCTGGGCGCAGCACGCGCAGCTTGGCGCCGGCCTCGATCTTGAAGGCGGGTGGTTTGACATCGGCCGTCGGCACGTCGCTGTCGGCGGCACGCGCTCCCGCCAAGGGGATTGTTGCCACGCCGAGCACAGCGCCCATTGTTGCGGCGCCAACGGTCAGGGACTGGCGCCTGGTAAAGCCCCGCATCACACGTCGTCCTTTCGATCCGGCCCGGGCCCGCATCCTTTATCCTCGAACAGGTCGGACGCCGCCGGCAGTCCTGCCTCTACCGGCGGCGCGCCTTCGTCAACCCGCGGTCGTCAAGCCACGGCCGTCAACCTGCGGCCGTCAGTTCGCGATCGTCATCCCGTCGTGTCCACCCACGGCGTCGACCTTAGGCGGTCTTGTAGTACCTCTCGGCTTGTTTCGCAGCCAACTTGACCGCCGCTTCCGGGGTGGCATTGCCGGTGACGACGGAGGCGAACATGTCGACGACGGTATAATTCGCCGCGACCGCGCTGGACGCCGGGGTTATCGGCCCCTTGTAGCCGTCGTAGTAAACGGTATCCATCGCCCCGGCATACGGCCCCAGCTTCGGGTCATCAGTCCAGAACTTCATCTTCGCGTAAGCCTTCAGCGGTTCCGACCAGTAGCCGATGCAGTTCGTCAGCCACGGACCGTACTGTTCCTTCTCCATCATGAAGCGGATGTAGTCCTTCGCCGCGTTCGGATACTTGGTATGCGTAAACACCATCGCATTGAGCGGCGTCGCCGACTGCACGTTGGTTTTCGACACCCCGCGTGGTTGCAGTTTGTGGCCGGTGTCCGCCGCGATAGCCTGCTGAGCCGGATCGGGAGATGCCTTGTTGGCGTAGTAGATCGATACGCCGTTGAATGTCAGGCTGATCTGGCCCGCCGCGTAGGCCTTGTTGTTGCCGGCATCGTTCCACGACAGCGTGCCGGCGATCATCGTCTTCTGCATCTCGATGGCATATTTCATCGCCGCGAGCGTTTCCTTGGAATCGATCGCGATCTTGCCCTTTTCGTCTACCAGATAGGCGCCGTGCGTCCATAGCAGCCACGAGGCGTAGCCGTTGGCGTCACCCAGCGCGTGACCCAACGAGAAGCCGCAAGGGTGGCCGATCTTCTGCAGCGCCTGGCAGAGCTTCAGGAAGCCGTCAAGGTCGTCGGGGATGTCGTTGAAGCCCGCCTGCTTGACCCAGGAGATACGATACACCGTCGGGCCCGCGCCGCCGCCGATCGGGATCGAGATCCAGCGCTTGCTGCCCCATTTCTGCCCGTACAATTCGGCCAGTTTGAACCAGCCGCCGTACTTAGCACCGAGATACTCGGCGAGGTCAGTCATGTCGTGGATCTTCGAGGCATAGATCTGCGGATCGGAACTGAAGCCGATGATGATGTCGGGGCCGGCGCCGGTATTCGCGGTGACCGCTTCCTGCGGGCGCATCTCTTCCCAGCTCAGGTAGTCGGTCTTCACCTCGATGCCAGTGGCCTGAGTGTATTTCTTGGTGTTGATGTCCCAGTAGACCTGGTCGGGATCGACGAACTTCGCCGGCCGCAGCACGCGCAGCGCGGCGCCCTTCTCCAGCTTGTAGTCGAGCGGCTTGACGTTGGCGGTCGGCACATCGTCGACCTCGGCGAAAGCGTCGCCCGCAGGAATCGCTGCAGCCCCGAGCGCGGTCGCGCCGAGTATCAGTGAACTGCGCCGCGTGAACTCTGTCATTGCCTGTATCCTCCCAGTCTTGCGATCGATCACCGGGCACGTTCCGTGACCGGGGTATTTATTTGCATCTTCCGCCGCTCATTCCGTCGCGTAAAGCCGCGCATCATGCCGCGGCGCTATCCACCCACCCGTTGGCCGCTGTCGACATCGAACAGGTGCACCAGCGCGGGATCGGCGGTGATGCGGATCGTCTCGCCAGGCTTGGCAGAAACACGCTCGCGGAACGCGCAGATGATTGGGGTGCCGGCGAAATCCGCCATCACCTGGGTCTCCGACCCGGTCGGCTCGATCACATGCACCGTTGCCGGCAGGCCCTCGGCGCTGAGCTGGAAATGCTCCGGGCGCACACCGTAGACGATCGGCTTGCCCTCCGCGCCGTTCGCCCCCGCCGAGCCGTTTGTCCTCCCGGGCAGCGGCAACGCCGCGCCGCCCGCGGCGCGGAACGAACCGCCCTCGATGCGACCTTGCAGGAAGTTCATCGCCGGCGAACCGATAAAGCCGGCGACGAACAGGTTGTTCGGGTGGTCGTACAGCTCCAGTGGCGCGCCGATCTGCTCAACGTTGCCGGAATTCATCACAACGATCTTGTCTGCCATCGTCATCGCCTCGATCTGATCGTGCGTGACGTAGACCGTCGTGGTGGTCAGCCGCTGGTGCAGCTCCTTGATCTCGGCGCGCATCTGCACGCGCAGCTTGGCATCGAGGTTGGACAGCGGTTCGTCGAACAGGAACACCTGCGGGTCGCGCACGATGGCGCGGCCCATGGCCACGCGCTGGCGCTGCCCGCCGGACAACTGGCGTGGGTAGCGGTTGAGATACGGTGCCAGCCCCAGGATCTGCGCGGCGCGCGCGACCTGCTGCTCGATCATGCCTTTCGGCACCTTCGCCAGGCTGAGGGCGAAGGCCATGTTGTCGCGCACCGTCATGTGCGGATAGAGCGCGTAGTTCTGGAACACCATCGCAATGTCGCGTTCTTTCGGCGCGACATTGTTCACCACGCGCCCGCCGATCGCGATCTCGCCGGCGCTGATGTTCTCCAACCCGGCAATCATGCGCAACAGGGTGGATTTGCCGCAGCCGGACGGTCCGACCAGGATGACGAACTCGCCGTCGTCGATCTCGACGCTCACGCCGTGCAGCACCTCGGTGGTGCCGAAGCGCTTGCGCACGTCGCGGATGGACACGTTGGCCATTGTTGTTTGGACGTCCCTTGTTGGTCACCGCGCGTTTCCCCTCCTCTCAGCGGGAGGGGACGAGGGGAAGGGGGATCACGCGGGCCGCGCCAACCCCTCCCCCCAACCCCCTCCCTCAAGGGGAGGGGGGAGTCTCTAGGTCCAGATCAGAACTTGGAAACCCGCGTCTCCTTCGCGGTGATGAACTCGAGCAGCGCCGGCTTGCCGGCCTTGGTCTGCTCGATGCCGCGCTGGATCGCCGCCTTGATCTGGTTGGGATCCGTTACGCGTTCGCCATAGCCGCCGAACGCCTTCGCCATGTCGGCGTAGTTGCCGGAAATGTCGGTCGAACGGTACTTCTCGGTCGAGATCGGCATCACCTTCAGCTCGATCGCCATCGAGAAGTTGTTCATCAGGCAGGACAGGATGGGGATACGCTCGCGCACCGCGGTTTCGAAGTCCATGCCAGTGAAGCCGATCGCCGCATCGCCCCAGAAGTTGATGCAGGTCTTCTCCGGATGCACCAGCTTGGCGCCCATCGCCAGGCCAAGACCCATGCCGAGCTGCGTGGTCTTGCCCCAGCCAATATAGGACATCGGCTCGGTCGACACCCAGAACGGCGAGATCTGATCGCGCGGGCTGCCGGCATCGTGCGTGATGATGGTGTTTTTCGGATCGGTTCCCGCCATCAGTTCCCAAATCACGCGATACGGGCTGATCGGCGCCTCGTTGGAGTTCAGCAGCGGTTGCCACTGCGCCATCCACTCGGCGCGGACCTCGGTGATCTCCTTCACCACCGCGCTGGTGTCGCGGTTTGATTTGATGGTCTGCGACAGTTCGCCGATCAGTGCCTCCAGCGTCAGGCCCGCGTCACCGACCAGGCCGATGGTGCTGACCACATCCTTGTTCAGGTGGTTCGGATCCAGCGTGGCGTGGATGAGCTTTTTGCCTTTGGGGAACTTGATGCCGAAATTCGTTTCGGTGAACGAGCACCCGATGCCGATGATCAGGTCGGCGTTCTGCACGAAGTGATGCACCGTCTTCGGCACTGCGTTGCCGCCGGACCCCAACGACAGCGGATGGTTCTCCGGGAACGAGCTCTTGCCGCCCAGACTGGTGGTGACCGGCGCGCCCAGCAGCTCGGCGAATTTTCGCAGTTGCGGCCAAGCCTGTGCCCACTGCACGCCGGTGCCAGCATAGATCACCGGGCGCTTCGCCGCCAGGATCGCCGCGGCCGCCTTGCGCACATCCGCCGGGTCCGGGCCGAACTTCGCCGTGCTGACCGGCGTGTAGTCGAGCTCGCCGATGTCCTCGTTCCACATGTCGGTGGGAATCTCGACGATCGCGGGGCCGCCGCGGCCGTTGCGCAGGTTGCTGAAGGCGCGTCGCATCACGTTGGCCAGCTCGCCCGGCAGCACCAGCGGCTCGGCGGTCTTCGCGATGCCGCGCATCTCGCGCACGGCGCTGTAGTTCGGGTCGATATGCGCGATGCGGCGCGGATAGCCCTGCGGGATCACCAGCAGCGGCACCGATTCGGAGTAGGCCTGGGCGATGGCGCCATAGGCGTTCTCGGTGCCCGGCCCATGCTGCATGCAGAAGGCGCCGATCTTGCGCCCGGAGGTTAGGCGGGAGATGGCGTCCGCCATGTGCACGCCGATGCGCTCCTGGCGCACGATGATCGGCCGGATATCCGCCGCCGCGGCGTATTCCAGCAGGTGGTTGACCGGATAGCCGCAGAGGATCTCGATCCCCTCGCGCCGCATGATTTCTGCAACCGCGTCACCGACCTTCATGTGTGTCTCCTCCGTTTGCCGGGCATTCGTGTGGGCGGGAGCGTAGGACCGGGATCGTCGGGTGGCAACTTGCTCCTCGGCATGGGCTGGTCACGGCTAATCTATATCAACTGATTGACAATGTCTGTCGTTCGATATAGATCGCCGCCGCCAACCGAGGACACCATGTCGCTTCCCACCAACCGATACCGCCCGGGCGCCCGCCAGCGCAGCGAGGAAACGCGCCGGCGCATCCTGGAAATCGCGCTCGCACTGTTCGCCGCGGAAGGCTTCGACAGCGCCAGCACGCGCGCGATCGCCGAGCAGGCCGGCGTCAACCTGCCGGCCATCCAGTACTATTTCGGCAGCAAGGACGGCCTCTATCGCGCCGCCATCGCGCATATCGGCGAGCAGGCCGCGCAGGCCATCGCGCCGATTGCAGCACGGGTGCGCAACGCGCTCGATACTGGTGCGCTAAGCCGCGCCCAGCTCATCAATTTGTTGTGCGAAATGGTCGATGCGCTCGTCACGCTGTTTCTCGACGAAAACCTGCCGGGACGCGAAAGCCGCAGCCTGTTCGTCTCCCGCGTCGAGGTCGAGCACACGGCGGCACTCGACCCGTTGAACGAGGTCATGCGCCAGCAGGTTCTGGCACCCACCGGTGCACTGGTTGGCCGGCTGGTGGGCCGCCCGGCCGAGGATGAGCAGGTCGTGCTGCGCACGCTGATGATCCTCGGTCAGGCGAAGATCTTCTGCAGCCGCTCGGTGATCCGCGCGCTTGGCTGGGACACCGTCGGCGAAGGCCGCGTCGATGCGGTGAAGGCGCTGGTTCATCAGCACACGCGAGCGATCTGCCGCTCGCTCGGGAGCGCGACGCCCAAGAGTGCGACGCTTGGGAGTGCGGCGCGATGACACGGCGCTCCCATGCTGGCTTGGCTATGTTTCTACTGCTCGCTTCCTGTGCGGTAGGCCCCGACTTCCATCGTTCGGCCGCGCCGCAGGTCGATGGCTACACACCGGAGAAACCCGCGGACCCGGCGGCAACCGCCGGCGCCAAGGGCGGTGCCGCGCAGCGTTTCGACATCGGACAGGACATCCAGGGCGAGTGGTGGACGCTGTTCCATTCCCCTCCGCTGGACCAACTGGTGCAGCGCGCGCTGACGGCCAATCCCGACCTCGACGCCGCCCAGGCTGCGCTGCGTCAGGCGCGGGAGAATCTCTACGCCGGGCAGGGTGCGCTGTTCCCCACCGCAAGCGCGAGTTTCCAGCCGGAGCGCGAGCGGATCTCCGGCGCGGAATTCGGCGCGCCGAAGCAGTCCCCGACATTTAGCTTGGTGACCGCGCAACTCAGCGTGTCGTACGCGCCAGACGTGTTCGGGGGCACACGACGGCAGATCGAAGCGCTGCGGTCTCAGGCTGACTACCAGCGCTTCGAGCTTGAGGCGACCTACCTGACGCTGACCTCCAACCTGGTGGTCGCCGCGATCAATGAGGCATCGTTGCGCGGGCAGATCGCGGCGACCGAGCAGATCATCAAGGCCGAGGCCGACCAGCTCGGGGTAGTGGACCAGCAGGTCGCCGCCGGCGGGGCGTCGCGCGCGGACCTGCTGACGCAACAGGCCACGTTGGCGCAATCGCGCGCGACGCTGCCGCCATTGCGCAAGCAGCTTGCCCTGCAGCGCGATCAGCTCACTGCGCTGGTGGGCGGCTTCCCCAGCGAAGAGCTTGACGCCAGCTTCGATCTTGCCGATCTGGCACTGCCGGTCGAACTGCCGCTCAGTCTGCCGTCGCAGCTTGTCGAGCAGCGTCCCGATGTGCGGGCGGCGCAGGCACAGTTCCACGCCGCCAGCGCCAACCTGGGTGTTGCGATCGCAAATCAATTACCGCAGTTCAGCATCGGCGGCACGGCGGGCAGCGTGGCGCAGGGCTTCACCAACCTGTTCACGCCGGCAACCGCGGTGTGGAGTATCGTCGGCGGAATTACGCAGACGCTGTTCGACGCCGGCACCCTGCTGCACAAGAAGCGCGCCGCGGCGGCCGGGCTGGAGCAGGCGGCGGCGCAGTACCGCAGTACGGTGATCAAGGCATTCCAGAACGTTGCCGATGCGTTGCGCGCGCTGCAATTCGACGCCGACACGCTGCACGAGCAGGCGGCGGCGGAGAAGGCGGCATCCGACAGCCTGGCGGTGGCCCGTGCGCAGTACCAGGCCGGCGGTATCAGCTACCTGACGCTGTTGAACGCCGATCGCACCTGGCAGCAGGCGCGGCTGTTGCTGGTGCAGGCGGAGGCGGCCCGCTTCGCCGACACCGCCGCGCTGTTCCAGGCTCTGGGTGGCGGCTGGTGGCACCGCACCGACGTTGCGGCCGACCCCAATGGCCCCGACCACCTGACGCCGCCGCTCGCCGCGGCGCTGCAGCACTGACGGAGACGCAACGATGATCCGGCGAATGATCGTGATGCTGGTGTTGATCGGCATCGTGCTGGGCCTCTATTTCGGCTACCAGCAGTTCAAGGCGAAGATGATCCATCAATTTCTGTCCTCGATGGCCAACCCGGCGCAGACCGTCTCCACCGTTACCGCGGCGACGCAGACCTGGCAGCCGGAGGTGCAGGCGGTCGGCAGCCTGCGTGCGGTGAACGGCGCCACGCTGTCGCTAGAGGTTGGCGGCGTGGTCGACCGGATCGGTTTCAAGTCCGGTGACGACGTGCAGGCCGGCCAGGTGCTGCTGCAATTGCGCGCCGAGGACGACACCGCGAAGCTGGCAGCGCTGGAGGCGAGCGCCGCGTTGGCACAGGTCAACTACGACCGCGACCAGCGGCAGTTGCGCGCCCAGGCGATCAGCCAGGCCGTGGTCGACCAGGACAACTACAACCTGAAGAACGCGCGCGCGCAGGCCGACCAGCAGCGGGCGATCGTGGCGGAGAAGACGCTGCGCGCGCCGTTCGCCGGGCACCTTGGCATCCGCGCGGTCGATCTCGGCCAGTATCTCACGCCCGGCACCGCGGTGGTCACGCTGCAGGCGCTCGATCCCCTGTTCGTTGATTTCTCGGTGCCGCAGCAGGCATTGAACCGGGTCGTGGTGGGTCAGACGATCATCGCCAAGATCGATACATTTCCCGACCAGACATTCCAGGGACAGATCATCGCAGTGAGCCCGGCGGTCGATACGGAGTCGCGCAACGTGCAGATGCGCGCCAGCCTGCCGAATCCCGACCACCGGCTGCTGCCCGGGATGTTCGCGACGATCGACATCGCGGCCGGCACGCCGGAGCAACACATTACGCTGCCGCAGACCGCGATCACCTACAACCCGTATGGCAGCACCGTCTATCTGGTGGAGAAGAACGCGCAGGCCGCGGGCGGACAACCCAGTCTGGTTGCCAGGCAGAGCTTCGTCACGACAGGTGCCACGCGCGGCGACCAGGTGGCGGTCCTGACTGGCGTCAAGCCGGGCGATGTCGTGGTCTCCGCCGGACAGATGAAGCTGCACAACGGCGCGCCGTTGGTGATCAACAACAAGGTGCAGCCCAGCGACAATCCGAATCCCGTGCCGACCGATCACTGAGCCGGCAGGAGACGGACCCATGCGCTTCACCGACATCTTCATCCGCCGGCCGGTGCTGGCGAGCGTCGTCAGCCTGCTGATCCTGGTGCTCGGCCTGCGCGCCATGGGCACCTTGCAGGTGCTGCAATACCCGAAGACCGAGAACGCGGTGGTGACCATCACCACGATCTATTACGGCGCCGACCCGGATGTGGTGGCCGGCTTCGTTACCACACCGCTGGAAGGTGCGATCGCCCAGGCGAACGGTATCGACTACATGTCGTCGACCAGCCAGTCCGGTGCCAGCACGATCATCGTGTACCTCCGGCTGAATTACGATGCCGACAAGGCGCTGACCGAGATCAACACCAAGATCGCCTCGGTGCTGAACCAATTGCCCGCCGGCACGCAGCAGCCGACGCTGACGGTGAAGGTCGGACAGACCGTCGATGCGATGTATATCGGCTTCAACTCCAGCGTGCTGGGGGCCAACCAGATCACCGACTATCTAATGCGCGTCGTGCAGCCGAAGTTGCAGGCGGTGCCCGGGGTGCAGACCGCCGAACTGCTGGGCGGCAAGTACTTCGCGCTGCGTGCCTGGCTGGAACCCGAGAAGCTCGCCGCGCAGGGTCTGACCGCGGCCGACGTGTCGCAGGCGCTGGCGGCCAACAACTACATCTCCGGCCTCGGCACGACGAAGGGCCAGATGGTGCAGGTGAACCTGACCGCCTCGACTGACCTGCACACGCTCGATTCGTTCCGCGATTTGGTCGTGAAACAGTCGGGCCCCGCGATCGTGCGGCTGAAGGACGTGGCAAACGTCACGCTCGGCAACGATGACTACGAGTCGGAGGTCGGTTTCGACGGCCAGCGCGCCGTCTATATCGGCATCCAGGTGGCGCCGGGCGCCAATCTGCTGGACGTCATCAAGGGCGTGCGCGCGGTGTTTCCGGGCATTCAGGCACAATTGCCGCAGGGACTGAACGGCACGATCGTCTATGACTCGACCGACTTCGTTTCCAGCTCGATCAACGAGGTGGTGCGCACGCTGATCGAGGCGGTGCTGATCGTCACCCTGGTGGTGTTCATCTTCCTCGGCTCGCCGCGCTCGGTGCTGATCCCGGTGATCGCGATTCCGCTGTCGCTGATCGGCACCTTCACGATGATGCTGGTGTTCGGATTCTCCATCAATCTGCTGACGCTGCTGGCGCTCGTGCTGGCGATTGGGCTGGTGGTGGATGACGCGATCATCGTGGTGGAGAACGTCAACCGCCATCTGGAGGATGGCATGCGGCCGATCCCGGCGGCGATGCAGGCGGCGCACGAGCTGGGCGGACCAATCATCGCGATGACCGTGGTGCTGATCGCCGTCTATGTGCCGATCGGCTTTCAGGGCGGCCTGACCGGCGCGCTGTTCACCGAGTTCGCCTTTACCCTGGTCGGCGCGGTGACGGTCTCCGCCGTCATCGCGCTGACGCTGTCGCCGATGATGTCCTCGCGGTTGCTGCGCCCGCACATGCCGGGGGCGCGTGACTGGGAATCGCGTCTGGTCGTCTTCATCGATCGCGGCTTCGGCGCGGTGCACCGGCGCTACCAGCGTTGGCTGGCCGGCAGCCTGAACTATCTGCCGGTCACCGCGACCTTTGCGCTGCTCATTCTGGGCAGCATCTATTTCTTCTATACCGACTCGAAAGCAGAACTGGCGCCGGAAGAGGACCAAGGGGTGATCCTCACCTCGGCCACCTCGGCGCCAAATTCCACGCTGGCGCAGCGATTGCTATACGACCAGCAGGTCTACCAGGACTTCGCCGGCTTTCCCGAAACCGCCCATGTGTTTCAGCTCGATGTGCCTGGGATGGACTTCTCCGGCATGGTGCTGAAACCGTGGGACCAGCGCACGCGCACCAGCATGGTGCTGCAGCCGCTCGTGCAGCAGGCGGTGAACGGCGTCGCCGGGCAGCACATCGTGGCGTTCCCGCCGCCGCCACTGCCGGGCGGTGTCGGCTTGCCGGTGCAGTTCGTGCTCGGCACCACCGAACCATTTGCGCAACTGAACGACGTGACGCAGAGCTTCCTGCGCCAGGCGCTGGCCAGCGGGCTATTCATCTTCCTCGACACCGATCTGCGCATCGACAACCCACAGGTGACGGTGGAGATCGACCGCAGCAAGGCGGCGCTGATGGGCCTGAAAATGAGCGACGTCGGCGGCGCGCTGGCCGCGATGCTCGGTGGCGGCTACGTTAATTATTTCGGTCTCGACGGGCGATCCTACAAGGTCATTCCGCAAGTGCAGCAGCGTTCCCGGCTGAACCCCTCGCAGGTCCTGGACTACCACATCCGCACCGCGGGCGGCGCATCGGTGCCGCTGTCGACCATCGCGCGCGTGGTGACCCGCACGGAGCCGGAGTCGCTCAACCACTTCCAGCAGCTCAATGCCGGCATGATCCAGGGCGTGGTGGCGCCGGGCGTGACCATGGGCACCGCGATGGCGTTCCTGGACGATCTCGCGGCGCGGACCCTGCCGCCCGCCTATACGGTCGACTACGGCGGCCAGTTCCGCCAGTTGAAGCAGGAATCCGGCGGCTTCCTGGTCACCTTCGGCTTCGCGCTGATCATCATCTTCCTGGCGCTCGCCGCGCTGTTCGAAAGCTTCCGTGACCCGTTCATCATCCTGGTTTCGGTGCCGATGTCGATCGCCGGCGCGCTGTTCTTCGTCGCCCTCGGTGTGAAAGGCGCCAGCCTCAACATCTATACCGAGGTCGGCCTCGTCACCCTGATGGGCCTGATCAGCAAACACGGCATCCTGATCGTCGAATTCGCGAACTCGCTGCAACGCGAGGGCCGCACCAAGCGCGAGGCGATCGAGCAGGCGGCCGCCATTCGGCTGCGCCCCATCCTGATGACCACCGCGGCGATGGTGCTGGGCGTGTTGCCGCTGCTTACCGCCTCCGGCGCCGGCGCGGTGTCGCGCTTCGACATGGGCCTGGTCATCGCCACGGGCATCGCCATCGGCACCCTGTTTACCCTGTTCGTGGTGCCCGCGGTGTATCTGCTGATGGGCGCCGACCACCACGAGGAGCCGGTGGAGGAACCGTCCCATCCGGACACGCTCGTGCCGGCTGAGTAGCATCGTTACGTAGAGGCTACCGGTTTACGCGGAGGCTGCCTGGCCGGTGGCGCTATGGCGGCGCTGGCGCTGGTTGGAACCAGCCGCTTTGCCCCTTCGATCCGTGGAACCGCCCGGGCGAAATCGTTGCCAAATCCACGCCGCGGCTTGTCACAAAATCCGGAAGATTCGTCCCCGTCGCAATTGCGGCAGCAAGCTGGGCCGCGGCGGGAGCCCCCATGACTCCATTGCCCCCTTGGCCGGCGAGCCAAATAAAACTTGGCTCGTCCGGGTCCGATCCAATCACCGGCTGTTCATCCGCCGCGAACGTGCGCAGACCGGCCCATTTGCTATGCACCCTCGGCACGCTCATCGTGGTCGCGCGCTCAATGCGGTCGATCGCCACCGCGATGTCGAACTCGTCAGGCGCGGCGTCGCAGGGTTCCGTCGCGGTCTTATCGACCGGGGAGGCCATGATCCGCCCGGCCTCCGGCTTGAAATACCAGGTCTCCGCCATGTCGAAGGTCATCGGCCATGTCCGCACATCCGTCCCTGCCGGAGGATCGAACGTGATCGCCGTTCGCCTGTAGGGCTGCAGACCCTTGGGTCGGATCCCGGCCCGTGTGGCGACCTTGTCGGCCCAGGCACCGGCGGCATTGACCACTGAAGTGGCCGTCAGGGAAGTGCCCGATGCGGCCAGGTGCCAGCGCCCGCCACGTCGCTCCAGGGAAATCGCCTCGGTCGACAGCCGCACGCTGAGGCCCTGGCCTCTCGCCAATTTCAGATAGCCCTGCAGCAGCGCATGCGCGTCGATATCCGCACATCCCGGCTCCAGCAGCGCGAGCGAAAAACCGTCCGTCCGCACGACCGGGCAGAAGGTTGGTGCCTCGCTGGCGGGTAGCAGGCGATGGTCAACGTTCCGCCGATCGAGGTCGTGGGAGGACGCCGCCAACGCGGCTTCCTCCTCGGGCGTTGCCAGATACAGCGCGCCGATCCGGCGCAGCAATGGATGATCGGCAAAACCGGGAGGTGGGTTCTCGAAGAAGGGGCGGCTTGCGGTGACCAACGCCTGCCATCCCATCGGCCCGTAGTTCTCCGAGATCACTGCGGCCGAGCGGCCGGTGCTGTGATAGCCCGGCCCCATTTCGCGCTCGATCAGGGCGACTGAGGCCAGTCTCGACAGCTCGTAAGCGACCGAGGCGCCCGCTGCGCCACCGCCGATGATGACATAGTCGAAATGTTGCATCGACTGCTGGCCGTCTTACGGCGCGAGCGCGGCGGCGACCGCAGCAAGGTCCTGGACGTCGGGCAGGACGTGGGAGGCCGCCGCCGGATCATCGCCGGTACGGTCACGGTCCACCCAGACGCGCGCGATGCCCATGCGGCGCGCGGGCTCGATGTCATGGAACCAACTGCAAGCGGCATGCACCCAGTTGCCGTGGGCGACGCCGGTCATCCGCTCGAACTGCCGGAAGTGGCCAAGGTCCGGTTTGTAGCTGCCGACCTGCTGCGCGGTAACGACAAGATCGGGATGAGGACGGGGGAACCGCTCAAGCGTGTGGGCAAACAGATCGTCGTCGCAGTTGGTCAGGATGCCGATTTTGAAGCCGCCCGCTCGCAGACTGGCGAGCGCGCGGGGTACATCATCATAGAGCGGCAGCTCGCCCCATCCGCGTGCGATCACGTCGGCATCGGCCGGTGGAAACGCCAGGCCGATTTGCCGCGCGGCCTGCTCCAGGCCCGTGGTGAGCACGTCGCGGTAGAGGCGGTGCGGGCGTTCGGTCTCGAGCGTGCGTTCCAATGCGTGGTAGGCGTGGATCAGTTCCTCGGTTCGCCCGCCGGCGATCGGGGTCAGCAGCGCGCGATACCCTGCGTGCCAGTCGATCAGAGTGCCAAAGCAGTCGAATGTGATCCATCGGTCGGTCGTCATCGGCGGCTCTCCTGTGCGTGGAGCAAATTAGCCTGGTCGCGCGTGCGGCGTCTTGACCATGCCTCCGATTTGCTTGACCGCGCCTCCATCCGGCGGGAGGAATACGTGCCGTTCGGTCATGGAGGGGCAGGGATGCAGTCGGGACGCATGCGGCTTTCGCTCCGATCCTATCGGGAAGGCGAGGACGCGCATTCCCATGGCTTTCACCAGGCGGTGCTGCCGGTCGACGGCGTGATGGACCTCACGGTTGGCGACGCAGGCGGGTCGATCGCGTACCGGCAGGGCGTCATGATCATGCGCGGCGCACGGCATGTGTTCCGCACGCGCGGCGCCAATCGCTTCATCGTTCTCGACATGCTGCCCGGCGCGGCGCCGCCCGCGTCGCAGCGATCGCCGTTCTTCGATCTCGATGAGACGCTGGTGCAGCTTACCCGCTATGCCAGTGGCGAGTTGGTGTCGGGTGGGCTCGGCGCGGAGGGGGAATTCCATCTTGCCGCGCTGATCGCGGGAAAGATCCGGCGGTGTCTTGCGGCGTCTGACGGGGGCCTTGGCCCCATCGATCGCGCGATCGGGGTGATGCGCGCGCGTCATGCCGAGCGGCTGACAATGGCGCAGGTGGCCAGGGCGGCAGGCCTGGGCGTCAGCCGGTTCCACGACCTGTTTCGCCGCGAGACCGGGCGAACGCCGGCGGAAATGCTGGCGGATATCCGCCTGGATTGCGCCGAGGACCTGCTGGGACGGACGCGCCTGCCGATCGCCGAAATTGCGCTGCTGGTGGGGTTTTCGGAGCAGAGCGCGCTGACGCGGAGTTTGCGGCGGCGGCGTGGAACTACGCCCCGCGCCCTGCGCCGTGGCGACGCGTAGTTCGAGGCCACGACCCGATCGGTCACAATTGGCCGAAAGCGGAATGACCGCTTCCGGCTGGCACGATAGCAAAGCGGACGCGGCGGCCCTACGTCCGACATGGGTCGCTATCTGCCGAAGGGGTCGGCCGGCGATCACCAAAGCGGTCATTGCCAAGTAAGATCGAGAGTGGCTCCAGGCCCAATTACCGCCCGTCTCGTCGATCTGTTGCGCTCTCGAAAGCGACCCACCGCGCGACGGACGCCGCTCTTTACGACTCTTGACGCGTGTGATCCATAGGGGGCGGAGGTGAATCGCCTTGCTAACTGATCGCCATAAGGAAATTGCGGGCAAAATCTGGGAGATAGCCAACCGTCTGCGCGGGCCTTACCGCCCGCCGCAATACCGGCTGGTCATGCTGCCGATGGTGGTGCTGCGCCGCCTCGATTGCGTGCTGGAGCCGACCAAGGACGCGGTGTTGGCCGAGCACGCGCGACTTGTCGCCGCCGGTACCCCGGAAAACGCCATACCGCGTCTGTTGACCCGCGTGGTCGGGCAAGGCCGCAAGCAGCCCCTCTACAACACCAGCCCCTACACCTTCCAAAAGCTGCTGGGTGACAGCGAGAACATCGCGCCTAATCTCGTCGCCTTCATCAATGGCTTCTCTGACACGGCGCGGCGCATCTTCGACAAGTTCAAGTTCGGCGATCAGATCGAGAAACTCGATTCGAGCAACCGCCTCTATGCGATCGTTCAGGCAATGGCCGGGGTCGACCTGCACCCGAACCGGGTCAGCAACATCGAGATGGGCTACATCTTCGAGCACCTCGTCATGCGCTTCAACGAGCAGGCGAACGAGGAGGCGGGCGATCACTTCACCCCGCGCGAGGTGATCAGGCTGATGACCCACCTCGTGTACACCGGCGAGGAGGACGTCTACAAACCCGGTGTCTACCGGGAGATTTTCGACCCGGCCTGCGGCACCGGCGGCATGCTGTCGGTGTCGGAGGAAACGATCCGCGCCGGGAACGCCTCGGCCAATCTCGGCCTCTACGGGCAGGAATACAACGACGAGAGCTGGGCGATCTGCTGCTCGGACATGCTCATCAAGGACGAAGAGACCGACAATATCGTCCTCGGCGACTCGCTGGGCGACGGCAAGACCAGCGACGGCTTTCCCGGCCGCCAGTTCCACTACATGCTCGCCAACCCGCCGTTTGGTGTGGAATGGAAAGATCAGCAGAATGTCGTCGAGAAGGAGGCCAGGGAGCTGGGTTTCTCCGGCCGGTTCGGCGCTGGCCTTCCCGCGATCAACGATGGCTCGCTGCTGTTTCTCCAGCACATGATCTCGAAGATGAAGGCCCCGCCGGCGAATGGCGGCGAGGGGTCCAAGATCGCCATCATCTTCAACGGCTCGCCTTTGTTCAGCGGCGATGCCGGGTCCGGCTCATCCAACATCCGGCGCTGGATTATCGAGAACGATTGGCTCGACGCGATCATCGGACTGCCGGACCAGCTTTTCTACAATACCGGCATATTCACCTATATTTGGCTGGTCACTAACCGCAAGGCGGCGGAACGGCGCGGTAACGTGCAGTTGATTGACGGCACCCGCTTCTTCCAAAAGATGAAGAAGAGCCTGAACAATAAGCGCAACGAGCTGAGCGAGGCGCACATCGACCGACTGACCGAGATCTACGGCAACTTCCGCAACGGTGAGCGGGAGGCGGTAATGGTCGACGGGCGTCCCGAGAAGCGCGTGGTCAGCCGCGTCTTCGAGAACCGCGAATTCGGCTTCCTCAAGGTGACAGTCGAACGGCCGCTCCGCCTCAATTTCGAGGCGACGGCAGAGCGGATCGCGAGGCTGGGCGAGCAATCCGCCTTCGCCAACCTGGCCGTGTCCAAGAAACGCAAGGACGCCAATGTCGCGGCGACCGAAGAGGAAGAGGGACGCACCGAGCAGGAGTCGACCCGCGCCGTGCTGGCATCGCTGGCCGGTAAAGGGCGCTATATGGATCGGGAGAGGTTCGAAACGGACCTGGATGCCGCCGCCAGGCACGCCGAATTGAGGCTCCCCGGCCCGATCAAGAAGGCGATCTTCGCCGCGCTGGGCGAGCGCGATGCGGCGGCGGCAATCTGCCGCGACGGCAAGGGAAGGCCGGAGCCGGATAGCGAGTTGCGCGATACCGAAAACATCCCGCTGCCGGCGGGTACCGCGTTGCCCCTGCCGATGAAGTTCGGGCCGGACATGCCGAATGACGATCTGATGGCGGCCATGCGCCCGGTCGTCGACGCCTACATCGCGGCCGAGGTGCTGCCGCATGTGCCCGATGCCTGGGTCGATTACGCCAAGACCAAGGTCGGCTATGAAATCCCAGTCAACCGGCATTTCTACGTTTACAAGCCGCCGCGCCCGCTGACCGAGATCGGGGCGGACATCGCGGCGTTGGAAAGCGAGATCGCTAGGTTACTCAAGGGCCTGGTGGCGTGACAACCGCGCCCGAGAGGGTCCGACAAGCCTATGGCTCCCTTGCCGCCGGCTGGCGACTTGAAAAATTGAAATTCTTCGCTACGGCGCGTAACAGCAACGTCGATAAGACGATCTCCGACGACGAGGAGCCAGTTTCCCTTTGTAACTACACAGACGTCTATTACAATGACCGCATCACGCCGGACTTGGCGTTCATGATGGGGTCCGCAACGCCGGCAGAAATCGAGAAATTCCAACTAAAGCGCGATCACGTTATCATAACCAAAGATAGTGAGGAATGGGACGATATTGGCATTCCGGCGCTCGTCGTCGAGGACATGCCAGAGGTATTATGTGGTTATCACCTCTCCATTCTTGAGCCAGGACCGGAACTTGATGGTGGTTTCCTGGCTTGGCTCTGCCGTTCGGACCCGTTGAACAATCAGTTCAAGTTGGGAGCGAATGGCGTGACTCGCTATGGGCTAGGGCAATACCCGTTAAAGAACGCCTTCGTTGCCTTACCACCTCTCGACACCCAGAAGCGCACCGCGGCCTTTCTGGATGAGAAGATGGCGCGGATCGACGGGCTGATCGAGAAGAAGCGGGCGTTGCTGGACCGACTGGCGGAGAAGCGGCAGGCAATCATCACTCAGGCCGTCACCAAGGGCCTCAACCCCGCCGCCCCAATGAAAGACAGCGGCATCGACTGGCTCGGCCAGATACCGGCGCATTGGGAAACGTTGCCTTTACGGCGCGTTGCCCGCCGCGTCGTCACCGGGCGGACTCCTCCAGGCGCCGCCGGCGATTACTTCGCTGATGGCGAAATTCCGTGGTTCACGCCGGGCGATTTCAACGGGGGACTGTTGCTGGATTCAGCCGAGAAGGCCCTTCAAGCCGAGGCTTTCGACGAAGGGCTTGCTTTGCGTTACCCGCCGAACTCGGTGTTGCTGGTTGGCATCGGGGCGACCTTGGGCAAGGTTGCAGTAGCGACAGTTCGATGCTCTTCGAACCAACAGATCAATGCAATCATCCTCGAAGCGGGAAATAACCCTGTCTACCTTGCCTATTTCCTCCACGCCGTTAGGCCGGAGGTGAGGATAACGGCGAGCGGCAACACGCTGCCGATCCTGAACCAGGACAAGACCAAATCACTAATTGTGCTGCGCCCTCCGTCGGACGAACAGCAGAAAATTGCCGATCTCCTCGCTGAGAATGATCGTGGGCTTGAGCACGTTACTAGCGAAGTGGGGCGCAGCATCGCAATGCTTGGTGAACATCGCTCCGCCCTGATTACTGCCGCCGTGACCGGCCAAATCGAGGGGTTACGCTGATGGCCAGCCATACCGAACACGCCTTCGAATCCGCTATAGAACACGGCCTCACCACGCAGGGCGGCTACGAAAAACGCCCACCCGCCGCGTTCGATCCGGTCTCCGCGCTATTCCCGGTGGATGTCATCGCCTTCATCCGCGACAGCCAGCCCGCTCGTTGGGCGCAGCTTGAGGCGATGCTGAAGGATCGCGCCGCCGCCACGGTCATCGACAGCCTGACCAAGGAACTCGCGACCAAAGGCACGCTGGGCGTGCTGCGCCACGGGTTCAAATGCTATGGCAAGGAACTGCGACTCGCCTATTTCCAGCCCAATAGCGGCATGAACCTGGAAAGCGCCGCGCGCTACGATGCCAACCGGCTAACCATCCGGCGCCAACTCGCATTCCCCTCCACCGTGCTGAAACGGCCCGACGGCACACCGCGCACCTGCGTCATCGACGTGGTGCTCAGCGTGAACGGGCTGCCTGTCGCCACCGTGGAGCTGAAGAACCCGCTCACCGGGCAGCGCGCCAAAGACGCCTGCAAGCAGTACATGACCGACCGGGACGGGCGTGATCCGCTGTTCCGTTTCAAGGAGCGCGCGCTGGTTCATTTCGCTGTCGATCCAGACGAAGCCTGGATGACGACAGAACTGAAGGGCGCCGAAACCCTGTTCCTCCCCTTCAACCGAGGGCACAAATTCGGCGCTGGCAATCCGCCGGTCGAGGGCAATTGGAAGACGCATTATCTCTGGGACGAGGTACTGCGGGCCGACAGCCTGCTCGACATCCTTCAGCGCTTCATGCATCTCGAGGTGACCGAGCGCACGGTGGACGCCCCCACCGGCAAACGCAAGGTGCGGCGGGAAGCGATGATCTTCCCGCGCTATCATCAGTTGGACGCCGTCAGGAAGCTGGTCTCCCACGCGCGACAGCACGGGCCGGGCCGCAACTACCTGGTCCAGCACTCCGCCGGCTCGGGGAAATCGAACAGCATCGCCTGGGTCGCGCACCGGCTGGCGAGCCTGCACGACTCCGCCGACGCCAAAGTATTCGACTCGGTCATCGTCATCACCGACCGGCTCGTGCTCGACCAGCAATTGCAGAACACCGTCTATCAGTTCGAGCACAAGACCGGCGTGGTCGAGAAGATCGAGGAGAATACGCAGCAGCTCGCCAAAGCGCTTGCCGGCGGGGTGCCGATCATCATCTCGACCATCCAGAAATTCCCCTTCATCAGCCAAGCCATCCGCACCCTGGAGAACAAGGGCGAAGGGGTGACGCTGAACACCGCTGGGAAGCGCTTCGCCGTGATCGTGGACGAGGCGCACAGTTCGCAATCCGGCGAGACGGTGGCGGCGCTCAAGGGCATTCTGAACAAGGACGGCATCGCCGACGCCATCGCCGCGCAGCTCGGCGAGGAGGAGGACGACGCGCTCTCCGAGGAGACCAAGGCCGCCATCCGCAAGGAGATGATGAGCCGGGCGCGGCAGCCCAACCTCAGCTTCTTCGCCTTCACCGCCACGCCCAAGTTCAAGACCAAGGCGGTGTTCGACGAGCCGGGGCCGACTGGCGCCGCGCCGTTTCATGAATACTCGATGCGGCAGGCGATCGAGGAAGGCTTCATCCTCGACGTGCTTCAGAACTACACCACTTACAAGCGCTTCTTCGGCCTGGTGAAGCAGGTCGAGCAAGACCCCGAAGTGCCGAAGAAGGCGGCGGCCAAGGCACTGGGCCAATTCCTGGAACTGCACCCTGTCAACATCGAGCAGGTGGTGCAGGTTATCATCGAGCATTTCCGCCTGAAGGTGATGCATGATCTGGGCGGGCGGGCCAAGGCGATGGTCGTCACTGCCTCGCGCCTCTCCGCTGTCAAATACAAGCAGGCGTTCGATCGCTACATCAAGGACAAGGGCTATACCGGCATCCGCGCGTTGGTGGCCTTCTCCGGCACGGTCGTGGACCCGGACCAGCCGGGATCGGGCTTCACCGAAGTCGCCATGAACGACGGCCTGCCGGAACGCGAACTGGCCGAACGGTTCGCCGGTGAGGCGTATCGGGTGCTCATCGTCGCGGAGAAATATCAGACCGGTTTTGATCAGCCGCTGTTACAGACCATGTATGTGGTCAAGAGGCTGGCGGGCGTGCAGGCGGTGCAGACGCTCTCGCGCCTCAATCGCACAGCCCCCGGCAAGACACGCACCTTCGTTCTCGATTTCCGCAATGAGGAAGAGGACATCTTCAAGGCGTTCAAGCAGTATTACGAGACGACGCCTATCGGCGAGAACGCCGACCCGCAGAAGCTGAACGAGCTGCATCACAAGCTGCTGCAATCCGCCATCTTCACGCCGCAAGACGTAACAGAATTCGCCGCCGTCTGGTTCAAGGCACGTCGTGACCCAAGCGGGCAGGACCACAAGCAGATAAACGCAATCCTCGATCGCTGCGTCGCCCGCTTCATAGAGCATGAGGAAGCGGCGCAGGAGGAGTTTCGCGGGCTGTTGATCGCGTTCCGCAACCTGTATGGTTTCCTCTCGCAGATACTCCCCTATTTCGATGATGAGTTGGAGCGGCTCTACGCCTTCGTGCGCCACCTGGCGTCCAAGCTGCCCCATCCCGGAGACGGCACCAAGTTCACGATTGATGACGAAGTGGCGCTCAAGTTCTTCCGTCTGCAACAGGTCAGCGAGGGCGCCATCGACCTGTCACCAGGCGAGGCGGACCCGCTCAAAGGGCCGACGGATGTGGGCACCGGACGGCAGCCGGATACGGAGGTCGCTCTGTCCACGCTTGTCGATCAGCTCAACGAGCGGTTCGGGACAAGTTTCACGGAAGCCGACCAGCTTTTCTTCGATCAGGTTCGCGCCACAGCCGAGCGCGACGAGAAGGTTGTCGAGGCCGCGAAGGCGAACAGCGAGGCCAACTTCTCAGCCTTCTTCGGCCGCATTCTCGACGACCTCTTCATCCAACGGATGGACGGCAACCAGGAAATCTTCAACCGCGTGATGAGCGACAAACGGTTTCGTGCGGTAGCGCAAGACCATTTGACACAAGAGGTGTACCGACGCGTTCGTCAGGATGAACCGACGAATGATATTGACCAGGTCGTCTAAATCCAAAGGTGGCAATCGATCGCTGTCGGCCCGCCAACGTCCCGACCTGGCCAGCTGTAGAGGGTCGGCTTTTTCTCGACAGCTGCTCGAAACCGGGTAATCGGCTTCCCACTCAACTCGGCCGGTCGGGGCGCGAGGCGTCTTTTCGGCCTTCAGGAAGTCAACCAGGCCGCGATAGCGGCTGGAATGGGCGCATATCAGTCGTCGGCGACCCGAGCGTCTTACGTCCAGGGTCCACCCACTGCGTACATTCAAACCGACCCACGACCCGCAACCACGGGGGATCGCTTTGCTGCGCTCGCAATGACAGCGAAAGCGGCTGCACCCGATTGCCGTGCAACCACCACCCAGCCGTTGCTTTCTTTCCTAGGAAATGATACCCTTCGCGCTCGGGACGTTAGCCAGGAGCGCACCCATGTCGCACCCATCACCCGCCGCCACCGCCGAGCCAGCCGGCCCGCCAGCCTGCCTCGATGCCTCGCCGCCGCTCGCGGGCAAACGCCGCGGCAACCCGGACCTCGGGCTTTCACCACGCTGCGGCGCGCACACCCGCGGCGGCTGCCCATGCCGCGCGCCGGCGATCCACGGCAAATTGCGCTGTCGCATGCATGGCGGGCGCAGCACCGGCCCGCGCACCGAGCAGGGGATGGCGCGGCTGCGCACCGCCCGCACCGTCCACGGCTTCTACGGCGCGGAGATGCGGGCGCGCAACCGCTACGGCCTCACCGCGCTGCGGCGCGGCGAGGTGGGCAACGCGGCGGTGCGCTGCGTGGACCGGCTGCCGCCGGACTTTTCCGCGCGCCTGTGGCAGATGCCGCCGGAGCTGCTGCCGCCGCCCCGGCCGACCGTCGGCCTGACCCCGGCGGAGGATCGCGCCATGCTGCGGACCGAGGCGGAGGCCCTGGCACCATGGCGGCAGGCGATCGAGCAGGCCGGGCAGGCTGGGCGGGCGGGCAGGGGCGCGGCGGACGGTGCCTCCATGGATTGTGCGACAAAAGCCCATGCACCAGAACCCGCTGCCGACGGGCGCGACGTCAGCCCGATCGCAGGGCGCGGCATGGCCGGCGGCCCGATCCAGCAGCCGGCAAAAGCCCATGCACCAGAGTGGGCCGGCGACACGCGCGATGCCGCCTTGGCTGCGTCACCGGGCGCGCCGGTGACCACGCAGGCAAAAGCCCACGCACCAGAACCCGCCGCCGACAGGCGCGGCGTCAGCCCGGTCGCGGCGCGCGTCACGGCCGGCGACCCGATCCAACCGCCGGCAGGAGCCCATGCACCAGAGTGCGCCGGCGACACGGGCGACGCCGCCTTGGCTGCGTCACCGGGCGCGCCGGTGGCCACGCAGGCAAGAGCCCATGCACCAGAACCCGCCGGCGACGTGAGCGGCGTCAGCCCGGTCTCGGCCCGCGCCATGGCCGGCGGCTCGATCCAACAGCCGGCAGGAGCCCATGCACCAGAACGCGGCCCGGCGGCTTCCGACGCCGCGCCGGCCGCACTGCTCAACCGCGCGGCGCGCCGGCGCTGGAAGCGCCTGCAACGGCACCTGCATCGGGGCTCCGGCACGCGTCCCCAGCCCATGGCATGCGGCTGACCTGCGGCGCCGCGGTCTCGTCCGTCTTTACGCTGTTCACTCGATTGCCCTGCGGGCGGTGGCGGCGCATTGACACCGGTGTCGCCACCGCTATAAGCCCCGCTTCCCCGGCGGCGGGCCTTCCCGACCGCCCGCGAAGTGTTGACCCAGAGGACCGACTGCCATGTTTGCCGTGATCCGCACCGGCGGAAAGCAGTATCGCGTGACGCCGAACGCGGTGCTGAAGGTTGAGAAGCTGGAGGCCGAGCCGGGCTCGACGGTGACATTCACCGATGTGCTGGCGGTGGGTGGCCGCGGCGGTTTGACGGTCGGGTCGCCGTTGGTGGCGGGTGCGTCGGTGACCGCGACGGTGATTGCGCAGGATCGGCTGGACAAGGTCATCATCTTCAAGAAGCGCCGCCGGCAGAACAGCCGCCGCAAAAACGGTCATCGCCAGCATGTCACCGTGCTGCGCATCGCCGGCTTCGCCCGGGACGGCGAGGCGCTCGTCGAAGCGGAAGCGGCTCGGGACGGCAACGCACCCGTCGCGGTCGAAGTGAGCTTCGCGGCGCCGATCGAGCCGGGTCTGGCTGCCGCGGCGCCGCTCGAGCCAGGACCCGCTGCCGTCGAGGCGGCTGAATCGCTGGCGGTGATTTCCGGCGAAAACCCTGAGACAGTTGGCCCGATTGCCGAGCCAGGACGAGCCGCCTCCGGCACGGCTGAATCGCTGGTGGTGGCTTCCGGCGAAAACCCCGAGACAGTTGCCCTGGCCGCAGAGCCGGATCCGGCTGCCGCAGCGACGCTCGAGCCTGGACCGGCTGCCGTAGATGCGGCCGAATCGCTGGCGGTGGTTTCCGGCGAAAACCCTGAAACAGTTACCCCGGCCTCCGAGCCGGGGGTTGCCCCGCAGGAGTAACGGCGCATGGCACACAAGAAGGCGGGCGGCTCCTCGCGCAACGGGCGCGACACGGAAGGGCGGCGCCTCGGGATCAAGAAGTCGGGTGGCCAGAGCGTGATTGCCGGAAACATCATCCTGCGCCAGCGCGGCACGAAGTGGAAACCGGGCCAGCATGTCGGGCTGGGCCGCGATCACACGATCTTTGCGCTGGTCGACGGGCACGTGGAGTTCACGCGGCGGGCCGAGGGGCGCGTGCACGTGTCCGTCCGACCGTTGCCGGTGGCCGTCGAGTAGCGCGCCGCCCGTTTGAGTTTTCCGCGGGGGTCGGCGCCAGCCGGCCCCCGTTGTCGTTTGGGCCGCCGTTGCACTGACCCTCCGCCACACTGGCCCTCCGCTATACTGACCCATTGTCGCTCTGACCCATTGTCGCTCTGACCCTCCGCCGCTCTGACTCACCGCCGCTCTGGCCCACCGCTGCACTGATCTATTGTCGCTCTGACCCACTGTTGCTCTGGGGTGTCATGAAGTTTCTCGACCAGGCCAAGATCTACCTGCGCTCCGGCGATGGCGGCGACGGCGTGATCGCGTTCCGACGGGAGAAGTTCATCGAGTTCGGTGGCCCGGACGGCGGCGACGGCGGCAAGGGCGGCGACATCGTGCTGGAGGCGGTGCAGAACCTGAACACGCTGATCGACTTCCGCTACACGCAGCATTTCCGCGCGCGCAAGGGCGGCAACGGCAGCGGCAGCGACAAGACCGGGGCAGGGGCGCCGGCCGTGGTGATCACGCTGCCGGTTGGCACCGAGGTGCTGGCCGACGACCGCGAAACGCTGCTGGCGGATCTGGACCAGCCGGGCAAGCGGGTGGTGTTGCTGAAAGGCGGCGACGGCGGGTTCGGCAACACGCACTTCAAGTCCTCGACCAACCGGGCGCCGCGGCGGCGCGACAAGGGCTGGCCGGGGGAGGAGCGCTGGGTCTGGCTGCGACTGAAGCTGATCGCCGATGCTGGCCTGGTCGGGCTGCCGAATGCCGGGAAGTCGACGTTGCTGGCGGCGGCCTCGGCGGCGCGGCCGAAGATTGCGGATTATCCGTTCACCACGTTGCACCCGCAGCTTGGCGTGGTGCGGCTGTCGGCGAGCGAGGAATTCGTGCTGGCCGACATCCCCGGGCTGATCGAGGGCGCGCATGAGGGTGCCGGTTTGGGCGATCGGTTTCTGGGCCATGTCGAGCGCTGCGCAGTGCTGCTGCATCTGGTGGACGGCGCCGCGGGCGACGTGGTGCGCTCCTGGCGGACCGTGCGCGCGGAACTGGCCGAGTATGGCGGCGGCCTGGCCGACAAGCCGGAGTTGATCGGGTTGAACAAGTCGGATGCGATGTCGCCGCGCGACGTGTCGTCGCGACGGGCGGCGCTGGCGAAGGCCTCGGGGCGGCCGGTGTTGGTGCTGTCTGGTGTGACTGGCAAGGGCGTTCCCGAAGCGCTGCGCGCGCTGCAGACGATGATCACTTCTGCTCCCTCCCCCCTTGAGGCGGAGGGCCGGGGAGAGGGGGTGGGCCGCGGCGGGGCGGCGGGGCGTAACCCCTCACCCCAACCCTCTCCCTCAAGGGGAGAGGGAGCAGCAGAAGTGCGGCGCCATCCGGGGCTGCGAATTACGCCCATCCCCTCGGCTACCGATCCCACATGATCCCCTCGCTCACCTCGGCGCAGCGCCTGGTGGTGAAGATCGGCAGCGCACTCGTGGTCGACCCGCAGGAGGCCGCCCCGCGCGCCGCGTGGCTCGCCGGCATCGCCGCCGACATCGCCGCACTGCACGCCCGTGGTGTGGCGGTGATCGTCGTCTCCTCGGGCGCCATCGCGCTGGCCCGCCGCGCGCTCGGCTTCACCCGCCGCCGGCTGCGGCTGGAGGAGCAGCAGGCCGCCGCCGCGGTCGGCCAGATCCGCCTGGCGCAGGCCTGGAGCGAAGCGCTGTCCGCCACCGGCCTGACCGCCGCGCAACTGCTGCTGACGCTGGACGACACCGAGGACCGCCGCCGCTACCTGAACGCGCGCGAGACGCTGAACACGCTGCTGGGCCTGGGCTGCATTCCGGTGATCAACGAGAACGACACCGTGGCGACCGCGGAGATCCGCTTCGGTGACAACGACCGTCTGGCCGCGCGCGTCGCCGAGATGGTGCAGGCCGATCAGCTTGTGCTGCTGTCCGACATCGACGGCCTCTACACCGCCGACCCCGGCCGCGACCCCACGGCCGCGCACATTCCGGTGGTGGAGGCGCTGACGCCGGAGATCGAGGCGATGGGGGGCGAACCGCCGCCCGGGTATTCCTCGGGCGGGATGCGCACCAAGCTGGTGGCGGCCCGCATCGCCACGCAGGCGGGGTGCGCGATGGCGATCGCCCAGGGCGACACGTTGCACCCGCTGGCGGCGCTGGAGCGGGGGGCCCGCTGCACCTGGTTCCTGCCTGCGCCGGAGGGCCGCTCGGCGCGCAAGCGCTGGATTCTCGGAGCGCTGGCGCCCTTGGGCACCTACACCGTCGATGCCGGGGCGGCGCGGGCGCTGAAGGTTGGGCGCTCGCTGCTGCCGGCCGGCGTGCGCGGCGTGGAGGGGGCGTTCCAGCGCGGCGATCCGGTGGTAGTGGTCGATCCGGACGGCGCGGCGCTGGCCCGCGGGCTGAGCGCGTATGGCAGCAGCGACGCGGAACGGATCATTGGGCATCGGTCGGATGAGATCGAGGCGATCCTGGGCTGGCGGGGGCGGGACGAGCTCATTCACCGCGACGATCTGGTGCTGCTGTAGGTTCCGGACCTTCCCACGTCATGGCCGGACTTGTTCCGGCCATCCCCGCAACCGCCGTCCCCTCACCGTCATGCCGTCCCCTCACCGTCATGCCGGCGCATGCCGGCATCCACGACTTCTTCCTGCTGCGCCGAAGCAAGAAAGCAGGAAATCAAGAAAGCAAGTTCAACCGCAGATGCACGCAAATGCACGCAAATGGTCCGTGCCGCTCCGAGACCGCCGCCACCCCCCCGATCACGGCGCGCCCTGTTCCTCACGTTGCATGGGTCTTCCCTCCCCGCTGCGCCTGCTCCCCCGACCATTCGACTCCGCCCACCAGGCGCAGACGCGGCGGCCTGGTCGGGTTGGGGCGGAACGCGCCGGCCTCGGACCGCACCAGCATCGCACGCGTCTCGGCGATGAGGGCGTCCGCGCGGCGCAGCGTGGCCTGATATTCGGCACTGTCGCCGCCATGCCTGGTCCGTGCGGCGCGAACCCTGGCACGGCCTTCGTCGCCCCGCGGGTCGGTGCTGGCGCCGCCGTGCGGAGCCACGTCCGGATCGCCGCGCGGGGTCCCACTGCGCGGCGGATCGGTGCGTGGCGGGCCCGGCCCGCCATCCCCGCTCTTCTGGTGCATAGGCTCTTCCGTCCCCCTCACGCCGCGAGCGCCGTGGTGGAGGCGGCCGCACGGGTGGCGACCTCGGCCTGGAGCCGCTCGCCCATGGCCACGGCCGGCGCGGCTGTCTCCTCCAGCAAGGCACGAGCCCGGGCCACAACCGCCGCGACCTCGGCCTCGGTCGGCTCCGCGAAGCCGTCGTCCGAGGCATCTGCCGCGCCCGCGGCGGCCTGGTGGCGTTTGGCGGCCGCGGCCTGGGCGTCCTCGCGCGCCATCACCTCGGCCACGAGCTGCGCCGTCTCGGCTTCGGTCGGCGCCACGAAGCGGCCGGCCGCGGGGCGTGGCGCCGCCGCGGCAACGGGCGCGGGCCTCGGGCGCGGCGCGGGTACCGCCACCGGCAGCGCCGCCGGTTGCAGCGCGGGCAACGCCTGGCGCAGCTTGAGATCGCGCTCGGTGCGCTCCTGCACCCGGGTCAGGGCGGCGGCACTGGCCCGGAAGCGAAGTTTCAGCGCGGGCGGCAGGTCGAGCTGCGCGGCACAGCGCATGTCGTCCATGATCTGGAACTGCAAGGCGACGAAGCGGGCGGCGAGCATCGCCTCCAGCACGTCGCGTGGGCGCAGCAGGGCGATCATGGCGAAGGCGGTTTGGCACCGCGCGGCTTGTTCCTCCGCCGGGGCGTCCGGATGGTGCGGGATGGCGTCCGCGGTGGCGCGGACCATGACGGCGAGGAGGATGGGGTCGAGGGCGGGGGATGCGGTTTCGGTGGGAGGCGGGTTCATTTTGAGCGCTCCGTGGGATGAATCTTTGGAACATACCACGAACGCGAGGACGAGTAAAGGAAAGATTACCTAGTGGTGGCGGGTCGGATTGAATGGCTGCAATCCGGTGGGGAGCGAACCTTCGATGGCCGTTGTGCGCCGACTGACTGTCGCTTGAGGGGGGCGCATTCGACAGCGCCAAACTCGGCGAGCCTGGCCTAAGCTGGCCTACTGGCAGGCCAGCACGGCGTTCGTATCTGTCAACGAAAACAGATGGTTCTGGATACGGTCGGCAAGGGCGTAGAAACCACGGTTGAAAGCCAGCTTTCAACGACGGTTAGCGAGGGGGAGTTGTGAACAGGTCGAATGGCCGCCATCGGGAGTGCATGGCTGTCCACCCTGACCAACGCCAACGGTCAGGGTGGACAGCGTGGTCGCGGTGGTCACAGACTGCCGGCGCACCGCGAGGCAGGCCGGGCACAAGATATTGTGTCTAAAACCCTTGAACTAGGATAGGGTTGGTATCAGATGGTCACGATTGCCGAGAGCTAGGAGACGCTTCACATGACCAGTCGTGCAGGGCATGCCGCCGTTCTCACCATATTGGGGGATCGGCTTCCACCAATTCGAAACGAAATTAGCCGTGGGGAGTTTCCTGCGGACTTAGATGAGCGTGTTGTCACCCTTGCGCGTGATTTCGAGCGCGGTTTGGAACAGTGCGGGGAACTGACAGATAAAAGGCGCGCGCGCCTGTCAAACGTCTCTACAGAGCTTCAAGCAGGCCGTGCAGCGCTCAACGACGGAAAGGTTGTCGATGCTGGATGGGCATTTACCCGCGCTGTTGGTTGTATCAATGAGGTTCAGGTTGACGTAACGCACGGGAGAATTCTGTAGCTCTCCGCTGCCGATATGAAATGCCTAAGAGTCCGTCCGGAGACTTCGTCAAGGATTACAGAGTTTTCTGAGCATAAGGCGGATGGATGCGAGGCGCAGGAAGGCGAGCGCATTGTGGTTGAGATTTTCCCAATCCTTGGCCAGCCGGCGACAGCGGTTGAGCCAGCCGATTGTTCGCTCGACAATCCAGCGCTGTGGCAGAACGACAAAGCCCTTGGCTCGATCGCTGCGACGCACGATCTCGGTTACCAGGCCAGGCATGGCGAGCGCCAGACCGTCGTGAAATACCGGCCCTGCGTAAGCGGTGTCGGCAAACAGCTTCTTGAGAAACGGGAACCGCGCGAACAACGTAGACAGGACCATCAGCCCGCCGTCACGATCCTGCACATCAGCCGAGGTCACCAACGCGTGCAGCAACAGTCCCACCGTATCGACGAGGAGATGGCGCTTCTTGCCCTTGATCAGCTTGCCAGCATCAAACCCATGTGGATCGATGCAGACCCCCCTTTTTCTGCGCTCTTCACGCTTTGGCTGTCGATGATGCAGGCGGTGGGGCTGGCCTCACGTTCGGCCTGCTCGCGGCATTTGACGTAGAGTGCGTCATGGATCTTCTCCAGCGTGCCGTTGTAGCTCCACAGACAAAAGTAGTCGTTCACCGTGCTGCGCGGCGGCAGGTCTTTCGGAATGTAGCGCCACTGGCAGCCGGTACTCAGAACATACATGACGCCGTTCACCACCTCGCGCATGTCGACGCGCCGTTTGCCGCCGCCGCGCTTGGCGGGGGGTATCAGCGGCCTGATATGCGCCCACTCCGCGTCGGTCACGTCGCTGGATAGCGCAACTTGTCGCGGTTGTAGCTGGGGCGGTTCTTGATCGTCCACATTCGGCACCTCACGAATCGGTGCCGCGTAGAGAGTCACGGGACGTCGAGCCGGATCAAGCACATATTCCAGCAACCGGTAACCGACTCATATGACTCGCAAAGTCTCCGGACGGACACTAAGCGACGATCTGACTGCGCGGGTCGATCCGCCTCACCCCGACGTCGTACCGGTCGAGTTTCTGGCCCCGAGCTACTAGTTCGCAAAATGTCCGGTAGGCGTAATTCGCAAACTGCCATCAGGCATTCGATCGACCTCGACATCCAGAGCGGGCAAAAGATCGCCATTGGCCGAGATGCCCAATTGAGCAAGGCAATGCCCTGGCTCGGTTAAACCGTCGCCCGACGGGTGCATGGACCATACCGCATCCGCCTGCACAAGCGGACCGTTGGGGCCGCCGTATCGGAATCCATGAAGCGTGAACGCCTCTACCAGATCGTCGGCGGGAATTCTGGGACACGACGACCCGTCCGCCGCTTTCGTCCAATCGTGCGCGGACTGTGCCGGCGCTGGCCGTGCCAGCGTTGGTGCGTCCGTGACGCTGAGGTCAATCGACCTCGCGTACATCTCGGTGGAGTTGACAAGGATGCGTGTGACAAGCGCCCCGCGCTCCACCAGCCGATACGGCGATCCGGGGCGTAACAGTTCGCAGTTATGCTTGGACATGAAAGCGCCAATCGCCTCGATATCGGCAGAGTCCACGTTGGCCTTGTAGAACACATATAGATCATCGAGTGATGGACATGCTATGGCGGGCGCCAGAACGGTCACCTCCCCGGCGTGAAGCGGCTTCGTGGAATCGGGCGGCTCTGCGACCGTAGGCGTTTGCGTCGGTGTCCCAGTGCGTAGCTGATTCGGCACGAACCATGGCGGTGACTGTGGGTACGCGGTTGCGATGCCGGGGAGCGGCGGCGAACTGGCGCCAAGCGTCTCGCCCGAGTCTGCGGGCGCGGGCGAGGATGCGGCGGGAGGCGGGTTGTTCCACCCGAGACGATACTCTGGCTCCGTCTTCCGTCGCACATCGAAAGCTGCAAGCTTCTGTTGCGCGGCTAAGCACCCAGCGGTCCAATCGGCGCCGGTTGATGGCGAAACCGCGCTGCACGATCCGGGGTTCGGCAAACTGCGATGGGCCGCCCAATAGTCGGCGCCTGCGCGATTGTCGCCCGTCAGGCTGCCGAACCAAGCCTCCCAACTCTGCCGATCCACCTCTCCCTGCCGGAAGACCGCTGACGGTTGAGATTCCGATGGAGAGGGGGCCGCGGCGACGGTTGGAGAAGGTGTGAGCGGTACCGGCGCAGATGGTTTGGGCAGTGACGGTGTCGCATTGGTTCCGGGTTGCGGTGACCCCGACTGACCATATGCGTTGGGGTTTGGGACGACTAAGCGCCTGGGCGTCGAACATGTCCTGACGTAGGGGTAGTAGGCATGCGCCGGATCGCAGTAGTACCAGTTCCCACTCGATTGTGCGTGGGCTGCGTTCGCCATCAGCAGCCCGGCAAGAGCCGGTAAAGCCGACCGAACCGATGCGCGCATGCCCAGCGTCAACCGCAAAGCGCCCGGACTGAGTTGGACCGGCGGGTGCCCCGGCACGCGGCTCGCTCTCGGCTGCATGGCTGCCCCCGTCGCTGGTAGAAACCATTACGCCTCTCGGTTCAGGCTGGTGGCAAGCCCGCTGTTCATGAGGGTGCAGGCTGTGACCACCCCGACCATGCCGGCCACCCTGACCGTAGGCATTGGTCAGGATGGTCACAACCTGCGCGAGTTGCCGCGCGGGATCGCTTGGAGCTAGAATGTCGGCAGCAGCACGATTTCGAGGTTGGCGACGTAAAGGCGGACCGTTCTCGCGGTCGGCGGAGATAGAGGAAGTCCACGACCATATTGAGCAAATGTGCCCTTCTCCTGATGCTGGCCATGACGGCAGCGGTTGCGGCTGAAGCCATGGAGCCGACCATGGACATCTTCATCGAGAACCTGCTTCAGCCCATCTTCCACGGCGCTACAAACCTCCCTGATGGCTCCGAATTGATGCTCACGCTCTCCCGTCCCGAAATCTTGTATATGGCGCAAGCCAAGATGAGTGTTGTGGCCGGACACTTCACGACGGAGCAATTCTCGGCGGGGCAGCACCCGTTGAACCCAGGCCGTTACAAAATAGAAGTTTCGATGAGTATCGCCCAGTTGCAGCCCAAACAGGTGCAGGCGGTTATTGGCGACCAGGGCCAAAGAATGACGGGGAAATTTGTGACACCGGCTATCGGCGGAGGATCGGTGTTCGATTACGTCAACGAGAGACAACTCGGGGGTGCCGCGAACGCGTCGCTGGACGCCACCGCGAGGGCGCAGGCAGTCGTGGACCTCCGAGAGTGGCTCGTGGACTCCTGCACCTCAAACGTCGACTTTGTAAATGCGGCAGTCAGATCAGGGGTGGTGACAGGCCGTCAGATACTTGGCGCGGAGCGTCAGGCCAAAATTGGCGCCTGCACGGCTGAGGCGAACAGCCGTTCGATGCAGTGACCTATGAAGCAGACGGCCCACGCGGCGAGGTCTTGTCCTGGTATTCCACGTCGATCTTGACGCGAAAAACGGTATCACATGGGCCGTCCCTGCGCCTGCCCTTGGGGGATCCTTCATACCCACAGCAGGAAACGGTATCCTCGTAGTGCGTGCACTTTGGTTCTACAACCTGCCATCGGAGAAGCCGACCTACGTCAAGACCGCCACCATAGCATCTCGGATTGTGGCAGTTGATAATTGGTACAAAGTGTTTCTCGGTATAGATTGAGGGCGCCGTTTTGCGGCTTCCCCGCATCCCGTCACTGTCCTCAATCTCAACGCGAAGGCTTCTGACCGTTGGATAGGCTTTCTCAAAGGTCATTTGAGCGCGTGGCAGTAAGGAGTCGGTCTGAGCTTCAACGTCCGAGAGCTTCATCCGCCGCTGTTCTGGCATGAGTGCTGCTTTGCCTTAATGAAAAGGCCCGCCGTGTCGTCACGGCAGGCCACCATTTCCTCGACGGCCATTGCCGTCCCCGACTGCACCGTCCCCAATACTCTAGCACTGGCCGTTTCATCGTTCAAATATCCTGCTGGGCTGTGACCACCGCGACCACGCTGGCCGGTATTCCGGTTGCCGTCCTGACCAAGCGGAAGGAGGTCGCCTGGCTGCACCCCGACCGAGCCGTTCGGCCGGCCGAGTAATCCGCTACGCCGGAATCCGCACCGGCATCGATTTGAACCCATGGATGAAATTCGAGTAGGTGCGCTTCGCCTCGCCCACCACCTCGATCATCGGGAAGCGCTGCAGAATTTCCTCCCACAGGATCCGAAGCTGCAGCTCGGCCAGCCGGTTGCCCACGCAGCGATGGATGCCGAAGCCAAACGACAGATGCTGGCGCGGGCGCCTGCGGTCGATGACCAGGCGGTTCGGTTCCGCCACCGCGTCGGGATCGCGGTTGCCGGAGACATACCACATCACGATCTTCTCCCCCGCCGGGATCGCCTGCCCGGCGATCTCCGTCGCCTGCGTCGTGGTGCGCCGCATGTGGATCACCGGCGTCACATAGCGAATGATCTCCGGCACCAGGCTTTCGATCAGCGCCGGATCGGCGTGCAGTTTTCGATATTCGTCCGGAAACCGGTTCAGCGCCAGCAGCCCCCCGGTCATCGAGTTGCGCGTCGTATCATTCCCACCGACGATCAGCAGCGCCAGGTTGCCCATGAACTCGCGCAACGGCATTTCCCGGGTTGCCGCGCCGTGCGCCAGCATCGACAGCAGGTCGAACCGCGGCGGCTGGCCGCGGCGTTCGTCGAACAGGCGGGACATGTATTCCGCCATCTTCTTCAGTTCCTCGAACCGCTCGGCCTCGGAGTGCACCGGCGCGTCGGGCGCGTTCACGTTGGCGATCGCGACGTCCGACCAGTAGGTGAGTCTTTCGCGCTCCTCGAACGGGAAGTCGAACAGCGTCGCCAGCATCATCGTGGTGAGCTTGATCGAGACCTCCTCGACCCAGTCGAATTCCTCCCCGCGCGGCAGTGCGTCCAGCACGCCTTGGGTGCGCTCGCGGATCAACGGCTCCATGTTGTTCAGGTTGGCCGGCGCGACGATCGGGCTGACCACTTTGCGTTGCTCGTCGTGCTTCGGCGGGTCCATGCGGATGAAGCTTGGCCGTTGCAGGTCGCGCGGCTGGTCCTCGACCTGGATGCCGCCGATCTCGTTGGAGAACACCGCGTGGTTCACCTCGCAGTTCATGATGTCGTTGTAGCGTGACACCGACCAGAACGGACCGTAGCGGCTGTCGGCGCAATAGTGCACCGGGGCCTCCTGCCGCAGCCGCTCGAAATACGGCTGCCAGGCTTCGTCCTGGTAGAGTTGCGGGTCGCTGACATCGATCCTGTCCAACGGGATCGACCAGGCATCGCGGGCCGGGTCGGCGTTGACCGGTGCGTTCATGGGCGTTCTCCCCAATGGGCGATTCTAGTGCTGGCCTTCCGGCATCCGGACGGTCAGCCCGTCGAGTGCCTCGGTCATCTTGATCTGGCAGGACAGCCGCGAATTCGGTTGCGCCACGGCGGCGAAACTCAACATGCTGGCCTCCTGCGAGCCGGGCTTCGGTGTGCCGAGCAGGTCAAGCCAGGCCGGGTCGAGATAGACGTGGCAGGTCGCGCAGGCGCAGGCGCCGCCGCAATCGGCGTCGATGCCCGGGACCTCGTTGTCCACCGCGCCACGCATGACCGACTCGCCGATCAGCAGCTCGATCGTGTGCGCGGTGCCGTCGTGTTCGATGTAGGTGACCTTCGGCATCGTTCTCCCTTCGGCCTCGCGCGTGATCCCATCGCGAGGTGCGAGGTCACGATGCTAGCCGACTCCCGGCTGCCACGCCCAATATTTCGCCGGCACCGTGTGGCCAGTCTGGCCAGGCGGAAGCGCGGGTTGGTCAATGCCAGGGTGCCGCGTCGGGACTACATGCGGTCCCAGCATTGGACCCGGTAGAAGTGCCCCAACATGTGACGAACGACGAAACATTGGTCGCCGCGTGTCGTCGGATCGGCGGTGTCGAAATCATCGCAGGATAGTATGAGAAGACGTGACGACGCTGATCCATTATGATGAACGTCCACGATCTCGTCGCTCGCGTCATAAACCAGGTAGATGTCGGACCCGGCTATACCTGCGAAGCCCGTGCCGCCCCAGTCGATCTTGGCGAAGCGTGGCCCGGCATCCGACGTGGCGACGATCCTGCTTGCATAGATCGGATAGCCAACCACCAGCCGAACGTAGTCGCCAGCGACCGCGACGGCTCGCATGGTGGGCGATGGGGCGAACACGGCGAGCGCTGCCACGAGTGGAAGCGGCAACAGGGATAGGACGCGCCGCCATTTTCTGTGCCACGCCAGGAAGCCAATGGCGCCCAACGCAGCCAGCGAGGCGGGAAGCCAGATTGTCGCCAGCAGCATCAGCGCGATCAGCCACCCCCCGAGTTCGTCGAACGAGGCCGCCACCCCGATGATGACAAGGACGACCAGTGCAACACACCCCGGCCAGGCCATGAACCGGTCGAGCACCGTCGTCCCGCTCGACGGGTCGGAAGCTGGCGCAATCGGCGCGCTTGGGGGATCGAGCATGACGGCGCGGCGCTCCCCTCCTGCGGCACACATAGCTGGCACAGCACCATACCCCCTGGAAACCATCTGTCCGCGGCGGCACAATACGATCCGGGAGTCCGCCATGCACATCGAGACCGAACCCACCCAGCATTTGCAGCGCGCCGCCGCCGCCGCGCGCGCCGCCTCGCACGTGCTGGCGCGCAGCCCAGCCGCCCAGCGCGACGCCGCGCTGAACGCCATGGCCGCAGCGCTGCGTGCCGCCACGCCGGCGATCCTGGCCGCCAATGGCACCGACCTTGCCGCCTTCAGCGGCAGTGCCGCGTTCCGCGACCGGCTGATGCTGACCGAGGCGCGCGTCGAGGCGATGGCCAACGGCCTGGACGACATTGCAGCACTGCCCGATCCGCTCCGCCGCGTGCTGGCCGACTGGACGCGGCCGAACGGGTTGCGCATCCAGCGCGTCGCTACGCCGATCGGCGTGATCGGCATGATCTATGAAAGCCGGCCAAATGTCGGCGCCGACGCCGCCGGGCTGTGCGTGAAATCCGGCAATGCCGTGATCCTGCGCGGCGGGTCCGAAAGCCTGCACAGCGCACGCGCCATCAACGCGGCACTCGCCGACGGACTGCGCGCGGCTGGGCTGCCGGACGCCTGCGTGCAGATCGCGCCGAACACCGACCGGGCCTATGTCGCCGCCATGCTCGCCGCCGCTGGCCTGCTCGACCTGATCATTCCGCGCGGGGGAAAATCCCTTGTCGAGCGCGTGCAGCGTGAGGCGCGCGTGCCGGTGCTCGCGCATGCGGAAGGGCTCTGCCACACCTATGTGCACGCGGCGGCGGACCCGGCGATGGCCCGCGCGATTGTCGCCAACGCCAAGATGCGGCGCACCGGGGTCTGTGGCGCCACCGAAACCTTGCTGATCGACAGCGCGATCGCGCCAGCGGTGCTGCCCGGCATCGTTGCGGACCTGCGCGCGCTGGGCTGCGACTTCCGCGCCGATGCCGCCGCGCGCGACCTTATCCCCGATCTGCCGGCGGCGAGCGGGGCCGATTTCGACACCGAATGGCTCGATGCCATCCTGTCGATCGCCGTGGTCGATGGCGTCGACGCGGCCCTCGCACACATCGCCCGGCACGGCAGCGAGCACACCGACGCCATCGTCACCGAGGACGCCGCGGCGGCCGAGCGCTTCCTCGCGGGCCTCGACAGCGCGGTGGGGTTGTGGAACGCCTCCACCCAGTTCTGCGACGGGGGAGAATTCGGCTTCGGCGCCGAGATCGGCATCGCCACCGGGCGCATCCATGCCCGTGGGCCGGTCGGGCTGGAGCAGCTCACCACCTACCGCTACGTGATCCGCGGCACCGGGCAGGTACGTCCCTGAACGCGCCCCCGACCTTGAATACCCCACCGACCGTGGATCCGGTCCCGCGCTTCGGCGACCGCAGGCGTAGCCGCATCGGCCTGCTGGGCGGGTCGTTCAACCCGGCGCACGAAGGCCATCGCCATGTGGCGGACCTCGCGCGTCGGCGGCTGCGGCTCGACCAGATCTGGCTGGTGGTCTCGCCGGGCAATCCGCTGAAGCCGGAGCGTGGCATGGCGCCGCTGTCCCTGCGGCTGGCATCGGCAAGCGGCGTCGCCGATGGGCGGCGCGTGGTGGCAAGCGCCATCGAGCAGCGGCTCGGCACACGGTTCACCATCGATACGCTGCGTCTGCTGCGGCGCCGATTCCCGCGCGTCGACTTCGTCTGGATTGCCGGCGCCGACATCTTCGCGCAGTTGCCGCGCTGGCGGAACTGGCGGGAGATCGCGCGCTTCGTGCCGTTCGCGGTGTTGCCGCGCCCGGGCTACAATTACCCCGCCCTGGCCGGACGCGCCGCACACGTGCTGCGGCGTGCCCGCCGGCCGGCACGCGCCAGCGCGATCCTTGCGCGGTGTGCGCCGCCGGCCTGGGTGTTCCTGACGGCGCCGCAGCACGCCGCCTCCGCCAGTGCGATCCGCGCCACGCACCCCAGCGCGATCGGCGCCACGCATCACGAGGCGGTCCGCGCCGCGCACCCCAACGCGATCGGCGCCACGCACCCCGAGACGGTCCGCGCCGCGCACCCCGAAACGGCTCGCGCCGCGCATCCCAGTGCGATCCGCGCGTCATTACCCACTGCGATCCACGCCACAACCCAAGGAGCCGAGCCATAACCCGTCCGCCCAGCCCGCCCACGCGCAAGCGTGCCAGCCCGCGCAAGCCGGCCAAGCCGAAGCTGCCGGAAGCCGACAAGACCCCCGGGACCCCGCGCAAGAAGGCCGCCGTCGCCGGCCCGCGCGCTGGTGCTCGCCGCAAGCCGGCCGCCGAGCCGTCGGCGCTCGATCAGCTGCAGCGCGCGATCGTCGCCAGCCTGGAGGACGACAAGGCCGAGGCGGTCGTCACGCTCGACCTTGCCGGCAAGGCCAGCTTCTGCGACCGGATGGTGATCGCCACCGGGCTGGCGGATCGGCAGATCGCCGCGATGGCGGAGCATTTGTCCGAGAAGCTGGCGCAGGCCGGCGTAAAGCGGGTTCAGATCGAGGGCGCGCAGGGGTCCGACTGGGTGCTGATCGATGCCGGCGACATCATCGTGCACCTGTTCAAGCCGGACGCGCGGGCGATGTATGCGCTGGAGAAGATGTGGGGCGCCGATCTGGACGAGGTGAGCGCCTGACGGTTCCCGGCTGGACTGTCCATCGCGTGGGGTCTCCCGGCTTGATCGGTGTGCACCGTAGGTCATCAATTAGGGAAAGCCACAGTTGCTCCCCGGCGACGCGCGGGGGAGGTGAAAAAGGGGGCGTGGGGCGACGCGCCAGTCGTGTGCCAAATGCGATCTCCTGCGCGCCCACATCCAACATCTTGTGGCCTGCCCGGCGCCGGCCCCACAATTCGCGGGACCAGCCGAGTCGCCCCCCGCCAGACAACGAGGCCACCCTTGGGCAAGCCATCCCCCCGCCAGCACGCCGCCGACCCCTCCGACGCCCCGCGCCGCCGCCGGCGCGGACAAACCCGCGCCAGGCGCGTCATCGACCGCGCGCCCCCGCTGCAAGGCTGGCTTTCCAGCGACGAGGACGAGATCGAACGCCGCCGCTGGCGCGGCCAGACCGAGATCGCGGGCGTCGAGGCACTGGAACCGGCCCACCCGTATTTCGGCACGTTCCGCGTCCGCTCCGCCTCGGGTGGCAGCTACGAGATCGAACTGCGCAGCCTGACCGCGCGGCTGAATTCCTGCGGCTGCGCCGATCACCGGGTCAACGGCCTCGGCACCTGCAAGCACATCGAGGGGGTGCTTGCCGCGCTGCGCCGCCGCGGCAAGCGCGCCTTCACCGCCGCCGCGCGTGCGGGCAGCCCCCGCGTCGAACTGTTCGTGCCGCGCGACGGCGACGCGACGCCGCGCCTGATGTGGCCGGCCGCCCTTGGCGCGAGGACCGAAACGGACCCGATACGCACCCTCCTGGCGCCCTTCCTCGCGGCCGACCTTGCGCTGCACGACGCGTCGCCGGCGACACTGGAAGCGCTCGTCGCCGCTGTCGCCGCTGCCGACCCGGCCTCGACGGCGGCGATTCGCGTCTCCCGTTCCGTCGCCCCGTGGATCGCCGACGCCGACCGCCGCGCCGCCCGTGTCGAAGCGCGCGACCGCTTCGTCGCGGACGTGGAAGCCGGCCGCGAAACGTTCGACCTGCTGCGCCACGTGCTGCTGCCGTACCAGCGCGAGGGCATGCTGCACCTGGCGTTCGGCGAGCGCGCGCTGCTGGCCGACGACATGGGCCTCGGCAAGACCATCCAGGCGATCGCCGCTTGCGAGCTGCTGCGCAAGCTGCGTGGCGTGGCGCGCGTGCTGGTGGTGTGCCCGGCGTCGCTCAAGGGCGAGTGGGAGGAGCAGATCGCCCGCTTCAGCGGTGCCGAAACGAAACTGGTGAACGGCAGCCGCGCGCAGCGGCTGTTCCAGTATGATGGTGGAACAACCGGGCTGCCCGCGTTCTTCACCGTGGTCAACTACGAGCAGGTCGTCGCCGACGCGCCCGACATCAACGCGCGCGTTCGCCCCGACATCGTCATCCTGGACGAGGCGCAGCGCATCAAGAACTGGCAGACCAAGACCGCGCGCGCGGTGAAGTCGCTTGATGCACCCTATGCCTTCGTGCTGACCGGCACGCCGTTGGAGAATCGTATCGACGAGGTCTATTCGATCGTCCAGTACCTCGACCCGGGCCTGCTCGGCCCGCTGTTCCGCTTCAACCGCGATTTCTATGAGCTGGACGAGCGCGGCCGCCCGGTCAACTACAAGAACCTGGCAGACCTGAAACGCCGCCTGGCCCCGGTGATGCTGCGCCGGCGCAAGCGCGACGTGGAGACCGAGCTGCCCGGCCGCACGGTCACCACCTTCATGGTCCCCATGCAGGACGAGCAGCGCGCGCGCTATGACGAATATCACGCGCCGGCCGCCAGGCTGATCCAGATCGCGCAGCGCCGGCCGCTGACGAAGCAGGAGTTCGACCGGTTGCAGATGCTGCTCGCCTGCATGCGGATGGTCTGCGACACGCCGTACATCCTCGATCCCAACTGCCGGATCAGCCCGAAGCTGGAGGAGCTGGAGCGCGTGCTGGCCGAGCTGGTGGCCGAGCCGGACCGCAAGATCATCCTGTTCTCGGAATGGGAGCGCATGCTGTTCCTGGTGCGCGAGCTGGCCGAGGAAATGGGCCTCGAATTCGCCTGGCACACCGGTTCGGTGCCGCAGGAGCGCCGGCGGGCGGAGATCGCGCGGTTCAAGCACGATCCGGGCTGCCGGCTGTTCCTGTCCACCGACAGCGGCGCGCTCGGGCTGAACCTGCAGGCGGCGAGTGCCATCATCAACCTCGACCTGCCGTGGAACCCGGCGCGGCTGGAGCAGCGCATTGCCCGCGCCTGGCGCAAGAACCAGATGCGCACGGTGGACGTGATCAACCTGGTCACCGAGGACAGCATCGAGCACTCGATGTTGCATCTGCTGGCGCAGAAGCAGGCGCTGGCCGACGGGGTGCTGGACCGCGACGGCGACCTTAGCGCTGTGAAGATGCCGTCCGGGCGCAGCGCCTTTGTCGAGCGCATGGCGATGATGCTGGGCGAGACCGCAGGCGCGGCGCTGCCGACCCCCGACATCGCGGAAGGCGAGGTGGCGCAGGCTGGGGCGGCGCAGGCTGGGGTGCTGCCGGCGGCGCCCGCGGACCGGTTGCGCGCCGACCTGGTGTCCCGCCATGGCGACGCGCTGCTGCTGCTGACCTCGCGCAAGGGGAGCGATGGGCGCGAGGTGTTCATCGCCGTGCTGGACGCTGATGCAGCGACTGTGGTGCGCGAGCGGGAACATTTGGCGCAAGCGGCCGCCGCGATCGAACCATCTTCGGACGCGTCTGCCGCCGGTGCGTCTCCGTTGGACGCGGCTTCCCCGGGCGCCGCTTCCCGGCGCGCCGCTTCCGTCGAAGGTCTGACGGTCGAGGTGCTGGACCGCGCCACCCACGAGGCGATCGAGCGGCTGACCGCGTCCGGCCTGCTGCACGCGGCCGGCGAGGGCGGGCCCGAGCTGGTGCGCTCGCCCACTCTGCCACCGGCGGCCGAGGCGGTCAGCCGTCAGCGCCTGGCGAAGTGCGCCGAATGGCTCGGTGGCGCGGAGCGCAAGCTGCGGATGGCACTGCTGCTCGCCCAGGGCGGTTTCGCCGAGGAGGCGATGCCGGCGCTGAACGCCTGCCTGGACCTTGCCAATAACGCCCGCGCGGCGATGAACGGCGAGAGGGACGGGGACGGGGACGGGGAGGGGAACGATGCGACGGTACCGCCGACCGATGCGGGCACCGGTCCGCTCGAAAGCCTGACCGCGACCACCGACGCCGTTGAACGCATGCTCGCCGAGGTCCGCCGCGGCCTGGCGACCTCGCTCGCCGCCGCGTAGCGCCTTCTTCTTCGCCTCTCCCGCTTTTCGCGGGAGAGGCCGGCGGGCGCAGCCCGCCGGGTGAGGGCGGGTGACCACGCCGGCGTTGACATGCCGGCATTTTTCTCACCGGCCACGCTGCCTGTGATCGTGGCGATCGCGGCACCGTCCCACCACCGGGACAAGCGCCTACGGCGGTGCCACAAACGCGAATCGATTTTTGCGAGTCTAGGTCACTCGGTTTATCGGGGGTCGAGTCAGGAACTGCGATCGCCCGGGTTGGCCGGCCGAGACGGTCGCGGCGTGGAACAAAAAGTGCTCGGTGCTGCACCTATCTGGACCTTTCGAGGACTGGCGGTTCCGACGACTTCTGCCCGGGAACAGGAAAACGACCCTCATGCGGAACGTAATCTCCAGGTCTGCCGGACATTCTTACCGTAACCCATTGGCACAAAGCCCAAAATTCGTTCCGCACTTCTGGGACTCCCGTAGGACAAGCGCCCGGTGGCAGGCTCGGCATCGAATCTTTTCCGCGTGACGACGAAATCCCGCGCACCCGCCGCCGCCTGCGCAACTTCCTGCTCAGCCGCCAAGTTTCGGGCCGACCGCGAGGTACCCCCTGCCGCCCGCTTGCGAGCACCCAGGTCCAGGTCGCGCGGTCCCCCTGGCACGCGGTCCGTCGGGCCTGCCCCCCCGGTTTTGCAGCGGGAGATTCTGCTGCGCCGCGACAAAAGCGTCGGTCGAGGTGTGGAGGACGGGGTTTGGCATCGAGCACATCTGCGAACCTGCTGCGGTGGCTATTAGTTAGTCCATCTTACAACAGAACGCCCCACCGATGCCACACAAACCGTCCGGCGCTGCGGCGCTCGGTGAGCGATGACGTCATCGCGACGCCGCGCGCGGCGGTCCAGCGGGGCATCGCGCAGATGGCGGTCATCCGACTGTCGCGCGAAGCCTCCGAGCGCTTCGGCGCCATGCTGATCGACCCGCCTGACCTTGCCCCCCGCGATGCAGCGCGCCTGCGAGCATCACCGGCGACTGGCGAAGCGGGCGTGAACGCCGACCCGGCCGGACGGGACGGTCACGCGGTGCGCCACGTCGTGCCATTGTGCGGGCAGGAGGTGCCGCATGGAAGCCAAACCGTCACAAGCGTTCGATGCCCATCGCTCGTCCGTTCGGCGGGTCGTGGAGGCGCATCAGGCCCGCAATCCCCGGGTGTTCGGGTCCATCGCTCGGGGCGAGGACACCGCGAGCAGCGACCTCGACCTGTTGGTCGACATCACCGAAAGCACCAGCCTGTTCGATCTCGCCGCGATCGAACTGGAGCCGGAACGTCTGATCGGCATCCCGGTCCACGTCACGACGGCGGGCGCACTGCGCGGCGCACTGCGCGAGCGGGTGCTGGCGGAAGCGGAGCCGGTATGAACGGAAAGGCACGCCGGACGACCGATTATCTGGACCACATGCTGGAGGCGATCCATCGGATCAACGGCTACGTGACGGGCCTTGATCGCCAGACATTCGACACGGACACCCGCACGCAGGATGCGGTCATCCGCAACCTGGAGGTCATCGGGGGAAGCCGCACGGAACATCCAGCAGCATGACCCCGGCTTTGTTGCCGCGCATCCCGAGGTCCCGTGGGCTCTGGCTTACAGGATGCGCAATGCGTTGAGCCATGGTTATGCCGATACCGACCTCGGCGCGGTTTGGAATAACTGCCGGGATCAGCGGAGTGGCTTGGGCGGGGGGCGGTTGGCGGGACGGCGCCGCTTCGGCCTCGCAGCGGTCGCCGCGCGGGCCTGTGCCTTGCGCAGTGCCTCGACGTCGGCGAGATCCTGCGCACGCCCGGCCGCCGTCTTCGCCGCAATAAGGTCATCGGCGGAGATGAACGCGGCGGTAAGGCCCGTTCCGGTATCGACGGTTGCCATGACGCGCCGCCGCCAGGCGTGATCGAAGTCAACGCCGGTGATCTCCGGCAGGATATCCACCATGACGGGCGGCATTCCCATGCGGAAGAACGACCCGCGCTCGGCGAAGTCGTCCGGCTGCAATCCCTCGAGCGGGGCGCCGAATTGTGCCAAAGCGCGAAACAGCGCGGCGGCGTTGGCCTTGTCGGGCCGGATGAGGATGTCGAGGTCTTTGGTGGCGCGAGGCTGCGCATGCAGCGAAACGGCGTAGCCCCCGACGACAAGATACTTAACTTGTTCCGCGTTTAAGACGGACAAGAGTTCTTTGAAGTCGCAGTGCATCGGATGATGAACCCCCGAGCCGGTATGCCTCTACGGATATGTCTGCGGCAGCTTGCAGGCGTTCATGCGCCGGCCGCCCTTGCCAATACGCGTACTCGTCGGCCTTCATTGCCTCCAGGCTGGTGTAACGTCGGATCGGGAAGCGTATCGCTCTGTCCATGGCGGCCATCGTAGCACGGGATACCGGCAAGGCTAGTGCGGGATCGGGCGTCGCGAATGATGTCGACCCCCTGCGGCGGGAGATTCTGCTGCGCCGAGGCAAAAGCGTCGGTCGAGGTGTGGGGATGGGGTTTGGGATCGAACACATCTGCGAACCTGCTGCGATGGAAATTAGTTAGTTCACCTCACATCAGAACACCCCAAGGATGCCACACAAACCGTCCGGCGCTGCGGCACTGCGGCGCTCGGTGAGCGATGACGTGATCGCGACGCCGCGCGCGGCGGTCCAGCGGGGCATCGCGAAGATGGCGGTCATCCGACTGTCGCGCGAAGCCTCCGAGCGCTTCGCGGCCACGCTGATCGACCCGCCCGACCTCGCCCCCGCGATGCAGCGCGCCTTCGTGCATCACCGGCGACTGGCGAAGCGGGCGTGAACGCCAACCCAGCCGGGCGGGACGGTCACGCCGTGCGCCACGTCGTGCCATTGTGCGGACAGGAGGTGCCGCATGCCCGCCAAACCGTCACAAGCGTTCGATGCCCATCGCTCGCCCGTTCGGCGGGTCAACCTCTTCGCGAACTCCGCCGCATCGAACGACCGCAGATCGCCCATCCCCACCGCATGCACCGGAATCCCAAAACTCTCCGCCAACGCCTCCATCAGTGCGGACTTGTGGTGCAGCCGCTCGATCGTGTCGGTCAGCAGCAGAACCGCTCCCTACGTTGGCGCCCGCGTCAGCACGTCGAACGCTAGCCCGCGGCATCCGGACCCGGCCAGGCGAATAGGTGCACGCGCTCTCGCCACGCCTCGCGCCGGCGCCCCACGCCGCCGGATGCAACCGCGCGGCCCACAAGCTATGCTCCCGCGCTCAGCTTCCCCGCCAGCCCACGGAGCCCCTGCATGACCACCACCCGTACCAACCCGCCGACCGTCCGCGCCCCCACCGGCTACACCCACGGCGTCCTCATCACCGCCCCCGCCCGCCGCCTGGTCATGTCCGGCCAGGTCGGCATCGCGCCCGACGGCGTCATCCCCGCCGCCGCGGACGTCCAGATCAGCCAGGCCTTTGCCAATCTCCGCGCCGTGCTTGAAGCGCACGACATGACCCCGGCCAACGTCGTGAAGGTCACCACCTTCCTCACCAATCGCGACTGGCTTCCGGCCTACCGCGCGGCCCGCACCGCCTTCTTTCCCACCGAACCACCCGCCTCCACCCTGCTGTTCGTCGCCGGGCTCGCCGACCCCGCGTTTCACTTCGAGATCGAGGCCGAGGCCATCGCCTGACCACGACCCTTGCCGCCCAGCCTCGCCGAGCCTCCACCCTCGGCGCCTCCCAAGCCTCGCCGAATCGGCCCAAGCCTCGCGCTGAGACCGTAACGTAACCTGGCGGCGCGGAACGACGTGCGGCACAGTGCCGCACGCCACCGCCTGCGCCGTCAGCGGAACGATCATCCCGTCCCGGCGCCCCCCGGCCCGTCGCCCCAAGTCCCGCCGGCAATCACCGCCAGCACCCCCTCGGGCGTGATCCGCGCCATGCCGTCATCCCCAGCCGCCGCGTCCGGCGGCGAGGCAATCGGGATGATATGCCGGCTGTGGTCGAACACCGGCGTCGTGCCGAACAGCGCATAGGTCAGAATGCCCACCGCCGCGGCCATGTTCATCACCCCGGTGTTGTTGCCGACGTAGAACGTCGCCTCGGCGAGCAGCGCGGCCACCTCGTCGAGCCGCCAGCCGATCGCCACGGTGATCCCCCCGCCCCCCGCCAGCCGCTGAATCTCCCCGGCCAGCGCGGCCTCCGCCGCACCCCCGAGCAGCACCAGCCGATCCCACCCCATCGCCCGCAGCCCGCGCACCAGCGCCGCAAAACCCCCTGCCCCCCATTGCCGCGACGGCTCCGACGCACCGATGCCGATCGCAACGAAAGGCCGCGCCACGCCTTCCAGCCGCGCCGCCACGACCTTGCGTGCCGCATCGGAGATCGCCAGACGCGGCTCCGCCTCCGCCAGCACGACGCCGGCCGCGCGCAGCCACGCCGTTGCGCGTTGGAACTGATGTTGTCGCAGCATCCGGCGCGACATCACCGGACCGCGGTTCAGCAGCCAGCGCTGCGCTCCGTAGCCATACCCGGCGCGCACCGGAATGCCGGCGAGGCGCGCCGCGGCGGCCAGCGTCACGCTATGGTGCAGCAGCACCACCGCATCGAACCGCCGCGCCCGCAGCTCCTGCGCGAGGCGCAGCAGGCCGCGCATCCCGTCATGCCGCCCACGCCGCCCCTCGGGATTGCGGTCCAGCCAGATGATGTCGCGCACCGCCGGGTCCGCGCCCAGCACCTGATCCGCCGCCGAGCGCGGCTTGGCGATCAACGTGATCGCCCCGCCGGCCGCCGCCGCCAACGCGTGCAGATGCGGCAGGTGCCAAATCATGTCGCCGATCCCCGGCAGCGGCTGCACGACCGCAACGTTGTGGGCCACGTTGGGCCGGGCGCCGCGCTCGAACAGGGGAGGGGGATCGAACAGGGAAGGGGGGGTCGACGGCATCTGAGCGCGGCTACCTGCCAGCCGGCCGCAGCCGGGGCAAGGTCCCCGGCAGTCTCTCAGTTCGTCCGATCGCCCTACACCGGCCCGCACCCTTTATTCGCGCCAGGGGAGGGGGGCAGAGTGTGCCCGGGAACAAGCCAAACAGCACGACCCAACTGGGAGACGACGATGATGAACAGCCTCACGCGTCGCGCCGCGCTTGGCGCGCTCGCCACGATTCCGCTGGCCAGGCCTGGGATTCTGCGCGCGCAATCCACCTCGAAGCCGCTCAGGATCGGCCTGCTCAGCGACATGAACGGCCCGTATCGCGCCAACGGCGGCCCGGGCGCCAAGATCGCGGCGGAACTGGCGGCGGAGGATTTCGGCGGCGCCGTGCTCGGCCGGCCGATCGAGATCCTGCAGGCCGACGACCAGAACAAGCCCGACGTCGCGTCCGGCATCGCGCGGCAATGGATCGATGACAACGGCGTCGACGCGCTGGCCGACGGCTCCGCCACCTCGTCCGGCCTCGGCGTGCAGCAGATCGCGCACGACAAGAAGCGCATCTATCTGATCTGCGATCCCGCCGCGACCGACTTCATCGGCAAGCTGTGCACACCCTGGAGCTTCCAGTTCGTCTACGACACGTATGCGCTCGCGAAGGGTACCGGCGGCATGCTGACCAAGGCCGGCGGCGACACCTGGTTCTTCATCACCGCCGACTACCAGTTCGGCTATTCATTGCAGGAGAATACCGAGACCTTCGTCAGGCAGGCCGGCGGCAAGGTGCTGGGCGCGGTGCGCGCTCCGTTGGCCACGGCGGACTTCTCCACCTATCTGCTGCAGGCCAAGGCGTCGGGCGCGAAGGTGATCGGGTTCGCCAACGCCGGCACCGACCTGCAGAACTGCATCAAGCAGGCGGCCGAATTCCAGCTCACCCAGGGGGGCGTCCGGCTGGCGACGCTGCTGATGGCCGTCACCGACGTCAATTCGCTCGGCGTGCAGACTGCCCAGGGCCTGGTGCTGAGCGATTCGTTCTACTGGGACGCGACCGAGAAGACCCGCGCCTGGACCAAGCGCTTCAACGCCAAGCTCGATCTGCCGCCGACCATGCAGCAGGCGGGTTGCTACGCCGGCGTGTTGCACTACCTGAAAGCGGTCAAGGCCGCCGGCAGCACCGAGACCGCGCCGGTGGCGGCGAAGATGCACGCGACGCTGGTGAACGACTTCTACAACACCGACGTGCAGATCGATCCGAATGGCTGCGTGCGGCACAAGATGTATATCTGGCAGGTCAAGACGCCGGCGGAATCCAAATACAAGTGGGACTTCTACAAGCCGGTGGCGACGCTGGACGGCAAGGATGCCTTCCCGCCGCCCGACATGTTTGGTTGCACGCTGAAGGGGGCCTGAATCGCACAGGCGTTCCGCACCTGATGCTGCCGGCGGGGGCATTGCGTCCGTGCCTGCTGGCCGCCGCCGCGTTGCGCGGCACCGCCGAGTAGCGCCAGCGGAGTATCCCAGCGGAGTACCAGCCTCAGCGCGGCGCCGCGACCCGATGCGCCAGGTCGAGCTCGTTGAGCTGGATCGGCTCCTTGCGCAACAGCTCCTCCACATAGGCGCGGCCGGCCTGCTGCGCCCTGGTCTGCCGCAGCGCCTGAACCAGGGCGTCGCGCACCTGGTCGAGCGGCAGCACGCGGTCGAGGGTGGGGCGCAGTCGCCCGTCGTCGGCCAGGCGGGCGAGGTAGTCGAGGTCGACGCCGCTCGCCTTCACATGAATGAACCGGGCGCGCTGGTGCGGGCCGAGCCGGAACGCCTGCGCGGCCGACCAGAAGAGGACGCTCGGTGAAGGCAACGTCGCGATGTACGTGCCCGCCGGCTTCAGCACCAGCCGGCAGGCCGGAAATGAGCTGGTGGCCACGGCGTCGAAGATCACGTCGTAGGAATCGGAGCGGCGCGTGAAGTCGTCGTGGGTGTAGTCGAGCACGGGGTCGGCCCCGAGAGCGCGCACGAAGTCGACGTTCCGCGGCCCGCACGTCGCAGCGACGACCCTGGCCCCCAGGACCCGGGCGATGGGCACGGCCAGGTGCCCCACTCCACCCGAGGCACCGTTGACAAGCACCGACTGGCCTTCACCGAGCCCGCCCAGGTCGCGCAGCGCCTGCAGCGCGGTCAGCCCGGCGATGGGCACGGCGGCGGCCTCCTCGAAGCTCCATGCCTCGGGTTTACGGGCGAGCCGGTCTTCCTTCACGGCGACAAATTCCGCGTAGCCCCCGCCCCGTGCCGCACCACAGAGGGCGAAGACCGGAGTCCCGGGGCGAAATCGGCTGGCCCCTTCGCCGAGGGTCTCGACCTCGCCAGCGATGTCTCCGCCCGGGATGAACGGAAACCGCCGCGGCACGAACGGGCGGATGTCGCCCCGGCGGATCTTCCAATCGACCGGGTTGACCCCTGCCGCCCGGACGCGGATGAGCACCTCACCGGGATGCGCGACGGGGCCCGCGACCTCGCGCACATGGAGCACGTCGCTCCCGCCGTAACCGTCGATCACCGCGGCTTTCATGGTGGCATTCCCCCTGCTCGACCGATTCCTCACGCCCGTGATTGTCGCGTGGCCGACGCGGTCACGCAACCACCGACCTCGGCCACTTCCAGGTTGGCCTGGCAGCCGGGCCCACGATCGGATGGAATGATCAGATCCGCCATCGGCGACCCGTTCAGGGTGGGCGCCGGACGACCGACGACGACACTGTCGGGAACTGCGGCCGACACGACAGAGATCATGGAACCCTCGCAAGGATCGTCATCATGAACCGCTGGACCCGGGCCTCGGCCCTGGCGCTGTGTCTCGTCTCAGGCGTGGGCTTGCTGGCGGCCGGAACGGCCGGGCCCGAACGGACCTCGGGGATCGACCGGGCCAACGTCGACCCCTCGGTGCGGCCTCAGGACGACCTGTTCCGCCATGTCAACGGCGCCTGGCTCGCGAAGACCGAGATCCCGGCCGAGCGGTCGTATTATGGGGCGTTCATCCAGCTCGCCGACAAGGCCGAGGCCGACCTCCGCGCGATTATCGAGTCAGCCGCGCAGTCCGACAGCCCCGCTGGCTCCGACGCGCGCAAGGTCGGCGACCTATTCGCCAGCTTCATGGACGAGAAGCGGGCCAACTCGCTCGGGCTCGAGCCCATCAAGGACCAGCTCGCCCGGGTCGACGCGATCAAGGACAAGGCCGGCCTGGTTCACGCGCTGGCCGACCTCCAGCGCACCGGGGTCGACGGAGTGTTCGGGCTCTTCGTCGACACCGACGCCAAGCGCTCCGACCACTACATCGCCTACCTCAATCAGGGTGGGATCAGCCTGCCCGACGAGTCGTACTACCGCGAGCCGAAGTTCGAGCCGATCCGCAAGGCCTACGTCGCCCACGTCGCGAAGACACTCGAACTGGCCGGGGTGCCCGCGCCGAAGGCGGCCAGCGCGACGATCAGAACCGCCGCGGCGAGAAACGGCCGCGCCGGGCTGCGCGGCGGGCCGTCGGCCGGCGGAGGCGCCGGCGTCGTGGNNGCCAGCGCGACGATCGTGGCCCTGGAGACGAAGCTGGCCAGGTCGCACTGGGACCGCGTCAAGAACCGCGACGATACGCTCACCTATAACAAGAAGGACATCGAGGCCCTGGCCCAACTCGCGCCGGGCGTCGACTGGGAGGGGTGGCTCGGCGCCTTGGGCGCGAAGGGTGTCGACCAGGTGATCGTCCGCCAGCCCGACTTCTTCAAGGCATTGGCGCAGGCCCTCGACGAGGTGCCCATCGCCGACTGGAAGACCTGGCTGACCTGGCGGGTCGTCTCCGAGAACG
>PLXO01000158.1 GCA_003151425.1 Acetobacteraceae bacterium
AATGGGCGTCCCTACCGCGATCTGCGGGAGCCGGGTTGGCCGGGTTCGGGCCGGACGGGCACGGCTGGCGGTTGCGACGCGGCGCAGAATGCGATTTCGCGCAGCTACTCTATGCGATGGGGCGGGCAAGCGGAGCCGAGGTTGGCCGGGCTCGGGCTGGATGGCACGGCTGGCGGCTGCGACGGGCGGAGAATGCGATTTCGCGCAGCTACCCTATGCAATGGGGAGGTGGCCAGCAGAGCCGGGTTGGACGGGTTCGGACCGGATGGCACGGCTGGCGGGTATGGCGGACTACGGATGCGATTTTCGCGTGCCGATCCTATGGAACGTGACGCGGGCCAGCAGCGCCGGGTCGGTGAGTTCGGACCGGACGGCACGGCTGGCAGCCATGATGAGCCTGCCACCGGGCGCTTGTCCCGGTGGTGGGGCGGCGCGGTTTGACGGCGCGGGTGCTGGACGCAGATTGTGCTCGGGATGGAGGCTCGGACCTCTCCCGGAGGGAGAGGTTAAAGAGCGCGCCCCCCGCCGCTGTCTTGGCGCCCATGGGGCAGCGTCCCTTGGCGGGATCCGCCAGGCGCCTGTGCCGATGGTGGAGCGGCTTGACCGCTTCCCGCAACGCCTCCAAAATGGAGGAACAACGGAGGATACGTCGATGGCGACCTTGAATGTCAAAAATCTGCCGGACGCGCTCTACGAAAAGCTCAAAGCGCGCGCCAAACGCGAGCGCCGCTCGGTGGCGCAGGAGGTGGTTGGCCTGCTGTCCGCGGCGCTCGACACGCCGCCGCCACTGTCCATCATGGACCTCCAGGGCCTCGGCAAGCAACTCTGGCAAGGCGTGGACGCCGCGGCGCATATCGAGACCGAACGCGCGTCATGGGACTGATCGACGACCTTGCGCTGGGTCGAGTCGGGGTGGACGCGGCGATTTTCATCTACTTCATCGAGGCGGCACCGGCCTGGCTTCCGGCCATCACGCCGCTGCTCCGCGCCGCGGACAGCGGGCAGCGCGAGCTGGTCACCTCGGCGGTGACCTTGCTGGAGGTGCTGGTTGTCCCCTATCGCGCCAACCACGACGCTCTCGCCGCGCGCTACGAGGCCCTGCTGACCCGCAGCCGCGGGATACGGTTGATCGACATAACGCGGGGTCAGTTGCACCGGGCGGCACGACTGCGCGCACTGACGGGCGTCCGAACCCCCGATGCGCTGCAATTGGTTGCCGCACAGGAGGCGGGCTGCACGGCGTTTGTCACCAACGACCGCCGGCTGCCGGCGGTTTCGGGCCTGCGTATCGTTCAGCTCACGTCCTACGCCGCGTGACCTCGGCCGTCACCCAGCGCCCGGCCAATCGCCCTCAGCGAACTGACCCACGCATAACGCGCCGGCGCGGACGACCCGGCTGGCACGCCGGCCGCGTCATCCCGTTTTCACTTGCAAATTGCCGGGTTCTGTCCCACTTCCAGCAGACACATAGCCGGCCACTGGTGGTCGGACACTTCCGCCGGGCGCGCGGGGCAAACGGCCCCGGGGCGCCCGTCTGGTATGGAGGCTTATCGTGCCTGTCACGTCGCTCGACCGGATCCGCAACATCGGCATCACCGCGCATATCGACGCGGGCAAGACGACCACGACGGAGCGCATCCTGTATTACACCGGCCTCTCCCATCGCATCGGGGAGGTGCATGACGGCAACACCACCACCGACTACATGGACCAGGAGCGGGAGCGGGGGATCACCATCACCTCGGCCGCGGTGACGTGCGAGTGGAAGGACCACCGCATCAACATCATCGACACGCCCGGCCACATCGACTTCAACATCGAGGTCAACCGCAGCCTGCGCGTGCTCGACGGCGCCATCTTCATCATCGAGGGCGTCGCGGGCGTGCAGCCGCAATCGGAGACCAACTGGCGCCTGGCCGACCGCTACAACGTGCCGCGCGTCATCTTCATCAACAAGCTGGACCGCACCGGCGCCGACTTCTTCCGCGCCAACCAGTCGCTGAAGGACAAGCTCGACATCGTCGCCCTGCCGCTGCAGCTTCCGATCGGCGTCGAGGACAAGTTCGTCGGCGTGGTCGACCTGGTGGAGATGAAGGCGATCATCTGGGAAGGCGGCGATCCCGGCGCCAAGTTCCACGACGAGCCGATCCCGGCGGACCTGCTGGAGCAGGCGAAGGAATATCGCCAGACGCTGCTGGACACCGCGCTGTCGGTCGATGACGCGGCGATGGAGGAATACTTCGACAAGGGCGACGTCGAGGTCGCCACGCTGAAGCGCTGCATCAAGGCGGGCACCATATCCGGCGCCTTCCGCCCGGTGCTGTGCGGCACCGCGTTCAAGAACAAGGGCGTGCAGCCGCTGCTCGACGCGGTGATCGACTACCTGCCAAGCCCGCTCGACGTGCCCGGCATCAGCATCGCCGCCGGCGAGGGCGAGGAGGACGGCGAATACTCCAACCGCCGCCGCATCAAGGCCGACCCCAACGCGCCGTTCGCCGGCCTGGCGTTCAAGATCATCAACGACAAATACGGCACGCTGACCTTCGTGCGCGTCTATGCCGGCACACTGAAGTCGGGCGACACGGTGCTGAACACCACCAAGGACCATCGCGAGCGCATCGGGCGGATGTTCCAGATGCATGCCGACAAGCGGGCCGAGATCAAGGAGGTCCACGCCGGCGACATCGCCGCCTTCGTCGGCCTGAAGGACACCGTGACAGGCGACACGCTGGCCTCCGCGCAGGACCCGGTGGTGCTGGAGCGCATGGCCTTCCCGGTACCGGTGATCGACATCTCGGTCGAGCCGCGAACCAAGGAGGCGGTGGAGAAAATGAGCCTCGGCCTGCAGAAGCTGGCGGGCGAGGACCCCAGCCTGCGGCTGCGCACCGACCCGGAGAGCGGCCAGACCATCCTGTCGGGCATGGGTGAGCTGCACCTGGAGATCATCATCGACCGGCTGCGGCGCGAATACGGCGTCGAGGCCGATATCGGCGCCCCGCAGGTGGCTTACCGCGAGACGATCACGCGGGCGCACACCGAGACCTACACCCACAAGAAGCAGACCGGCGGATCGGGCCAATATGCCGAGGTGAAGATCATCTTCGAGCCGATGGAGCGCAACGGCGGCGTGGTGTTCGAGAACAAGGTCGTCGGCGGCTCGGTGCCGCGGGAATACATCCCGGCGGTCGAGAAGGGCATCCGCGTGCAGGCCGACACCGGCGTGCTGGCCGGCTTCCCCACGGTGGACTTCAAATACACCCTCGTGGATGGCAAGTACCACGACGTGGACTCGTCCGCGCTGGCCTTCGAGATCGCCGCCAAGGCCTGCTTCCGCGACGGCATGAAGAAGGCCGCGCCGATCATCCTGGAGCCGATCATGGACGTGGAGGTGACCACGCCGAACGACCATGTCGGCGACGTGGTGGGTGACCTGAACCGCCGGCGCGGGCATGTCCAGAACCAGGAGAGCTCGGGGTCCACGGTGATCGTGCGCGCCCATGTTCCCCTGAAGGAAATGTTCGGTTACATTTCCGACCTTCGGAGCATGACCAAGGGGCGCGCGTCCTTCACCATGCAGTTCCACCACTACGATCCGGTGCCGCGCAACATCGCGGACGAGATCATGGCCAAGAGCGCCTGATGGGAAACCACGCCTTGCGGGGCCCCGCATGACGGTAGGCCACTAAATGGCGGCGCCCCGCCTGCATTGGACTCGGGGGCGCGCGGAACGGGCGGCGGGTGAGGCCCGCGCCCTGGAATGGATCGGTCTGGACGACGCGGGCAAACCCATTGCCCGCGTCGTTCGTCTTTTGGGGCCGCTGTGGTCCGGCTGGCGGCAATACCGCGCCGTCGCCCTGGACGAGGAGGCCAAGGTCATCCAACTGCGCCCGTCGGTGCCGGAGGGCGGCGGCTGGCTGGCCTGCATCGGCGGCCAGGTAGTCGGCCGCGCCGCCCTGCCGCTGCAGGCCGTGCGCACCGCCGAGGCGGCCTTGGGCAGCGGGGATTGAACGCCGCGGGGACTTTATACCCGGCGCGCTGCTGGACGCGGTCCACCATCCCCCATAACCTGTCCGCCTTGGTCCGCGCACGGTATCTCGCGTGGCGGGGTCGCCAGTTTTCTGCTACGATGTTGGCTTGAAGAAAGGCTTTGCATTTCGAGGAACACGCCGGCCTTGAGGGGTATGCATGGATGATATCGTAAGCACGCGGCCGGCAAGGTCGAATTCGGTCAGCGACACCGAGATGGAACGCCGCCGCAAGGCGTTGCGTCAGGCGGATGCGAGCAACCGCATCGAGGGCCAATTCAGAGGCCCGAAGAGCGCTCCGATTTTCGAGGCGTTCATACGCGGTGATATCGAGCTCGATGAGGTTCTGCCGCGCCTCAAAGCGCTGCGTCACCACCTCTGAACTGTGCCGGGTTACACGCACGACGACGGGGTGACCGTCAAGAACAAACTCGGCGCGACCAGCCATGATGAGCTTGAAGCGGCCGAGTCAGATTACGTCATCAACCGTCTTCTTCAGTTCGAGCTTGGTCATGGTCCGTCGGGGCAATTTGACGCCGACCATCTGAAAGCCATTCACCGGCACCTTTTCCAGGACGTCTACGAATGGGCCGGGCACACACGCGACGAAAAGGTCACGCTTTCTGATGGCACCGTAGCGACGGAGCCGATGTTGCGGAAGGCCGATGGAAAACCGTTCATGGCTGGGCCGCTCATCCCGGAAGCTCTTGAGCGTGTCGCCGACACGCTGCGTCAATCCAACTATTTGCGTGATCTGCCGCGCGAAGAATTCGCCGAGCGCGCCGCCGATATCATGGTCGAGATCAAATGGCATTCATCCGTTCCGCGAAGGGAACGGGCGCACGCAGCGCGCATTTATACGCCAGTTGGCCGGGGAAGCCGGACAGGAACTCGATTTCTCCGTGGTCACGCGCGATCGCATGATTCAGGCCAGCATTGCCGGGAACGAGCAACGCGACAGCGCCATGATGCGCCGCATGTTCAAGGAGATCAGCGACAAGGTGAGGGTGGCCGCTTTGGATAAAGCGATCGACGCCTTGAGCGAGGGCGGCTTTCCGTGGAATGACAGCTACGTCGCCACGGCGGAGCCAGGGCACCGGGTCGAGCTGACCATGGCCGGCATCGCCGGCGAGCAGTTCATGGCCCGCACGACAACGGCCGTTCTGATCGGACGGACGTCCGATCTGCCGGAACCTCGCCCGGCGAGAGGCGAAACCTTTACTTTCGAGCCGACTCCGTGGGGAGCACGCAATGGCGTCGTCGACACCCAGCCGAAGCAACGATAGCGTCCCCGGCATGCGACGCTATGACGCGGTGCTGTTCGACCTTCTGACGGCGCTGCTGGACAGTTGGACGCTGTGGAACGACGTCGCGGGCGGCGCGGATCGCGGCCGCGCCTGGCGCGCCGCCTATCTGCGCATCACGTACCGCACCGGCGTCTATCGTCCGTACGAATCGCTGGTCGCCGAGGCGGCCGAGGCGGTCGGCCTGCCGCGCCACCTGGCGGATGACCTTGACGCACGCTATGTCGCGCTGCGGCCGTGGACCGACGCGCCCGAGGTGTTGACGCAGCTTGCCGCTGCGGGATTGCGGCTGGGCGTAGTCACCAACTGTTCCGAGCGGCTGGGGCGCGTGGCGGCCGAGCGAACCGGCACGCGCTTCGACGTGCTGGTCACTGCCGAGCGCGCCGGCGTGTTCAAGCCCGATCCGCGCGCGTATCGGCTGGCCCTGGACGAGCTGGGGGTGGCGCCCGAGCGCTGCCTGTTCGTTGCCGGATCGGCCTATGATCTGGTGGGCACGGCCGCCATCGGGCTGCCGACGTACTGGCACGATCGCATCGGCATGACGCCGCCGGACGGGACGCCACCGCCGATGGCGCACCACGCCTCGCTGCGCCCGCTGCTGGAGGTCGTTGGAACTGGCTGAGGTGGTGTCGCCTCAGACCCTAGCTCGCCATCCAGCCGCCATCGATCGGCAATGCCGCGCCGGTGATGTCGCGCCCCGCCGGGCCGCACAGAAACAGGATCAGCTCGGCAACGTTCTCCGGATCGATGAACCGCCCGGTCGGCTGCCGCGCCGCGACGAACCGCTTGATCGCCGCCTCGCGCTCCAGCCCCTCCGCCGCGATCATCTCCTGGATCCGCCGCTCCGAGGCTGGCGTGTGCACCGCGCCCGGACATATCGCATTGCAGGTGATGTTGTCCGCCAGCGTCTCCAGCGCCACGGCGCGCGTCAGGCCCAGCAGCGCCGTCTTCGTCGTCACGTAATCGATCCGGTCAGCAATCGCGAAGTCGCCATAGACCGAGGACATGTTGACGATCCGCCCGAACCCGCGCGCCCGCATGCCGGCGACCGCCAGCCGGATCGTGTGGAACGCCGCTGAGAGATTGACCGCCAGGGCGCGATCCCAGTCCGCCACCGCGAACCGTTCGACTGGCGCAAAGGATCGCACCACTGCGTTGTTCACCAGCACATCGACGCCGCCGAAGCGCGCAGCGATCTCGGTCATCAGGAACTCGATCTCGTCGACCACGGTCAGGTCGGCGCGCAGATAGACCGCGTGGCCGCCGTGCGCCTCGGCCAATCGTTTCGCCGCTGCGATGCCGTCGTGGATCTTCTCGATCCCGTGCAACACCACGGTGCAGCCTGCTTGCGCGAGCTTGCCCGCGGTCGCATAGCCGATGCCGCCGAATGATCCGGTGATCAGCGCGATTTTGCCGTGCAGCGTCATCTGTCCCCTCCCGTATCCATGGCCGCATCATCGGCCCGCAGTCGGGCGTGGCGCAACGGCTTGTCGCACGGCGCAACGGCTTGGGGGTTTGCGGGGCTCGGCCCATAATTGGGAGGGGAAGCGGGCAGGGGAGGCGTCGATGGACTACACCACGCTGGGGCGAACGGGGCTCAAGGTCAGCGTCGCTGGGCTTGGCTGCGGCGGCAACAGCCGGCTGGGGCTGTCCACCGGCAAGACCGAGGCGGACGCGGTCGCGTTGATCCGCGCTGCGATCGATCTGGGGGTGAACCTGATCGACACCGCGGCAGCCTACGGCACCGAGGGCGTCGTCGGCCAGGCATTGCGCGGGCTGGCGCGCGACAAGGTGGTGGTTTGCACCAAGGTGTCGCGCCAGCCGGGCGAGAAGCAGTTTACCGGGGAATGGGTCGTGCAGAGCCTGGACAATTCCCTGCGCGCGCTCGGTCTTGAGTACGTCGACGTGTTCCAGCTTCACGCCGTGCCGCCCGCCGGCTACGAGCACGCGCGCGACGTAATCGTTCCGGTGCTGCTGAAGGAGAAGGCAAAGGGGAAGTTTGGGCACCTTGGCATCACCGAGACGGCACCGAACGATCCCAACCAGGACATGCTGTATCGTGCCGCGCGCGATCCGCAGTGGGAGACGGCGATGATCGCCTTCCACATGATGCACCAGGTATCGCGCGAGCGCGTGTTCCCCGCCACGCGTGCCAACGGCGTCGGCACGCTGATGATGTTCGCGGTGCGCAGCATCTTCGCCCGCCCCACGCATCTTGGCGGGACGATGCGCGAGCTGGCGGCGTCGGGGCAGGTGCTGGCGGAGCTGGCCGAGAGCGACGATCCGCTCGGCTTCCTGGTGCATGCGGGCGGCGCCAGCTCGGTCACCGATGCGGCCTATCGCTATGTGCGGCACGAACCGGGGGTCGACGTCGTGCTGTTCGGCACCGGCGATCGGGATCATTTGCGCACCAACATCGCCTCGATCCTGGCGCCCCCCTTGCCGGAGGCGGATCGTTCCAGGCTCGCCGCGCTGTTCGGTCATCTGCGCGGCGTCGGGCTCGATCTGCCGAACCGCGCGCGTCCTGCCAGTGCGTGAAGTTGGGGCACAGTGAAGTTCGGGCTGCGCTACTGCAACACCGGCCGCTACACGGATCCCGTGCGCGCGGTCGAGCTGGTGCAGGCCGGTGAGGCGGCCGGGTTCGATAGCGCCTGGACGGTGGAGCACACCGTCATTCCGCGTGGTTACCAATCTGCCTATCCGTACACCGCGGACGGCAAGCTGCCGGGCGGTGAGGGCGATTTCGTGCTGCCCGACCCGCTGATCTGGATGGCCTATGTCGCCGCGGCGACCACGCGCATCAACCTCGCCACTGGCATCCTGATCCTGCCACAGCACAATCCCGTGGTCTGCGCCAAGCAGGTCGCCACGCTGGATGCGATGTCGGGCGGGCGCGTGCTGCTGGGCATCGGCGTCGGCTGGCTGAAGGAGGAGTTCGACGCGATCGGCGTGCCGTTCGAGGATCGTGGCCGCCGCACCGATGACTACATCGCCGCGATGCGTGAGCTGTGGTCGGCGGACGTGCCGAGCTATCACGGTGCCTACGTGAACTTCACCGATGCGTTCATGCGCCCCAAGCCGATGCGCGGGTCGGTGCCGATTATCATCGGCGGCCAAACCCCGCCCGCCGCGCGTCGCGCTGGGCGGCTGGCGCAGGGGTTCTTCCCCGGCCGTGGCGTGCCGCTCGATCTGATCGATCTGGCCCGGCAGACCGCGATCAGGCACGGCCGCGATCCAACCGAGGTGGAGATCACCGTTTCTGTCCCGGACGATCTCTCCGAAGTTCCGCGCCTCGCCGCGCTGGGGGTCACGCGCGTGCTGGTGCCGGTGACCGGCGTCGCCGGGCTGCGTGGCGCGATCCGTGACCCGGCGGATGTGCTGGCCTGGAGCGATACGATCGAGCGCTACACTGGCGTATAACAGGCGGGGCGTAGCAGGTGGGGCGTCGCAGCCGGGCGTGACATGCGAGGCGCAGCAGCCCGGGCGCGGCGCCGGGCGCATAACAGGAGGAGTGCATGGATTTCGGCATTGGCATCGCCACCTCGGGCGAATCATGGAAGCTTGCGCAGCGGGCTGAGGAACTCGGCTTCACCCATGCCTGGTTCTACGATACGCAGATGCTGACGGCGGATTGTTTCGTTGCCATGGGTGCCGCGGCGGTGAAGACCTTGCGCATCCGACTGGGCACCGGCGTGCTGGTGCCGTCGAACCGCATCGCCGCGGTGACCGCGAACGCCTTTGCCACGCTCAACCAGTTGGCGCCCGGGCGGATCGATTTCGGGGTCGGCACGGGCTTCTCGGCGCGGCGCGCGATGGGCCTGGGCGCGATGAAGCTGGCCGACATGGATGAGTATATCCGTGTCGTCTACGGATTGTTGCACGAGCAGACCGTGGAGACCGAGATCGAGGGCAAACCTCGGAAAATCCGTTTCCTCAATCCGGAGAAGGGCCTGATCAACACCAAGGATCCGATCCGCCTGCACGTGTCCGCCTATGGGCCGAAGGCGCGGGCGCTGACCGCGCGGCATGGCGCGGCGTGGATGTGCTTCGTCGACACCGTCGACCGCGGCCGGGCATGGTTGGAGGAGATGCGGGCAAGCTGGGCGGCGGAAGGGCATGCGGCGGAGGCCCTCTATTCCACCGCCTGGGCGCCCGGCTGTGTGCTGGCGCCGGGCGAGCCGGCCGACAGTCCGCGCGCCGTGGCGCAGGCCGGCCCGCGCGCCGCGGTGCTGCTGCATCGCGCGGCCGATGTGGCAATGAGCGGGTGGCAGAACACCTCGGACGTTCCGGCTGCGGTTGCGGAGCAGGTGGCCGGCTATATCGACGTGGCGAAACGATTCGAACCGGCCGATGCGCGCTACCTGATGAACCATCGCGGTCATTTCGTCTTCGTCAAGGACGAGGAGCGCCCGTTCATTACTGCCGAGTTGATCCGCCGCACCACGTTCACCGCAACCGAGCCGGAGATCAAACAGCGCATCGAGGCGCTGCGTGACGCGGGCTACTCGCAGTTCGTCATCCCGATCACGCCGGGGACCGAGGACGCGATCGAGGACTGGGGCCGCATCCGCAAGGCCTTTGTGTAGCGCATGGCCGGAAGCGCCGTCTGTCATGAACCGACGTCTGTCATTGCGAGAAGCGAAGCGACGAAGCAAGCTCCCGCCCACGCGACGGGGGATTGCTTCGTCGCTTCGCTTCTCGCAATGACAGGTGAGGTGGTAAGTGCGGCGGCGTGGACCTGCTTCAGAAAGGCCATAGGCGAGTATCATGCAGTTCGGCTTCAACCTGCCCATCAGCGGTCCGGTGCTTTCGCCGGGGCACATCACGCGCCTGGCTCAGACCGGCGAGGCGATCGGCTACGACTATCTGACCCTGACCGACCACGTGCTGCTGCCGGACATGTCGGCGCCCGGCTATCCCTACACGGAGTCCGGCGAGTTCATGTCCTCGGCGCCGACGCAGCGGCACGAGCAGCTTGCCGCTGCTGCGTTCATTGCTGCCAAGACCTCTCGCGTGCGGATCGTTCTGGCAGTCATGGTGGTGCCGCACCGGCCCGCGGTGGTCGCGGCGAAGACGCTCGCGACGATCGACTATCTGTCGGGCGGCCGACTGACGGTGGGCATCGGCGCCGGCTGGCTGGAGGCGGAATCGAATGCCGTGGTGTTGACACCGTTCAAGGAACGCGGCGCGGTGACCGACGAATACGTGCAGGCGTTCCGCGCGCTGTGGACCGAACGCAAGCCGGTGATCGACGGCAAGTATGTGAAGGTGGACGGGACGATGCTGCTGGAGCCGAAGCCGGTGCAGCAGCCGATCCCGATCTGGGTGGGCGGCGAGAGCGGCCCGTCGCTGCGGCGCGCCGCGCGGCTGGGCGATGCGTGGTATCCGATCGGCAGCAACCGCAACGCGCTGTACGACACACTGCCGCGCTTCGCCGCCGGCATCGCGCGGCTGCGCAAGCTGACGACGGAGGCGGGGCGGCCAGCGGACGCGGTGGCGGTGACGTATCGGGTGAAACGTTACGGCGCCGCGGTGGGCGCGATCGCCACGGACGGTGAGCGCCGGCTGTTCTCCGGCACCGACGCCGACATTATTGCCGATCTGCACGCACTGCGGGATCTGGGCGTGGTGGCGCTCGATTTCGATTTCGAGATGGAGGATGTGAACGCATCACTGGCGGAGATGCGGCGCTTTCGCGAGGAGGTATTGGCGAAGGTGTAGGGCAGATTCAGGCTGGCCGGAACGACGTACACCTCTCCCGCGTGCGGCAGAGGTCGCGAAGCGCAGCGACGCGGGTGAGGGTTCGTGCGGCGTGCACCACCCTCACCGTTGGTCCGCTCTTCGCGGCCCAACCGCTTCGCTCGCCCCCCCCGGGTCAAGCGCCCGGGGGCAAGCCTTGGTTCGCTCTTCGCGGCCCAAGCCCGCAAGCGCGGCTGAGGTGTACGACGCCGTCGCTACCCCACCAGCGCCTGCGCGCAGGCATCCAGAATCTCGTCCGTATCCATGCCGTATTCCCGATACAAATCCGGAATATCGCCACCCTGGCCGAAATGATCCGGCCCCAACGGCACCACGCGCTGCCCCCGCACCGCGCCCAGCCACGAATGCGTCGCCGGGTGCCCGTCCAGCACCGTCACCAGAGCCGCGCCGCGCGCCAGCGGCGCCAGCACCGCCTCGATATGCGCTTGCGCCCCGCGCTCGCCGGCCCGCCGTGCGCGCAACGCCGCCGTCCAGCCCGCGTGCAGCCGATCGGGGCTGGTGATCGCCAGCAGCCCGGCGCCGGGGTCCTCTGTCGCCAGCTCGGCAAATGCCGTTTCGGCCTCGAGCGCTACCGGCCCTTGATAGGCGATCGCGATCCGCGCCCCCTCCGCCGGCGGCACCACCCAATGCGCGCCCGCAATGACCGCGGCCGGGTCCACCACACGATCCGGCTGCTGCAACTGCCGGGTCGATAGCCGCAACCACACCGCCGACCCCTCCGGCGCCTGCATGTGCACGAACGCATGGCGCAGCAGGATCGCCAGCTCGTCCACATAGGCCGGCTCGAAGCTCGCCAGCCGATCCGCCGCCATGCCGATCAGCGGCGTGTTGATCGACTGGTGCTGCCCGCCCTCCGGCGCCAGCGTCAGGCCCGAGGGCGTTGACACCAGCAAAAACCGTGCGTCCTGGTAACAAGCGTAAATCAGCGCATCCAGGCCGCGGTTGACGAACGGGTCATACACCGTGCCCACCGGCAGCAGCCGCGCCCCGGTCATCGCCGGCGCCAACCCCGCAGCCCCCAGCAGGAGGAAAAGATTCTGCTCGGCGATCCCCAGCTCGACGTGCTGGCCCTTGGGCGACATCCCCCAGCGTTGCGCGCTCGCCAGCTTCGCGTCGCGGAACACGTCGTTGCGAGTGTGCCGGTCGAACACGCCACGCCGGTTTACCCACGGCCCCAGGCTGGTCGAGACCGCAACGTCCGGGCTGGTGGTCAGGATGTGCTCGGCCAGCTCCTTGAACTCGCCCTGGCCGCGGCCGATCTCGGCCAGCATGTCGCCGAAGCCGGCCTGGGTCGACGCCTTGCGCCCCGCCAGCTTCGTCACCGGCAGTGCCACCGGTATTGGAACGACCGGCGCGGTCAACCTGCGCCCCTCCGGTGTCAGCTTCTCGGCGAACGGGCAGGCTGCCAGCAGCGCCTCCAGCTCGTCGGGTTTGCAGTCCAGGCCTTCGAACTTGTCCCACTCGTGCCCGGGACGGATGTTCATCACGCCGCGAAACGCCTCAAGCTGCTCCTTCGACATCATGCCGGCATGGTTGTCCTTGTGGCCGGCGAAGGGCAGGCCCATGCCCTTGATCGTGTAGGCTATGAAACAGGTCGGCTGATCGCCGTCCGCGGCCGCGGCGCGGAACGTTTCGATCAACGTCTCGATATCGTGGCCGCCGAGGTTGGTCATCAGCGCGCCGAGTTCTTCATCCGACAGCGGATCGATGATCGCGCGCAGTGCCTGCGACCGCCCGAGGTCCGCCAGCACCGCCTGGCGCCAGGCCGCACCGCCCTGGAAGGTCAGCGCCGAATAGAGCGAGTTCGGGCAGTCATCGATCCAGCTCCGCAACGCCTCGCCGCCGTCGCGCGCGAACGCGGCCTCCAGCTTGCGGCCGTATTTGATGGTGACGACGTTCCAGCCCATGTCGCGGAACAGGCCCTCGATGCGGCCGAACAGCCGATCGGGCACGACCGAATCCAGGCTCTGGCGGTTGTAGTCGATCACCCACCACACATCGCGGACGTCGTGCTTCCAGCCTTCCAGCAACGCCTCGTAGATGTTGCCCTCATCGAGCTCGGCATCGCCGGCGATGGCGATGTGCCGGCCCGGCGGCAGGCCCTCGCGCACCAGGCCGTGCAGTCGCGCATAGTCGGCCATCAGCGCCGCGAACGTGGTCATCGCGACGCCCAGCCCGACCGATCCGGTGGAGAAATCAACTTCTGCCCCGTCCTTCACCCGGCTGGGATAGGGCTGCACGCCGCCCATCGCGCGCAGGCCGGCCATCTTCTCGATCGTTTGCCGGCCGAACAGATAGTTCACAGCGTGGAACACCGGGCTGGCATGGGGCTTCACGGCGATGCGGTCCTGCGGCCGCGCGATCTCGAAATACAGCGCCGCCATAATGGAGATCACCGAGGCGCAGGACGCCTGATGCCCGCCCACCTTCAGCCCGTCGCGGTTCGGGCGGATGTGGTTGGCGTTGTGCACCATCCAGGCCGACAGCCAGAGCAGCTTGTGCTCAAGCTGGTGCAGCAGATGGGTGCGGTGCCCGGCGATCAACGGCGATCCGCTGACAGGCGACCGGCTGGCGGGCGGGATGTTGACAGGCGACCGGCTGACGGGCGACCCGGTGGTGAGCGAACTGCCGGCGTGCGGCTTGGTGGCGACGACACGGCTTGGCGCGTTCATTGCGGTCGGGCCTCCGGTGGCGGTCAGGTCATGCCTGGCAATGGCAGAGCATACCCCGTCGCCAGGGCGTGCGCCCAGTCCGGCCGGCCGAACGCCTGCGCGCGGGCAGCGGCGGCGCGGTGGTCGTAATCCACGGCGATCAGCGCGGCGCTGGTCGTGCCCGCGGACTGGTGCACCACCGCGTAGCGCGCGTGCGGTGATCCGACTTCCGAAACATGTGGGTCGTCGCCGGGATCCTGATACGCCGGGCATCCAACGCTGCCGGGATTGAGCACCGTCGGTCCATCCGGCAGGCGGATCAGACGTGGCTGGTGACTGTGCCCGCAGAGCACCAACGCCCCCGCCTCGTCCTGAGGTTCTTCGCCGTGGGATGCCTCGCGGTGGGATGCCCCGCCCTGAGGCGCCTTGCCGAGTGGTGTTTTGCCCAGCCGCGTCGCGATCGCCTCCGGTGTGTCCGGCACCAGACGGAACGCCGCGACCCGCTCCAGCAGATAGCGGTTGTCAGCGCCCGGCATGCCGTGCACCGCCAGGATCCCCGGGAACGCCTGCGCCGGCGGCAACGCGCGCAGCCAGCCCATGTGCACGTCCGTCAGCGCCGCGCGGGTGAACCGGTCCGTGGCTCCCAGCCGGCCGGCCGGCAAATCCGCCACCCAGCGATCGTGGTTGCCGCGCACGGTCGGAAACCCCAGCGCCATCAGCCGCTCGCAGGTCTCCGCCGGCCAGAGCGGGCCGGAGACGCAGTCGCCCAGGTCGATCACCCGCGTGATCCGGCGCGCCGCGATGTCGGCCAGCACCGCCTCCAGTGCCAGCAGGTTGCCATGGATGTCGGCGATAACCGCAAACCGCTGGTCCATTGGTTTGGAAGTCTCCTGTGCAAAGGCGAGCTGCAAACCGTGCCGCTACCGACGCGCCGCAAGCTCCCGGCCGGCTCGACCACGAACGGGCGCGACGTTGGACCGCTCCTGCGTCATGCTTCGGTGCGGCTCGCTCTTGGCGGGCTCGGCCCTTTGCCGCGCCTGAACGAACGCGCGCAACACGGCGTTGATGCGGGTCTGATAGCCGGGACCATGCGCCTTGAACCAACGCAGCACTGTGGCGTCGAGCCGAATGTGCACGGCCTGCCGAGGTTCGAGTAGACCGATCTCGACCGTGTTTTCCCATCCTTCGGGCAGCGGACCGTCTTCCTCGTTGGCCAGCCGCTCCACGTCCGCTTGCGACATCGCCTCGGCGGCCTTCCGGTCGCTGCGGGTCTCGCCACGGTCGCGCATCGTCTGAAGCTGTTCAGCCGAAACGCGAACGCTACGCTCTTTCTTCGCCATCTCTCGCTCTTCTGAATGAAATCAGCCGTATGGCGACGCGCCGCGCCGTGCGGACCACCGCGTCGAATTGCGGTCCGATCAAACCGACGGTTACGAAACGAAACCGCCATCACGCGGTGACGGGTAGGCGATCACGGGTCGACCATCGAACAGGTTATGGCCATCGGCGAGGTCGATCTTGTGCCGCGGGTGGTTGATCTCCCGCTTGGTCTCGTCCCATTCAAAGTTCATCGGTGAATGTAGCCACAGATATGTACATAGTCAAGAATGCGACAAAATGCGCTGCAACCTGATCGGAGGGGGCGCCCCTTTCGGAAGAGGGGAGCGTGCGGCGTCTTCGTTCAGGCTAGACAGCGGCTGGGAAGGAGCCAGGTATCTGCTCAACCCTGCTGAA
>PLXO01000176.1 GCA_003151425.1 Acetobacteraceae bacterium
CGTCGATGAACCGCACAGGGTTCTCCGGGCCGACATAGTCGTCCACACTCTCTGGCAAAAGCAGGGTTTGGGATCGGTCGTGACCGGGGATGTGAGACATGCCGGATTCTATCAAGTCTCACGCCGCGCCGGAATCCTTCCGCACAGGGTTTTCACACGGTCTGCTTGATTTATACAAAAACTCACTGCTGTCCGGTGTAATGCGAACGAACCGCTCCTAAGTATTTGATATATAATGACGTTTAAGCGAATTTTGATGGTGTCGATTTGAACTCGAAAAAGCCCAAACGGGCGATCTCCCGGGCTGTTCAGGCCGATCGTCACTGATGAGCCGCTCGAAAAGGCGGTCCGGATCGACACATTCGAAGGCTTCCTTTCGCGCACAATATTTGAAAAACCACTGATCCCAACTAAGGCTTTGAAATTGGCATACAGATGCAGAATGGTAATGTTTGTAAGTCATTGAATTCGCTAGTCTATTAACCGGACGTCAGTGACAAAAACTGGTCGGGCCCAAACGTCCACTCCCCGCACTTTGCGGATATTCAAACCGAGACGCCAGCAACCGGGCCGGGGAAGACCTCTCGACGTCCGATGCGGTCATGAAGTTGCGGTGCGCCGGCGCAATCCGCTCCAGTCCATTTGCGTAGATTTGAACTTATTTGCGTACATTTGCGCTAAAATCTTCTTCCTTCCTTGGAACGAGCGCCGCCGGTAATCCGAGGGCTGCCAGCCCGTGGCGCCAAGTGAAGAAGGAAGTTTTTAACGCAAATGTACGCAAATAGTTCGGCGGGGGCACGGGCACCGAGCGACGCATTCGATGCCCCGGTGCGGATTGCGGAAGGCGATCAGCGGGTCAAGGCTAAGCCGGCGATTCGGGCGCTACGCGCAAGGCGCTTCGACCGACGCCTTGTCCTCGGCGCGAAACGCCGAAATCCACTTCGAGCAACCGTGTGCGCTCAGCGCAACTCCGTGTCCGCTGGCGTCCTTGCTTGCTGGTGCCCCCAATCCGCCGGGGCCGGAGCGCGTCGGGGCGACAAGTTGGCTGGACTTGAGTATTGAGTTAGTATATATGACTATCTAAGTCAACCAATTTCACCGGAGATCCTCCTCATGACGCTTCCATCCAACGGAATCACCGCCGAAGTCATTCGCGAAATCATGCCGCCGTATCACCTCAGCGGCGGCCTGCTGGAGGCCACATTCACCGCGTTGCCCCCGCCGCCGCCGGATCCACCCGCGACCTGGAGGCGCGGATCGCGGCGCAGATCCTCATCGTGCGGGAACGGGCGGATGCGCTCACGACCCGGTCCTACGCGCCTGACGTGACGGTGGACCAGATGTGCCGGCTGAGCCGCATGTCGGCCGCACTGGCGCGGACGGCGGCGGAATTGGAGCATGCGCTGGCGCGGCACCAGAAGCAGCCGGTGCCGTTCTTTGGCACCGTGGGGGAGGACGAGGTCGATATCGGGGGGCTGGATGCTGTGTGGTGTCGCGAGCCCATGCAACAGTCTGCCACCAGGGTGCCGCCCGGTGGTGGGGATGCGCCGGATGACGCGGCGCCGGCGCTGGTGGGCGAGGCGGCGCCGAACCGGTCGGGCGCCGTACCGCTGGCGGCCAGTGCCGAGCCGTCGCCGGTGGGGACGGGGGTGCCGGTAGCCTCCGGACCGAGCGGCACCGACGTTGCAGTGCGGCAGATTGCGCCGGTTGATGCCGCCACTTCCATCCCGGCTGGTGCCGGTTCCGCCTTGCACAACCTCGGCTCGGGTGTGGCGGCGGGGGCTGCGGCGTGATGACGGGTAGCGCGATGGGTGTATTTGCCGCTCTCGGTGGCGGCGCGGCTTGCGATGGCGCCGGAGGAACTGGGCGCGCCGGTGCATCCGTCACAGGCGGTGCGGATGCCGGCTGCCGGCCTGATGCCGGCCAAGGGGCGCGATCCGCAAAATCCCGACAGGACCCCATGAAACGTGAGACGGAGCAGCCGGACGCGGTGGACACCGGCGTGGGGTCTTTCCCTGGTCAGGCGACACGATCTGTAAAATCCGACCAAGACCTTATGAAACGGCAGACGGAGCGGTCGGACGGAATGGCCGCCGGCCTGGGGTTCGTCCCCGCTCAGGCGACGCAATCCGCAAAACGCGGACAGGATCCTATGATGAGCTTGCCACCGGGCGCTTGTCCCGCCGCCTTACCCCTCCCACCAACCTTGGTCCGCTTCGCGGCCCAAGCCCTCAAGGGGAGGGGGAGAAGTTCGTTCCGGCGGAGCGAACCATGTTCAGCGCGCGCACTCGACGATCACGGTCCCGACCTTGTCGCCGCGCTCCACCGCCAGATGCGCCGCCGCTGTGTCGAACAGCGGGAAGCGGGCGGCCACCGACAGCACCCGCCCCGACGCCGCGACGAACCGCGCGATATCGGACTGCGCGCGCTTGCGGGTCTCGTGCGGCGAGCCGGGCAGCGACATCGCGTGCAGTGCGATGTTGTTCTGCATCAGCTCGCGGATCGGCACCTGCGGCGTGCGGTCGCCGTTCGAGGCATAAACCGCGATGCTGCCATTGGCGCGGACCGCGCCAAGCGTCGCCGCCAGGTTGCCGCCAAAATCGACATCCACCACGTGATCGACACCGACGCCGCCGGTGATCTCGCGCACCCGCGCCGCGACGTCCTCGCGCCGGTAGTCGATGACATGGTCGGCGCCACCCTGACGCGCCCGCTCGGCCGTCTCGGGCGAACTGGCTGTGGCGATCACCGTCGCGCCGGCCCACTTCGCCAACTGCACCGCGTAGTGCCCGACCGCGCCGGCGCCGCCGGTGATCAGCAGCACGCGTCCCTGCACCGGCCCGGCGAGGAACACGCAACGATGCGCAGTCATGCAGGGCACGCCGAGCGTCGCCCCTTCCGCGAACGAAACGTGCGCCGGCAGCTCCGTCACCAGGTCGACGTCGAGCGCGATGTACTCCGCCGCGGTGCCCATCCAGCGACCGTTGCGCTGGCCGTTGTAAAGCCAGACCCGCCTGCCGAGCCTGTGCGCGGGAACCTCCGGCCCGACCTCGTCCACCACGCCGGCGCCGTCGCTGTTGGTGATGACGCGCGGATACTCCATCGCCGGCGGCCCGTGGCGGCGATACGTGTCGGACGGGTTTACACCGGAGGCCTCAAGGCGCACCCGCACCTGATTGTGTCCGGCATGCGGAGTGGGGAGTTCGCCTGTGGTCAGCACCTCGGCGGCGGGGCCTTGTCGGTCGTACCAGACGGCGCGCATGAGGGTCCTCCGATGTCCGTGGCGCAGCATAACGCGCGGCCGGCAGCCGGACAGCCTATGGTCCGGCGTGTGGGCCGGCGGTCCGTGGTCCGGCGTTTGCACGGATCGCGCCGGATCCGCATTCTAACGCGGCGACCATCGGCCGCATGCCTAAACCCTGTGCAGGAGGCACCGCATGACTGCCCCCGCCGATCGCGTGCTGGCCCCAGCCGAGCTGCACGCGCTGTCGCGCCGCGCCAACCTGCCGGGCGCGCTGCGGCTCGGCGCGCATGCCGCGCTGCTGCTCGGCACCGGGTGGTGGCTCGCCGTTGCCGGTCCGTGGACGGTGGTGCCCGCCTTCCTCGCCTTCGGCCTGACGCAGGTGGCGCTGTTCGCGCCGGCGCACGAAATGATGCACCAGACCGCCTTTGCCTCGCGCCGCGCCAACGCGATGTTCGGCTGGCTGGCGGCCTGCCCGTCGCTGCTGAATTTGCAGTTCTACACCAGCTTCCACCTGGCGCATCACCGCAACACGCAGATCCCGGGCGAGGATCCGGAGCTGGACCTGGCGCCCACCGATACGTTTTCCCGCTATGTCTGGCGCGTGCTTGGCGTGCCGTATTGGCGTTTGCGCCTACGGGTGATCCGCGATTGCTGGCGCGGCGACCTGAGCGCCTACCCCTACGTCGCTGCCAAGGCGGCGCCCGGGGTGATCCGCAGCGTTCGCGCGATGAGCCTGGTGATGGCGGGCGGTGCGATCACCTCGGCGCTGCTGTTCGGTTGGCGGACACCGTTGCTGTTCTGGATCGGTCCGCAACTGGTCTGCCAGCCGTTCCTGCGTGCCTATGTGCTGGCGGAGCACACCGGTTGCACGCAGGACCGCAACGGCCTGACCAACACGCGCACCACGCTGACCAACGCGATGGTGCGGTTGCTGATGTGGAACATGCCGTATCACGCCGAGCACCATCTGTATCCCTCGATCCCGTTCCATCGGCTGGCCGACACGCACGCGGCACTGCGCGCGCGGTTGGGGTTCGTGCAGCGCGGCTATGTGCGATGGCATCTGGGTCTGCTGCGGCGGTTGCGGGCGGAATCGGGCGCCTGAACTGCTCGACGGCAGCTACGAGATCGGCGCCGCGCAGACCGGCGCACGGCCGGGCTCCAGGTTGCTCGGAAGGATTACCATCGCCGCGGCACTGTCGAATGGCGGCGGCAGTGGACCGGCATAACCGAGCGCTCGAAGCTGCCGCTGCGCCTCCGCTTGGCCCGCCATCGCCGCGCGCTGCAACCACAGCAGGCCCTGGTTGCGATCGTCCGGCGCGCCCGGTGCGGCGAGCAGCGACACGCCCAGGTTATAGGCGCTGTTGGGATGCCCACGCTCCGCCGACTGGCGCCACAGGTCGTGGGCCGTTGCGAGGTCGCGCGGCACCCCGATCCCGCGGTCATACAGGATCGCCAGGTTGTTCAGCGCGCGCGGATTGCCCTGCGCGATGGCGCGGCAATACCAGTCGATGGCGGTCCGGAGGTCCGGCGTCACGCCGGTGCCGTATTGATATTTGTAGCCGAGCGCGTTCATCCCCTCGCCGTTGCCCTGCGCCGCCGACAGACGATAGAGACGCAGCGCCTCGAGCTGATCGCGGGCAACACCCTGGCCGCGCGCGTACATGTACCCGAGATTGACCTCGGCGTCCGAATTGCCCTGCGCTGCCTCGGCACTCAACCCGCGGAAAGCCCTGGCGATGTCGCCATGGTTGTACGCCTCGGCCGCGGCGACCACCTCCGGTGTTGCGTCGAACGCCGCGGCCGGCGTGGTCAGCAGCCACAGGCAGAGTAGCGCGCGCAACATGCGGCCTCACCTTCCCGACTGGTCGCGGCGTTTATCCTGCGTAAGGCACGCGGATCCCGGGATCATCATGCGGGAAATCGCGCGTGTCGCGCGTGACCAGCAGCATCGCGTGCACCTGCGCCGAGGCCCAGACGATGGCGTCCGGCAGCTTCATGCGGTGCGCCTTGCGCAACGAGACCGCGCGCTCGGCCACCGGTCCGTCGACGCCGATCAGCATGAAGCTATCCAGCCACCGTCGCGTTGCCTGCGCTGTCGCCGGGCTTGCGCCAACCAGCACCTCCATCCAGGTGATGACGCTGATCGCCTTGTCCTGATAGCGCGCCAGTTCGTCGCGGGCCGCCGGGACGCCGCGCAGATGGTCGATCAGGATATTGGTGTCGAACAGCGCCTTCACCACTCGGCACGCACCTTGCGCTGGAAGGCCACGCCGTCCGCGCCCCGCGCGCCCCACAGACCGAACGCGTCCGTCGAGGCACCGGGCTGGTGACGCGCCACATAGTCGGCGATGGCCTCGCGGATCAACGCCGTGCGCGGCCGGTTGGTGCGCTCGCACAGCTCGGCCAGCTTGCGGATGTGGTCGTCGGGGATGTCCACCAGGGCACGCATGACGGTTCTCGATATGTGATATCGGCATTATATATATCACACGCCCTGCGAGTGTCCAGCCCCAGTCAGTCCCCATGGATGCCAGGGGAAACATCGCCGGCAGTCCTCGCAGCGTCGTTTTGGAACGGATGCCCGGGTCAAGCCCGGGCATGACAAAGGTGCGGTCCCTACATTCTCTACTCGGCTTCCAGCGTCAGCCGCGCCGCGTCCAATGCGGTCCGCTCCACGGCGCTCATCTCGGGGAGTTTCAGATCCAGCCCGTCCAGCGCCTCGATCATCGCGGCGACCACCACCAGCCGGGTGAACCACTTGTTGTCGGCCGGCACCACGAACCACGGCGCGTGCGGCGCGGCCGTCGCGGCAATCGCCTGCTGATACGCCGCCTGATAGTCGTCCCAGTAGCCGCGCTCGGCCAGGTCCGCGCTGCTGAACTTCCAGTTCTTGTGCGGCTCATCCAGCCGCGCCAGGAAGCGGTGCTTCTGCTCCTGCTTCGACAAATGGAGGAAGAATTTGACGATCACGGTGCCCTGCCGCGCCAGGTACTTCTCGAACGCCGCGATCGCCTCCAGCCGGTGGTCCCAGATCGTCTTGCCGATCAGCTCGGACGGCAGGTGCTGCTTCGCCAGAATTGCCTTGTGCACCCGCACCACCAGAACTTCCTCGTAATGACTGCGGTTGAAGATGCCGATGCGCCCGCGCTCGGGCAGCGCCCGCGCGGCACGCCACAGAAAGTCGTGTGCCAACTGCTCCGGTCCCGGCGCCTTGAAGCTGGTCACCTGCACACCCTGCGGGTTCACCCCGGACATCACGTGACTGATGGTGCCGTCCTTGCCGGCGGCGTCCAACGCCTGGAACACGCACAGCATTGCCCAGCGGTCCTGCGCGTAGAGCT
>PLXO01000028.1 GCA_003151425.1 Acetobacteraceae bacterium
TGAACCGTTCGCGAATCACTGATGTGTCTATCATCCCGAGAATCTAACGAACACCTGCCCGCGCCGGAATCTCCCTCGCCGAAGTTCCAGACCAGGTGACCTCACGCGATTCGGTTGTCTTTGGGCGTCGCCTTAGTTGATCAGCACGAGCTTGCCGTCCCACAACCCGGTCATCGCCCGCCCGTTACCGCCCACCTGCCACCGCTCGCCCATCACCGCTCCGGCGCCATCGTCGTTGCCGCGCCGGGCGTTGCGGTGCGGCCGCCGTCCACCACGTACTGCGCGCCGGTGACGTTCGACGCCAGGTCCGAGCACAGGAACTGCACGACGTTGGCGACCTCGTCCGCCGTGCCGTAGCGGCCGAGCGGGATCGTCGACTGATAGCGCGCGCCAACCGCGGCAGGATCGCCGGGATTGACCTGTTGCTCAAGCGAATGGATCATGCGGGTGTCGATCGGCCCCGGGCACACCGCGTTGACCCGCACGCCGAACTTCGCCACCTCGCCGGCGGCGGTTTTGGTCAGGCCGATCACCGCGTGCTTCGACGCGACATAGGCCGGCATTCCCGGCGAGGCCATCAGCCCGGCGACTGAGGCAGTGTTGACGATCGCGCCGCGCTTCTGCGCAATCATCACCGGCAGCACGTGGCGCAGCCCGAGGAACACGCCCTTCACGTTGACGCCGATCACCGCGTCGAACATTGCCTCATCGTATTCGGCGGTGGGTGCGATCTTGCCCTCGATGCCGGCATTGTTGTGGAAGCAGTCGATGCTGCCGTAGGCGTCGAGCGCGGCCTTCACATAGGCCTGGACATCGGCCGAGCTAGTCACGTCGGCGGCGACGAACAGCGCCTCGCCGCCTTGCTGGCGGATCACGCCGGCGGTGGCCTCGCCGCCCGCGGCGTCGCGGTCGACCACCACTACCCTGGCGCCGTTGCGTGCGAAACCAATTGCGGTGGCGCGACCTATGCCGTTGGCGGCACCGGTGATCAGCGCGACCTTGCCCTTGAAGTCCATTGGCGTTTCTCCCATGCGTTGGTCGCGCGACGTTACCACGTGCGCGGCGGGCGGCAAGAAAGCCAACATTCACCACAGAGACACAGAGCAGGGAACTGATGGCGCTTGGCGCGATGTGCATTGATCACTCCTTTTCTGTGCCTCTGTGCCTCTGTGCCTCTGTGGTGAATCTGCCTTGCGAACGTTCAAAATTCGACCGCGAAGTGTTGTCCCCGGCGCTTCCACTCCAGGCGCTCCGCGGCTAGGCTGGCGCAACGGAGGAACACCACATGGCGGACTACGACTACATCATCGTGGGCGCCGGCTCGGCCGGCTGCACGCTCGCCAACCGGCTGAGCGAGGACCCGCGCCACAAGGTGCTGCTGCTGGAAGCCGGCCCAAAGGACAACAATTTCTGGATCCACATCCCGGTGGGCTTCAACAAGCTGCTGAACAACACACGCTACAACTGGTGCTTCAACACCGAGCCGGAGGACAGTGTCCGAGGCCGCTCCATTCCGATCCCGCGCGGCAAGACGCTGGGCGGGTCGAGCTCGATCAACGGCATGCTGTACGTGCGCGGCAATCCGCTGGATTACAACACCTGGTCGCAGTTCGGGAATCGCGGCTGGTCGTACGATTCGGTGCTGCCGTACTTCAAGAAGTCGGAGCATTTCGAGGGCAACGGCGACGCCACCCGCGGGCTTGGCGGGCCGCTGAACGTCGCCAACATGATCGAGCAGCACGAGCTGCTGGACGCCGTGATCGACGCTGCGGCCGCGGAGGGTTATCCGAAGAACCCAGACTACAACAACGGCAAGCAGGAGGGCTTCGGCTACTACCAGGTGACGCAGAAGCACGGACGGCGCTGGTCGACCGCGCGGGCCTTCCTCGATCCCGCGCGGTCACGCCCGAACCTGCGCGTGGAGACCGATGCGTTGACCACGCGGGTGATCCTGGACGGCAAGCGCGCGATCGGCGTCGCCTACACCCAGCACGGCCAGACGCATGAGGCACGCTGTGGGCGCGAGGTGATCGTTGCCGCCGGCGCTGTGAAGTCGCCGCACATCCTGGAGCTATCGGGCATCGGCCAGCCGGACCGGCTGCAGAGCTTCGGCATCGCACCGCTACATGCCCTACCGGGCGTCGGCGAGAACTACCGCGACCATTTCGCACCAAGGATGAACTGGCGCGGCAAGCTGCCGATCACCTTGAACGAGCAGACGCGCGGGCTGAACTTCGCCAGGGAAATCATCAAGTACTTCTGCCTGCATCGCGGAATCCTGACCTACACCGCCGGCATCGTCTACGGTTTCGTCAAGACGCGCCCGGAGCTGGAGGAGTGCGACGTGCAGTATCATTTCGCTCATGCCAGCTACGCCACGGCGGCGACGCGCATTCTGGACCGCGAGCCGGGCATGACGATGACCACATATCAGTGCCGCCCGGAGTCGAAGGGGTCGATCCACCTGAAATCGCCAGACCCCGCGGCGCATCCGGCGATCCGCCCCAACTTCCTGGCCGAGGCGATGGACCGGCAGACCGTGGTGGCGGGCATGAAGATCTCCCGCCGCATCATGCAGAACGCGGCGATGGACAAATATCGCGCACACGAAATGAATCCGGGGCCGAAGGTGCAGACCGACGACGAATGGCTGGAGTTCGCACGCAACAACGGCCAGACCACCTACCACGTGATTGGCACCTGCAAGATGGGCAACGACAAGATGGCGGTCGTGGACGATCAGTTGCGGGTGCATGGCGTCGCCGGACTACGCGTGGTCGATGCCTCGATCATGCCGACGATGGTCTCGGGCAACACCAATGCCGCGGTGATCATGATCGCCGAGAAGGGCGCGGACATGATCAAAACCGCGACGGAACAGTTGCAGGCTGCGGCTTAACCAAAAGCAACTCTCCCCTTAGAGGGAGGGGGTTAGGGGGAGAGGTCCGGGCGGTACCAAGCCCCGAAGCTTCGTACCGCCCCAACCCCTCCCCCCGCCCTTGGTCCGCTTCGCGGCCCAAGCCCTCAAGGGGAGGGGGAGAGTTGCACCTTCTACACGTCCCGCGCGCCGATCGTGCGCGAGCGGAACTCCTCCGGTACCGCCGCGCCAAAATCAGTAAACGCGCGCTTCACTGCCTCCACCGTCGGGCCGAACACCTGCTTACGATTGTCCCGCGCCCACTGCTGCGATCCCACGATCGTATCGAGCGAGCCCTGGAACTGCGGCATCACGTAGCGCGCGAACAGTTCGTAGCTGCGCATCGTCTGCTCGCGATTGGCCCACTCATGCGCGCGGAACAGGATGCCGCCGAAACCACCCTTGCTGTATTCCAGCAACCGGCGGATCCCCTTGGCCACCGTCTCCGGAGACCCCACCAGCGTCGTCCCCATCTTCACCCCATCGCGCAGCGGATCGTCGGCCCGACCAGGCGGCCGCCCCAGCGTGTCCTCGAAATAGGTCTGCGTCTCGATCCGCTCGCCCTTGGAAACCTCGCGCAACGCCTGCTCGTCCTCCTCGGCGACGTGTGCGTTGACGACGACACGCCAGTTCTTGCGATCCATCGTCTTGCCGTTCTTCGCCGCGGCCTGCTCGGCGATCTTCCACTGGTCGGCCAGCGCCTCCGGCCCACCGGGCAGGCCCGCGCCGATCGACAGCACGCCCACGCCGTGCGTGCCCGCGGCAATCATGCCGAACGGCGTGATGGTGCTCGCCACCGCGATCTCGAAACACGGGTCGCTATACGGCGCCAGATGCAGCCGCGCGTCGCGCATCTCGAACCAATCGGTCTTCATCGTGACCGGCTCTTCGCATTTCAGCAGCCGGATGATCGCGTCCATCGCCTCCAGCATGCGCGGACGTTGCGTCGACGGCTCAATCCCCAGCATATACGCGTCCGAAGTCAGCGCACCCGGACCGCAGCCCAGCATCGCCCGCCCGCGCGTCATGTGATCGAGCTGCACCCAGCGCTGCGCCACCAGGAACGGATGGTGATACGGCAGACTGGTGACGCCGGAGCCGAGCCTGATGTGCTTGGTGCGCTCGGCCGCGGCGGCGATGATCAGCTCGGGGCTGGCGATCAACTCCCAGCCGGCGGAATGGTGCTCGCCGATCCAGGCCTCGCTGTAGCCAAGATGGTCGAGCCACTCCAGCAGCTCGATATCGCGATTGATTGCCAACGTCGGATTCTCCCCCACACGGTGGAACGGGGCGAGGAAGACTCCGAATTTCATGCCACGATGGGCCATGCGCGTGTTCTCCAGCGGGATCCCGGCGGGACCGGTATCGGGCCATCGTGCCGCGTCGTGGCCGGATAGCCAAGCCTGGCCGCCGCATGGCAGTCTGCCGACCCCCAATGGGCGATAAGACCTACGGGACGACAAGACCCGGCGGGCCAAGGTCTGGGGCGTGAAAAGACCTGGGGGCCCAAATGGGGTGGTAACGTCCGACACGGAAGGAACGACAATGCGGCTCGCAGGCAAAGTGGCGATCATCAGCGGCGCGGCGTCCGGCATGGGTGCGGCGACGGCGCGGCGCTTCGGCAAGGAGGGCGCCAATGTCGTAGTGGCCGACATGCTGGAACACGAGGGAAAAAAGGTAGCCAACGACATCGTCGCCGCCAACGGCGCCGCCACCTTCATGACGCTGGACGTCACCAGCGAAGCGGACTGGAAGCGCGTGGTGGACGACACCGTCGCGCTTTACGGCAAGCTGGATATCCTGGTGAACAACGCGGGGATCAGCGGCAGCGCGGTGTCCGACCTGCTGGACACCGAGGCGTGGGACCGGCTGCTGGCGGTGAACGGCCGCGGCGTGTTCCTCGGCACGAAGCACGCCATTCTGGCGATGAAAAAATCCGGTGGCGGATCGATCGTCAACCTGTCCTCGATCTCCGGCAACACCGGCCAGGCGATAACGCATATGGGCTACAACGCCTCGAAGGGTGCGGTGCGCACACTGACGAAGTCGACCGCGGTGCAGTTCGGCGCCGACGGCATCCGCGCCAACTCGGTGCATCCGGGGCTGATGCCGCCGATGCGCACCTCGGGCGCGACCGCCGATCCGGCGGTGCGGGCGAAGATGCTGCAAGGCGTGCCGCTGCGCCGCGCCGGCGAGGTGGACGAGGTGGCGAACGCGATCCTGTTCCTGGCGTCCGACGAGGCGTCCTACATCACCGGCGCCGAACTCTGGGTCGATGGCGGCTATCTGGCAACGTGAGACGAAAAGCCGATAATGCCGCCCCTCGTCATGGCCGGGGTTGTCCCGGCCATCCACGTCTATTCTTGCCGCGAGAGGGAAAGTTGTGGATGGCCCGCCCCACGGCCTTTGCCGAGGGCAGGCTCCGCCGGTCCTCGGGCCGGCCATCAGCCGGACCCGTGCGCGGGCCATGACGCTGTGGGATCGACTCTGCGTCGATGGTAAAGTCCGTAGGTCTGAGGAGGCATCCATGCGACTCAACGCCCAGCAACTGCGACAGTTCGAAGACGAAGGCTGGCTGTTCTTCCCCGAGGTGTTCTCCGCCGAGGAAGTGGCGGTGCTCCGCGACGAAGCCGAAACCCTCTATCGCACCGACCGCAAGGAGATCTGGCGCGAGAAGTCGGGCGCGCCGCGCACCGCCTTCGCCGCGCACACCTACAACGAGGCGTTCCGCCTGCTCGGCGCGCATCCGCGGCTGATCAGCCCGGTGGAGCAGGTGTTCGGCGACCGTCTCTACATGCATCAATACAAGATCAACGCGAAGGCGGCATTCGACGGCGACGTGTGGCAGTGGCACCAGGACTACGGCACCTGGCAGCGCGACGACGGCATGCCGGAACCGCGCGCGATGAACATCGCGGTCTACCTCGATGAGGTGATGGCGATCAACGGCCCGCTGATGCTGGTGCCGCGCAGCCACAAGCACGGCGTGTTCGCGGCCGGGCACGACCTGGCGACCACCTCGTACCCGCTGTGGACGCTGGACCACGAGACGGTGACGCGCCTGGTGCACGAAGGCGGCATCGTCTCGCCGATCGGCGAGCCGGGCGGCGTGCTGATGTTCCACGGTAACCTGGTGCACGGCTCGGCGGGCAACATCACGCCCTATCCGCGCAAGATCGTGTATCTGACGCTGAACGCGGTTGCCAACCACATCCGTACGCCGACGCGTCCGGAGTGGATCGCGCACCAGGATTTCACGCCGATCGATCCGGTGGCGGACGATGCACTGCTGGCCTACGCGCGGCGATTCCGCGCGGCGGCGGAATAGCCCGGCGCCGGAGCAACCGGAACATGCGCCCTTGGGGCACGCGCCATGAGCGATGATGACCTTGTCAACAAGGGCGTCATCGTCAATCGTCCGGCTGGAACGACCGCCTCGGGCGCCAGAACCTTCATCGTCACCGGCCTGCACCGTTCCGGCACCAGTCTGATCGCGTCGATCCTGCAACAGGCCGGCGTCTTCATGGGGCGTCAGATCAGCGACGCCGTATTTGAAGACGAAGAGATGGTGGCAACCCTGCACGCCGGCGACCTCGGCGCGTTGCGGCACCTGATCGCGGATCGGAACGCCAACTACGGCACCTGGGGCTTCAAGGTGCCCGTGATCTACACCCATCTGCGTCCCGAACAGCTCCCGCTGTTCGACAACCCGCACCTGATCGTTCCGTTTCGCGATATTGTCTCGATTTCCGTCAGGAAATCGCTCTCCGAATACAAGGACACGATGCACGCCTTGCGCGAGGCGGTCGGCCAACTGGATGCAATGGTTACGTTCCTGGACAGCGCGAGCGCCCCCAGCCTGCTGTTGAGCTATGAAAAAGCCGTGCTATTTCGCGCAAACTTTGTCGACGCACTGATGCGGTTCTGCGGACTGCCGGACAATGCGGCGCTGCGGGGCCGCCTGATCGACCTCATCGAACCCAATCGCCGGCATTATATCGGCCACGCGCGCCAGACGTTCCGCGGCATTCTCGAGGGCGTCGTCGATGACTGGATCCACGGCTGGTGCCAGCTGATCGGCGATCTTGCCCCCGTGCTGCTGGAGGTCCACATCGACGGACGCGTGGTGACCTCAATGCCGGCCGATATGTTCCGTCAGGACCTCGCGGATGCCGGCATCGGCGAGGGCAGGCACGGATTCCGCGTTGATCTCCGCCCGTTCGGGCCGCCGCCGGATGCCGTCATCAAGATCAAGGTTGCCCGTTGGTCGGACGAGTTGGAGAACAGCGGCCGCCGCCTGGCGCAGTATCGCGCGCGGACCGCCTGACCCGGAACGCATCGGGCCGTCGGGTGGATTGGGTCAGTTTGAATGTCCACCGACGCCTGGCTGTGCTTCGCCGCCTCGACCGACTGTCCGAGAAGTGCCAGTCAGACGATAGAGAGTGGCTGTGCGGGCGCCGCAGATACCAGCGTCTCACGAATGATGCCGGACGTTATCATGTGAGATTTGAGGGGGGGCAGGCGTGGGTCGCGAGGCGAATAGCGTCGCGACCCACGTGCTCAACCAACTACAGTGGCTTTCCCCGAAAAGCCGACTCGGTGAGCCTGTCCAGGAAATTCCAAATGCAATTCCCTGGCTGCCCTCGGGATTTAGCTGGCGCCGAGGGTGGGTTTGGTGTAGTTATTACTAACTAACCTATGGTTCAGGATCGCCGATGCGCCCAATCGCAGCCCTCGCCCCCGTGCCCCTGCGCTTCCCCGAGGCGGTTGTCGCGTCGCCGGGGCAAGGCTCCATGCAACACTTGCTGCGGGGTTGCGACCTGACGCTGGGACCGGACGCTCGGGGGCGGTCCACGACGCGGCTGCTGGCGCCGCGGCGGGCGACGGAGCATCCGGGCGCCGGCGCCGTGGCAGGCAGGGATTGCCGGCGCGCGGCTGATCAAGCGGGTAGTGATGGTGGGGCATTGGGGGGCGTCAGTCGCGAATCGCGGACAAGCCCCCATGCCGAGCCTGCCACCGTGCACGCGTCCCGGTGGTCGCCCGGTTGGGTTGGCGGCGGGGCGGGACGCCGGGGCCCCCGGCCAGGGACCTGCCCGCGGGGCGGAGTGGCGCAATTCGCTAATCGCGACAAAGACCCTATGGAACGCCGCGCGGAGGGCTCGGCGGCAGGACGGGCCGCCAGGGCGCCGGCCAGGTACCCGTCCCCCGGACGAGTGGCGCGATTCGCGAATCTCGACAAAGACCCTACGGAACGCTGGGCGGTGGGCTTGTCGGCAGAACGGGCCGGCGGGGTGCCAACCAGTCACCTGCCCTCTGGGCCACTGGCGCAATTCGTGAATCTCGACAAAGACCCTATGGAACGCCGCGTGGTGGGCATGGCGGCAGGACGGGCCGGCGGGGGGCCGACCGGACACCTGCCCTCTGGGCGACTGGCGCAATTCGTGAATCTCGACAAAGACCCTATGGAACGCTGGACGGTGGGCTTGGCGGCAGAACAGGCCGGCGGGGTGCCAACCAGGCACCGGCCCCCCGGGCGAGTGGCGCAATTCGCAAATCTCGACAGAGACCCATGTTGAGCCCGTCGGTGCCACGACGGCGCCACCCCCTCCCGCTGCCAGTACTTCTGCCCCTCCCCCCCGGTCTGGCCAGTCGTGTTCCAACTGCAATCCCTCTGAGGAGACTCTCGCATGACCAGCATCATAGGCACCTGGAAACTGATCGCCGCCAGCGCGCATGACGGCGCCGGCAATCCCCTGCCGCCCCCCTACGGTCCCAAATTCATGGGCCGCGTCACCTTCAACGCCGAGGGGCGCATGATGGCGGTGCTCTGCGACGGCCGGCCGGCCCTGCCCGAAGGTGCCGCTCGCGACTACGCCTCCTACTGCGGCAACTACCGTTTCGACGGCGACTGCCTGGTCACGCGCGTCGACGCCGCCTCCGACCCCGCGCGCCTCGGCACCGATCAACTTCGAGTGGTGCGGTTCGACGGCGATCGCATGATCCTGCGGCCGCCACCCCGCCCGAAGGGCGACGTGACCGAGCACCGCGAACTGGCCTGGGAGCGCCTCGCCCCCGAATGACGGCGCGCCCCACCGGCGCATGGTTTCGGCGCAAGCCCGGCGCCGGTGTATAGAGTACCCCCATGCCCCCCGACAGCAGGGAAACCCCCCGGCCCGACCCGGACGCACTGATCGCCGCCGCAGCCCGCGAAGGGCGTGGCCGCCTAAAGGTGTTCCTCGGCGCCGCCCCCGGCGTCGGCAAGACCTGGGAGATGCTGGCCGCCGCCCGGATCAGGCGCGCCGAGGGCGTCGACGTCGTCATCGGCGTCGTCGAGACGCACGGCCGCGCCGAGACCGAGGCGCAGATCGGCACCCTGCCGGTGCTGCCGCGCCACCCCGTTTCCTACCGCGCCAAAGTCCTGGAGGAGTTCGACCTGGACGGGGCGTTGAAGCGCCACCCACAGCTTCTGCTGATTGACGAGCTCGCCCACACCAACGCCCCCGGCAGCCGCCACCACAAGCGCTGGGAGGACGTGCAGGAGATCCTGGACGCCGGCATCGATGTCTGGGCCACGCTGAACGTCCAGCATCTGGAAAGCGTGAACGACACGGTCGCCCGCATCACCGGCGTGCGGGTGCGCGAAACGCTGCCCGACCGCGTGCTGGACCTGGCGGATGAGATCGAACTGATCGACCTGCCGCCGGCCGAGCTGCGCGCCCGCCTCACCCAGGGCCGCATCTACCGCCCGGACGTGGCGCGCCGTGCCATGGAGGGTTTCTTCCGCGAGGGCAACCTGGCCGCGTTGCGCGAACTGGCGTTGCGGCGCACGGCGCAGCGGGTGGACGCCGATGTCACCGGTTACATGCGCGCCCGCTCAATCGAAGGGCCCTGGCCGGCCGGGGAGCGCGTGCTGGCGCTGATCGGCTCCGATCCATCGTCGGAAGCGGTGGTGCGCCACGCGAAGGGCCTCGCGGATGCGCTGCACGGCCCGCTGATTGCCTTGACGGTGGAGCGGCCCGGCGTCGCCAGCGACGTGCGCGTGGCGATGACGATGGCCGCCCAGCTCGGTGCCGAGATCGAGATAGCCCACAGCGAGGATGTGGTCGCCGCGGTGCTCGACATGGCACGCAAGCGCAACGTGACCCAGATCGTTATGGGCCGCGGCAGGCCGCCGCTGTGGCGCAGGTTGACCGGTCATACCCTGTCGCACAGCCTGTTGCGGCGCGCCTCGGCGTTCGCGCTGCACGTCGTGCCGGCGCCGTCGGTCGCGCCGCAGACGCGGCTGCCCTGGTTCAGCATCCCGGAACCCTGGTACGCCTGGGCCGGCGCCATTGCGCTGGTCGCTTGCATCACCGGGATCTGCGAGGTCCTGGTGCGCTGGGTGTCGCAGGAGGCGCTGGGGATGGTGTTCCTCGCCGCCGTCGTCGCCGCCTCGGTCACCTGGGGGCTGCGCGTCGCGCTGTTCACCGCGGTGCTGTGCTTCGCCTCCTGGAACTTCTTCTTCATCCCGCCACTGTATCGATTGACCATCTATGAGCCGCGTGACGTGGTGGCGATCGCGTTGTTCCTCGGCGTCGGCGGTGTCACCGGCGCGATGGCCAGCCGGGTCCGCAAGGAGGCGCGGGCAGCGCGCAGCCGGGTGGAGGGGTTGCGCCTGATCGGCGCCTTCAGCCGCAGCCTGGGCGTGCCGACCACCGAGCCGGAGATGCTGGAGGAGATCGCCCGCCAGGGATGCAACATCGCCGGCGCGGCCGTGGTGATGACGGCGCAGGGCGAGGACCTGAACATCCGCGCCGCCGCCCCACCGATCGATACACTCGACGATGCCGCCTGGGCCGCGGCGCGCTGGGCCTATGGCAAGCAGGAGCAGGCCGGCAAGGGCACCGCCACTCTGCCGTCTTCCCCCTGGCGCTTCCTGCCGATGCGCACGGTGCGCGGCCCGATCGGCCTGCTGGGCCTGCGCCCGGACGGCGATGTCGACCACCCACTGGTGCAGGCCCTGGCCGCGCTGGCGGACCAGGCGGCGGTGGCGATGGAGCGGGTGCGGCTGGCCAACGACGCGGCCCGCAGCGCCGCGCACGAGGAGACGCAGAAGCTGCGCACCGCGCTGCTGTCGTCGCTGTCGCATGACCTGCGCACACCGCTGGCCGGCATCCGCGGCGCCGCCTCGACCCTGCGCGAGGCGTGGGGCGATCTGGACGCGACGACGCGCGACGACCTGCTGGGCAGCATCGAGGACGATATCGGGCGGATGACGCGGTTCCTGGCCAACATCCTGGACATGACGCGGCTGGAGACCGGCGAGATCGCGCCGCGTATCGCCGCGGTGGCGCTGCCCGAGGCGATAGAGGCGGCGATCGCCCGCGTGCCGGGCGCCGCGCATGTCGGCGTCGATCTGCCAGCCGGCCTGCCGCGTGCCGCGGCCGATCCGGCCCTGCTGGAACAGGTGCTGGTCAACCTGCTGGACAACGCCGTGAAGTATTCCCCGTCGGGCGGAATCATTTCGGTGTCCGCGCGGCTGATCGGCGACCGCGTCGCGCTGTCGATCGCCGACGAGGGCGTCGGCATCACGCCGGACGATCTGCCCTATGTGTTCGACAGCTTCTATCGCGCGCGGCGGCAGGATCGTGTGGGACCCGGAACGGGCCTCGGGCTCGCCATTGCGCGCGGCCTGATGGAGGCGATGGGCGGAACGATCGAGGCGCAAAGTCCGCGCCCCGACGCGCCGGCGGACGGCGCGCCCGGCACGATGATCACGCTGACCCTGCCGATGGCGATCTGACAATCTCCCCCTCCCCTTGAGGGCTTGGGCCGCGAAGCGGACCAAGGGCGGGGGGAGGGGTTGCCGGGAGCGAAACAACGCTCAAACAGCTGATACGAACCACGACACAAGGCGCATGACATGACGCTCGGCCGCATCCTGGTGATCGACGACGAGGCGCAGATCCACCGCTTCCTCAAACCGGCGCTGGAAGCCGCCGGATACGAGGTCGAACGCGCCGAGACCGCGGCGGAGGGACTGCGGCTGGCCGCGGGGCGGGCGCCGGACGCGGTGCTGCTCGATCTCGGCCTGCCCGACATGGATGGGCAGGAGGCACTGCAACGGCTGCGCGCGTTCAGCGAGGTCCCTGTGCTGATCCTGTCGGCGCGCGAGCGGGAGACGGAGAAGATCGCGGCGCTGGACAGCGGCGCTGACGACTATCTGGAAAAGCCGTTCGGCGTCGGCGAACTGCTGGCCCGGTTGCGTGCCTGCCTGCGCCGGAGATTGATGCAGCAGGGCGCGCAACCGGTGTTCAGCGCCGGCCCATTGGCGGTCGATCTGCTGAAGCACGAGGTGCGGGTGGACGGCACACTGCTCGCGCTGAGCCGGCGGGAGTTCGACCTGCTGGGGATGTTGGTGCGCAATCCGGGGCGCGTGATGACGCACCGGCAGTTGCTGGTCGCGGTGTGGGGACCTGCGCATGTCGAGGATGTGCAGTATTTACGTGTATATATCGGCCAGTTGCGGCACAAGCTGGGTGCGGCGGCGGAATTGATCACGACCGAGCCGGGAATCGGCTACCGGTTACGGGAGACATGACAGCGGTCGCCGCATCCGTTGACTTTCGATCTGTTCGCACCGGACTGCAGTTACGTCATGGCCGGGTTCGTATGAGGGCTTTCGTCAAGCACCCAGTCGGAGAACCAGGGCATGACGGGGCAGACCTGCCAGTCGCTGTCTGCGTGTTAAGCTGGACAGAAACCGGCTCGTTCCGGCCGTTCGGTACAGAACGAAATCGCATCGGACGGCCGGATCATTCCCCGGCCATGACGATAGGTCAACGTCACCACGCCAAACCGAGGATTGCTTGCACATGCGGGGACGGCTTGCCAACCAAGCCGCCCACATGGTTCGATCGCCGACCAGATGGTGGCGCGGACGCATGAGAACACCCACGGAAACCAAGCTGGGCGAGCCAATCCGCTGGTATCCACCTCCGGGGATCGGTCCCCAGGCGACTGCTCCCCGGGCGATTGGCACCGAGTGGGCGCGGCCCTTGCCCGAACAACCCGCATTGCCCGTCGTGGTGACCCCAAGGCTCTCCATCGTTGCGCCCTGCTACAACGAACAGGACTGCGTCCTCGAGTTCCATCGCCAGGCCACCGAAGCCGCCCGTAGCAGCGTCGGTGACGACTACGAGATCGTGCTCGTCAACGATGGATCGAAGGACAACACGCTCGCGCTGATCCATCAGCTCGCTGCGCGGGACCCGCATGTGGTCGCGATCAACCTGTCGCGAAATTTTGGCCACCAGAAGGCCCTGTCCGCCGGCCTGGCCTTCTGTCGCGGCGATCGCGTGCTGGCGATCGATGCGGACTTGCAGGATCCGCCGTCACTGCTCGGCGACATGATGGCCCTGATGGACGCGGGCTATGACGTGGTCTACGGCCAGCGCCGCGCCCGCGCCGGGGAAACCGCGTTCAAGAGAACCGCCGCCGCCCTGTTCTATCGGCTGCTGCGGCGGTTGACCGAAATCGATATCCCCGCGGATGTCGGCGACTTCCGGTTGATGAGCCGGCGCGCCGTCGACATCCTGAACGCGATGCCCGAGCAGTATCGTTTCATCCGCGGCCTGGTCGCGTGGATCGGGCTTCGCCAGGCGCCGCTGCTCTATGACCGGGACGCCCGATACGCCGGGACAACGTCCTATCCGTTGCGCAAGATGCTGCTGTTCGCGGTCGATGCCATCACCGGATTTTCCGTCGTCCCGCTGCGTCTGGTCTCCTGGGTCGGGATGGCCGCCAGCGCGGCGAGCATCGTGCTGTTCATATTCACCGTCATCCAATGGGCGCGTGGCGAGACGGTGGTCGGCTGGACCAGCATCGCCGCGCTTATCCTGATCATCGGCGGGGTGCAGTTGTTGTTCCTCGGGGTGCTCGGCGAATATGTCGGGCGGATCTACATCGAGGGCAAGCGTCGTCCGTTGTTCATCGTCAGCGACATAACCCGCTTCGTGCCGGAACCCGTAACGGAACCGCAACTCGCCGAGCAGGCGGCGGCAGCGGCCCCGCGCGCACCCGTCGCAATCTGACTCGAAACCATACCTCTCCCGCGCGCGGGAGCGGTCGCGGAGCGCAGCGACACGGGTGAGGGTGACGCTGCGGCAGGACCCTCACCCGTCTCGCTCCGCTCGCCGATCTCTCCCGCGAAGAGCGGGAGAGGCGTCCGCAATCCCAGCTAGCCCGAACCCACCCTACCGCCGGATGCCCACCCTATCGCCGAATGCCCACCCTATCGCCGAATGATCGTCCCCGGCCCCGCGTCGGTGAACAGCTCCAGCAGGCAGGCATGCGGCACGCGCCCATCCAGGATCACCGCCCCGCGCGTCCCGTTGCGCACCGCGTGGATGCACGTCTCCACCTTGGGGATCATTCCGCCCGAGATCATCCCCGACGCGATCCCCGCCTGCACCTCGGCGACCGTCATCTCCGCGATCAGCCGTTGCTCCGCATCCAGCACGCCCGCGACATCGGTCAGCATCAGCAGCCGAGTCGCCTGCAGCGCCCCCGCGATCGCCCCCGCCACCGTATCCGCGTTGATGTTATAGGTCTGTCCGTCCACCCCCAGCCCCACTGGCGCGATCACCGGGATCAACCCGCCGCCGGTCAGGGCGTGGATCACCCGCACGTCGATCTCGACCGGCTCGCCGACGAACCCGAGGTCCAGCACCCGCTCGATATTGCTGTCCGGATCCTGCTTGATCCGCTCCAGCTTTTTCGCCCGCACCAGTCCGCCATCCTTGCCGCAAATCCCCACCGCCATGGCGCCCGCCTTGGTGATCAGTCCGGCCACGTATTTGTTCACCGTGCCGGCCAGCACCATCTCCACCACCTCGACCATCGCCGCGTCGGTCACCCGCAGCCCGTCGACAAAGCTCGACTGGATCGCCAGTCGCTTCAGCATCGCATTGATCTGCGGCCCGCCGCCATGCACCACGACCGGATTGATCCCGACCTGCTTCAGCAGCGCGATGTCGGCGGCGAACTGCTCGGCCAGCGCGTCCTCGCCCATGGCATGGCCGCCATACTTCACCACGATCGTGGCGCCAGCGTAACGGCGCAGGAACGGCAGCGCCTTGGCCAGCGTCATGGCCTGCTGGGTGGCGTCCTCGAGGGTGGTCGGCGAGCCGGTCATTCTCAGTCCTCGGCGTGGTGCGGGCGTGTGCCGTCCCGCTCACGCGGTGCCGCCGCCCGGGCCGCACACGCAAACGGGTGGACCCAGCCCGCTTGGCTGGGGGGGTGGTGCGCGGAAACGGTCTCGTTCGCCCGCATGGTTACTGGTGGCCGGCGTGTACGGCGGCGCGGTGAGGGGGTCAAGCGCGGTCTGCCCGCCGCCACTCCTGCCGTGCGAACGCGACTTTGCCCCAGCATCCGCCGGCAAACCGGAACAATCACGCGCGCACACCACCATCGATCACGCCGTGCAGCTCGCGCCGCACCTGGCTGATGACATCTCCCCAGTTGCCGATCTCCTGTTGCCTGAACAGACGCGCGCTTGGATACCACGGGCTATCACGTCGGTCCGCCAGCCAGCGCCAATCGGAGTTGTACGCGAGCAATATCCAAACCGGCTTGCCCATCGCACCCGCGAGATGCGCCACGCTGGTGTCCACGGTAATAACCAAATTCACAAGGTCAACCAAAGCGGCCGTATCGCTGAAGTCCCTAAGGTCCAATAAGGTGCTGCCACCGCCGCGTGCCAGCAGCGTTGCATCTTCCGTGTTGAGCTTCTTCTGCAGGCATATCCACTCGGCATCATCGCGTAGCGCCGGCAGCAACGCAGCGAGGTCCATCGAACGGTTGCGGTCATCCTTGTGCGAGGCGCGGCCGCGCCATACCAGGCGAATGCGAGGTTTGCACTGCAATGGCAAACGCGCCGCCCATTCAGCGCGCAACCGCGCATCGGCCGCGAGATAGCGTGGCTCGGATGGCATCGTTTCGAGCGTCGTACCCATCGCCAGCAGCAGGCTCATCAGCGGGCAGTGGTAATCGAATGCCGACGGTTCCTGCCTTTCGCCGAGTATCTGTATTGCGGGTTCCATCTGCCTGAGCAAATGAAACACCGCATCCTGTACCGACATCATGACCTGCGCGCCAAGTGCTTTCACCAGCTTGGCATAGCGGCAGAACTGTATGGTGTCGCCGAACCCTTGCTCCCAGTGGAGGAACACGGTCTTGCCGGCGACATCCGCTTTCCCCAGCCAAAGAGTTTGCTTGTAGGCGCGACTGGTGAGTGGGGGATCGAGCTTTCTGCGCCATTCGTACTGCGCCCATCCGCGCTCGAACCGTCCTAACTGTAACAGGCAAACGCTCTTGTTCCACTGTCCATCCGCCAGCCCAGGCCGCAGTGCGATTGCCTTGTCAAAGCTGATCAGCGCCTCCTCGTAGCACCGCAGATCACGCAGCGTAACGCCGCGGTTGCTGTACGCCGCCGCATAATTCCGGTTCAGCGCAATCGCCTTGTTGTAGCTAGCCAGCCCCACCTCGTAACGTCGTAAATCGTACAGTGCGGCGCCGCGATTGTTGTGCGCCTCTGCATAATCCGGTTTCAGTGCAATTGCCTTGTCATAGCTAACCAGCGCCTCCTCGCAGCGTCGCATCGCGCGCAGCGCATTGCCGCGATTGTTATACGCCTCCGCATAACCGGGATCGAGCACGATTGCCTTGCCATAGCTGACAACAGCTTCCTCAAACCGCTCGAGCGCCAATAATCCCATCCCAAGATTGTTGTGAGCGCCGGCGGCGCGAGGGTTAAGCTTGATTGCCTTCCCGATCATCGCCACGCCGAGTTCTGCGCGGTGCGTCTGAACCAAGATGACCCCCAGCAGATGGGGTGCATCGTGGTGGCTCGGTTGCCGCCGCAGGATCTCCTCATAGATTTTTTCGGCATCCGACAGCATACCCCGCTGATGCAGCGCCAGGGCTTGCCGAAACCTGTCTTGCAGAGGGTCGGATTTGCTGCCACGCGCGCGCGCCACTACGGATTGCCCTTGCTCTCGGTGAGCCGGCATTCATCACGCACCGGCCGAACGCCGAGTTTAGCAGCGTTGCCCGACAAGCGGCAGGGATTGGCGGCCGAGTGAGACTCCAGCCCGCCTTCTACGCGCCAACACGCATGGTGACATCCGCCATCACACAACGGTTCGGCAGGGAGTGCACAGATGAGGTCACGGATCGATCGGCCAAGGCAACGCGGACCTGCTGCGACATTCGCGCTGCTACTAGCCGTCCTTTCGCCCCAGGCACGCGCGCAAGACCTTACGATCGGCGTCGCAGCGCGTTCCACCTCGGTCGATCCGCATTTCTACGATCTGGCCGCCAATGTCACGCTGTCGCTCCACATATTCGATCGGCTGACCCAGCGCGCGCCGGATTCCACCCTGCTGCCAGCGCTCGCGCTAAGCTGGCACCCGGTCTCCGATACAGTGTGGGAATTTAACCTGCGCCCCAACGTTACATGGTCGGGCGGCACCGACTTCACCGCGGACGATGTCGCTTTCACCCTCACCCGCGCGCGCAGCGTGCCGAACAGCCCCAGCAGCTTCGCCGGCTTCCTGCGTGCCATAACGCAAACCGAGATCATCGATAAGCTGACGCTCCGCTTCCACACCGCCGCGCCGGCGCCCAACGTGCCGATCGACCTCGCGACCATCGCCATCGTCTCCCGCCACGGCGGTCAGGACGCCACCACAGACGACTACAACGCCGGCCGCGCCGCGGTCGGCACCGGTCCCTATCGCCTGGTGCATTACGAGCCCGGCACGAGCGTGGCGCTGATCCGCAATGACACCTGGTGGGGACCGAAGCCCGAGTGGCAACACGTCACCTTCCGCGGCATCCCGAACGCCGGCGCGCGCGTCGCAGCGTTGCTGGCGGGCGATGTAGACCTGATCGACCAGCCGCCGCTCGCAGACCTGAAACGCCTGAAATCCGACAAGCACGTCGCGGTGTTCGAGGCGCAGGGTCTGCGCGTGATCTTCCTCGGCCCCGATTACACCCGCCAGGGCGATGAACCTTTCATCACCGACAACGCCGGCAACAAGCTGCCGCACAACCCGCTGCTCGACCTGCGCGTGCGCCAGGCCCTGTCCATCGCCATCAATCGCAAGGCGCTGGTGGACCAGGTGATGCAGGGAGAGGCCACACAGACCGGTCAATGGATGCCCGCCGGGACACCCGGCTAACTGCCAGACAGCAAGCCGCCAAACTACGATCCTACACGCGCCCGCCAGCTTCTCACCGATGCCGGCTTCCCGCAGGGCTTCCGGCTGACGTTACATACGCCTAACGACCGCTACCCGAACGACGCCGCCACGTCGCAGGCGATCGCGCAGATGTGGACCCGCATCGGCATCGCCACCACGGTCGAGGCGATGCCCGGCGCGGTCTATGCCCCGCGCGGCGTGCACCACGAATTCTCCATGGGCTTGTGGGGCTGGAGCAACAACACCGCCGAGGCCGGATCGGCGCTGATCAACATCTTCGGCATCCAGGATGCGAAAGCTGGCCGCGGTGTCTCCAACGTCGCCGGCTATTCGAACCCAGCGCTGGACGCGCTGGCCGACCGTGCGCTCGCCACGCTGGACGACGCCATGCGCGCGGCATTGTTCCGCGATGCGACGCAAATGACCACCGACGACGTCGCAATGATCACGCTGTTCCACCTGATTAATCCCTGGGCGGCCAGGGCAGGGCTCACCTACCAGGCCCGCGCCGACGAGCAGACCGACGCAGTCGATGTGCGCATGGCGAAATGACCCGAGCTTGCAACAGTCGTTGCCGATGAAACGGGTTCACACGAAATGCGCTGTCGCTCGCCTGCGCATTTGATTTCTTCTCCGTTTCTCCGTGCCTCTGTGGTGACCCTTCTTGCCGCAGAGCGAGCGGTTAGGTCCCATCCCGTGGACACCCCGGCCCTACCGCCCCACCGTCAGTTCGAATCGCGTCATCGTATCGAGATCATCACCAAACCACGACGTGATCGCCGCCTCGCGCTTGCCGACATATGCCGGCTTTCCATCCCGCAGCACCATCGGCATGTCATGCCCCGGCACCAGCAACGTGTCCGGCCGCTTGCGCCACAATTCCCACATCAGATCGATCGAGGCCGCCGTCACCGCCGGATCGTAAGTCATATCAGCCGATCGCGTCAGCAGCTCCACCCGATTCTTCGCCGCGTCACCGGTAAAGATCACATCGCGCGTCACGCCCGACAGGACGAAGATCATATGCCCCGGCGTGTGCCCGGGCGCATCGAGCGCCACCATGCCCGGAATCACCGTATCGCCATCCCGGATCACCCGAAGCTGCTGCGACGCCTTCAATTCGCGCACATACAGCTCCGGCACCGGCGTGCGGCCCCACGGCTCCTGCACCGCCCACTCGATCTCGTGCGCGCCCAGCCAGATCGTTGCCTTCTCGAACAGCACCCAGTTGATCGCATGGTCGTGGTGCGAGTGCGTCAGGATGACGTCGGTCACCTCCGCCGGCGCCAGCCCGTGCCGCTGCAAGCCCGCCAGCAGGTTGGCCCGGTGGCTGAACGTCCCTACATCCACCAGCGCTACATGTCCGCCGCCGCGCAGCAGCACGATCGTGCTCCACCCCAGCCCGTCATGGCAGACCGACTTGCCGGGATAGCCCTGCACCAGGATATCGAGCTGATAGTCCTCCGGCTTCATGGCGCGCCCCTTTCAGTGCATGCTGCATCCGACCTTACAAAGGAAGCATAGTCGATGATCCTGCTCACCAACAACGAAGGCACCGTCGGCGCACCGACCACGGCACGGCATCTGGCCGACGGTCAGGACGCGCTGGATGCGATCGAGGCCGGCATCAAGCTGATCGAGGCCGATCCCACCGTGCGCACCGTCGGCCGCGGCGGCTGGCCCAACCTGCTGGGCGAGGTCGAACTGGACGCCTGCGTGATGCACGGCACCACGCTGCGCACCGGCGCGGTCGGCGCGCTGAAGGGTTTCCTCCATCCGGTCAGCGTCGCGCGCGAGGTGATGCGCCGCCTGCCGCACGAGCTGCTAGTGGGCGAGGGTGCCGCCCGCTTTGCCCGCGAGATCGGCGGCGAGCCGGCCGACAACTTGATCCCGGACTCGAAACGGGCCTGGCAGGCCTGGTTCGACGCCGAGCTCACACCCACGCAAAAACACGCCTGGCCAGACATCCCGCTGGTCGAGCTGTGCCGGCACGCGATCGACCCCGAGATCGGCCGCGACACCACAGTGTTCCTGGCGCAGGACGCCGGCGGCGACATCTGTTCCGGCACCAGCACATCCGGCTGGGGCTGGAAATATCCGGGGCGGCTGGGCGACAGCCCGATCATCGGTGCCGGCTCCTACGCGGACACGCGCTATGGCGCTGCCGCCTGCACCGGCGCCGGCGAGATGACCCTGCGCTGCTGCACCGCGCGCTCGATCGTGCTGTACCTGAAAAAAGGCGCCAGCGTCGTCGACGCCGTTCACGAGGCGGTGGATGACATGCGCCACCTGCAAGGCGGCCTGATCAGCCGCGTAACGATCCACGCCATTGACGCCAAGGCCAACCACAAGGTGGTCGCGGTCAACGGCACCGGCGAGAATACCTACTGGCTCTGGCATCAAGGCGAGGCCGCACCAACATCACTGCGCGCCGAGCCAATCGTCATCACCAGCGTCGCGACAAAGCCAACGGCAGGTGCCCGCTACGCGCGATGATCGCAGCGCCCCTTTCGGTCGTGCCGGGCAACCCCCCGCCGTCATGCCCGGGCTTGTCCCTGGCATCGGCAGCGGGACTCAGCCGCGAGGACGGACGCCTGGGGCGAGCCACACCCCTTGCAAACCGCCGAGCGACACTGATGGTTTTGGAAAGCCATCGTTGACCCAACGCGACTAGCTGATCCCTTCCTCGCGCACTGGCGTGCCGTCCATCACCCGGCGGTACCGCAGCCGTGACAGGTCGATGGTCGAAAACCGGCCGTCCAGCACCAACTCCGACAGCGCCAATCCGACCGCGGGCGCCTGTTGCAGACCGTGCCCCGAGAAGCCAACGGCGACGTGGAAATTATCGACCTGACCTTCCCACGGCCCGATCAAGAGATTTCCGTCGAACCGATTCTGGTCGTACATCCCGGCCCACCCCCGCTTGACCTTGAGCGCCTCAAAGGCCGGCGCGCGACGCGCCAGCAGCGGCCACACCACATTGTCGAAGTAGTCATAGTCAACGTCGAAATTGATCCCGGCCGGCTCGCTCATGTTCGGCACGCCCGTAATATAGCCCACGCCCTCGGGCCGGAAGAACAGCCCCGACAGGTCCTTGACAAGCGGCAGCTTCTCAAGAGCCTGCTGTATCTCGAAATAGAACGCGAGACGGCGCAACGGTTCGATCGGCAGTTTCATACCGATGGTTTGGCAGATCTCGCCGGCCCAGGCACCCGCCGCGTTGATGAACACCTTCGCCTCGATCCGTTCGCCCTGCGCCAGCCTGAACGCGTTTGCCCGCTTGCCGGAGACCTCAACGCCGACCACGCGGTCCTTGATATAGTCCGCCCCTTGCGCCAGGGCCTTGCGGCGGAATCCGCGCACGGCGCTATACGGATCCATCCAGCCGTCTTCCGGCGAATGCACGCCAGCCGCGATGTCGTTGAGGCCCAGCGACGGAAACAGTCGTGCGATCCCCGCACGATCGAGCAAATGGACGGGGCAGCTCAACTGACGCTGCGCCGCATAGTTCTTCTCCACCACAGCAAGTTTCTCAGGCGGATACAGGAACAGATAGCCCTGCCGGCGAAAGTCCAGTTTGGTGGTATCGCCATTGACCGCGGTCAGGCGCTCAAAATCCAAATAGAAATCCAGGCTGAAAGCCGACATCTGGATATTCTCCGGCAGGCTGAACAGCCGCCGGATGCCGCCGGCCGAGCGCGGCGTGGAAGCGAATTCGTAGGTCGGATCCGGTTCAATCACCGCAACGCGCCCGGCGCGTCCGGACCTGGTCAGGTGATAGGCGATCGAGGAGCCGATCACACCACCCCCAGCAATGGCGATATCGTACATCGTAAGCCACCTTTCGGGTCCGTTCGAAACAGGCCGCGCGGTCATGGCAGAGTGCCGTCCGCGTGCAATCGTCGCCGATCTTGTCGAATTCGACACGCTGGCACGGCTCGCGTCACGGGCCAATGCGAGGCTCGTCCGGCGCGTTGCTGGTCGTGCGTCAGCAACCACGCCGACACTTTGCCGACGGTCCAACGTCGGGTAACAAGGGCAGCAATCCATTCGCCCCGACGGTGCATGCCATGATCGAAACGTCTCGCCTGATCCTCCGACCGTGGCGCGAGAGCGACTTCGCCGCATTTGCCGAGCAGAACGCCGACCCCATGGTCATGCGATTCCTGCGCGGCGTCCTCACGCGAGAAGAGAGCGACGCCTACGCACGGCGCGTCCAGCAGCACCTGGCGGACCACGGATTCTGCAAATGGGCGGTCGAGGCGCCAGGGGTGGCGCCGTTCATCGGTGCAGTGGGGCTCAGCCATGTCAGGTACGAAGCGTCATTCACCCCGGCCGTCGAGGTCGCCTGGCGCCTCAACCGCCGCTTCTGGGGTCAGGGCTATGCTACCGAGGCGGCCCGCGCGGCAATGCAGGACGGCTTCACCCGCGTCGGGCTGAAGGAAATCATTGCGATCACGACGCTTGGCAATCACCCGTCGCAACGGGTCATGGAGCGCCTGGGCATGACGCGCTCGATCGAGTTCGACCATCCGCTCGTCGCCGAGGACAATCCGTTACGTCGGCACATCCTCTATCGTCTTCTGGCGCCAGGCTCGGGCTGATTGGCTCTCCTTACACCTCTCCCGCGCTTTCGCGGGCTTGGTCCGCTCTTCGGCGCCCAAGCCCGCAAAGCGTGGAAGATGTGTCCAGGTGCCGAGACGCGTCCAGCCATGATGCACCCGCGCTAGATCACCTTCCTTGCTCGCAGATCGGCAACGTCCGCCGCGCCATACCCAAGGTCCCGCAACACCTCATCGCTATGCTCGCCCGGCTCCGGCGTCGGGCTGTGCACACCCCACGGCGTGCGGCTCAGCTCGACCGCCTGGCCGATCACCTCGACATCGCCGAGCACCTTGTGCGCCACGTGGCGCGTGATGTTCAAATGCCGCACCTGCGGATCGGCGAACACCTGGTCGATGCTGTAAATCGGCCCGCACGGCACGCCGGCCTCGTTCAGGATCTCGATCCACTCGGCCGAGGTCTTCGTGCGCGTGATCGCGTTGATCGCCTCGTTCAGATCGCGACGATTGCTCGACCGATCCGCATTCGTTGCGAACCGCGGATCGGTCGCCAGTTGCGGCGCGTCGATCACCTTGCAGAACCGCGCATAAATCGCGTCGCCGGACGCACCAATATTGAAATGCCCATCCGCCGTCACATAAACCCCAGTCGGCATCGATGTCGGATGATCGTTGCCCGCCTGGCCCGGCACCTCGTGCCCGATCGTCCAGCGCGCCGCCTGAAAGTCCAGCATCGCGATCTGCGCCGCCAGCAGGTTGCTCTGCACCCACTGTCCCTCCCCCGATACCTCGCGTTCCAGCAGCGCAACCAGGATACCCATGGCGCAGAAGATGCCCGCGGTCAGGTCCGCCACCGGGATCCCGACGCGCACCGGCCCCTGTCCGGGCAGGCCGGTGATCGACATCAGCCCGCCCATGCCCTGGGCGATCTGATCGAACCCGGGCCGATCGCCATACGGCCCATCCTGCCCGAATCCGGAAATCGACCCGTACACCAGCCGAGGATTGATCGGCTTCAACGATTCATAGTCGATCCCCAGGCGGAACTTCACGTCGGGTCGGAAGTTCTCCACCAGCACATCCGCGCCGGCGACCAGCTTCTTCAGGATTGTCACGCCCTCCGGCGCCTTCAGATTGAGCTGCAGGCTGCGCTTATTGCGTTGCAGGTTCTGGAAGTCCGGGCCATGCCGCTCCCCACCCATGCCGGAATCGCCCTCGGGCGATTCGATCTTGATCACGTCGGCCCCCCAGTCGGAGAGCATGCGCACACACGTCGGACCCGCGCGCACGCGCGACAGGTCGAGCACCTTGAACCGGGCAAGCGGCGTGGCCTTCATGAAGCCTCCATGGCGGCAAGCTTGGCGACGCGACCGCACGCCGGGTCGGTGCAGAATTGCGCAATAGGATAGCTGCACCAGCAGAGAAATTGCGTGACAGAATATACGAATCTGCCGACATCCGTCGGCGTGTGGCCGGCGCCGCGCAGATGGGAAATGCCGTCCTGCGTCACCGCGAACCCGGTGAGGTCGGAGCCGATGACAACCTGCACGCCGCCTGCCCCCGTTTATTCCGCCGCCTGCGTCTGCGTCGTTGCGGCACGTCGCTCGCCGATCAACCGGCGCGTCAGGGGCAACAGTTCGCGTCCATAATCGATCGCATCGTCCAGCGGATCGAAGCCGCGGATCAGGAACGTCGTCACGCCAAGGTCGTAATAATCCGCCAGCGCCTCGGCCACCTGGCGCGGCGTGCCGACCAGGCTTGTCGTGTTTCCCCGCCCCCCGGTCACCGCTGCGGCACCGGTCCACAACCGCTGATCCAGCCGCTCGCCCGAAGCCGCCGCCGCTAGCAGCCGGCGTGATCCTTCGTTGGCCGGCGCATGGTCCGTCACCTGCAACGCCGCCTTGCCGCGCAGCTCGACGATCCGCGCCTTGATGCGCTCGGCGCGCGCCCAGGCGGCGTCCTCCGTCGCGGCCAGCACCGGGCGCAGCGACAGACTGAACCGCACCGTCCGTCCGTACCGCGCCGCCACCGCGCGCACGCGGGCGGTGATCTCGCGCACTTGCGCCTGCGTCTCGCCCCACAGTGCGTAGACATCGGCGTGCTTGCCGGCGACCTCGATTGCTGCGTCCGATGCGCCACCAAAATAGATCGGGATGTGTGGAGACTGCACGCAGCGCACCGCTGTCGATGTGTTTTCGAATTGATAGTAGCGCCCGTGATGATCGATCGGCCCCGGCTCGGTCCACACCCGCTTCAGGATCGTGACGTATTCGTCGGTGCGCGCGTAGCGCTCGTCCTTCGACAGTGTGTCACCGTCGCGACGCTGGTCGGTATCATCGCCACCGGAGATCACGTGCAGCGCCGCACGGCCGCCAGTGATCTGATCGAGCGTCGCGAGTTTGCGCGCCGCGAGCGTGGGCGCCACGAACCCGGGGCGATGCGCCAGCAGAAAGCCCAGCCGCTCGGTGCAGGCAGCGGCGTGCGCGGCGACCAGGAACCCGTCCGGCGCATCGGAAAAATACCCGACCAGCACGCGATCGAAGCCGCCCGCCTCGGCCGCCTGGGCAAAATCCCTGATGTAACCACGATCCAGCACGATCGGCGCCGGCGGATGGATCTCCGACTGGTGCCGGTGATGGATCATCCCGATGAATTCGACGTCCATACCGTCATCCTCGCGCCGCGGCCCGTGCCGGCCCGCATCTTCCCATGCCTCAGGATTGGAGTCACCATATACCCTGGACGGGCACGCCAATGCGGCCACCAACCATCGCGCGGCCCAGCAGCGCCACGGAGGATGCAACGAGATGAACGTCACGCGGAATTCGCAATATCGGCATATCGAAACGCACCGGATCGCCGGCGCGCTCGGCGCCGAGGTCTCCGGCGTCAACCTGGCGGAAGACCTGCCGGATGAGGTGCTGGGCGAAGTTCGCACCGCCTTGCTGGAAAACCAGGTGATCTTCTTCCGCGACCAGAACCTGTCGCCGGCGCGTCAACTCGCCTTCGCCCGCCGCTGGGGCGAGATCCACCTGCATCCTTTCATGGTTGGCATGGAGGAGCACCCCGAGGTCCTGCGCATCGTCAAGACGCCGAGCGACAAGAAGAATTTTGGTGGGTCCTGGCACACCGACCAGATGTTTTCCCCGCAGCCGGCGATGGGCACGATCCTCTACGCGGTGCAGGCGCCCTCGGTCGGTGGCGATACGATGTTCACCAGCCAGTACCTCGCCTACGAGTCGCTGTCCGACGGCATGAAGGCGCTGCTCGCCGATCTCAAGACCGTCTGCGTCGGCGACAACTTCAAGAAGAACGGCGGCAAGTCGCGCAAGGAGATGTATTCTCGGCAGATGAGCCACATGCAGGTCAAGGACCCCGGTGACGTGCAGACGACCAGCGTGCACCCGCTGGTCCGCACCCATCCGGAGACCGGACGCAAGGCGCTGTTCATCGGTGGGCATGTGCAACATTTCGACGGCATGACCGACGAGGAAAGCCAGCCGCTGATCGACTTCCTGATGAAGCACTCCACGCGCCCGGAGTTCATCTGCCGATTCCGTTGGGAAGCCGGGTCGCTGGCGTTCTGGGACAACCGCTGCACGCAGCACTACGCGGTGAACGACTATCCGGCGGAAACGCGGATCATGCACCGGGTGACGGTGCGGGGGGATACACCGTTCTGATATCGGGCTGAATGCCCAACGGCCTCGTCGTCACGGCAGAGTACCGAATCGTCATCGCCGCTCGCTCACCGTCATGGCCATCCGCGGGCATCTTGACCCGGGGATCCCCAAGGGCCTTGTTGCGGCGGACAACTGCTTCGTTCGCGCCCGCCGTTACCCGTGGGGATGGCCGGGACAAACCGGGCCATGACGGGAACAGGACGTTCACGCGCCCTCTCAGCCCCCGCGTCCGCCGAACAACCTACGCAGACGCGAGAACGGCTTTGCGTCGCTGCGTGCGAGCAACGCCGCGGCATCCAGCTTGCCGTTCCGGGTGCGTGGCAGGCGGTCGATGAACACAATGCGCGAAGGATGCATATAAGACGGCAACGCTGCGCGCAGACCCTGCATCAGACGCTCGCGCAACGCCGCTTCGTCGCCCCCATCCGCACGCACCACGAACGCCACCAGCACCGTCTCCTCGCCCACGCGGCGCGCCAGCACGGCGACATCCGCGACATCGGCCGAGCGGCGCAGGGCATCCTCGACCTCGGCCGGCTCGACGCGATTACCGCGGATTTTCACCTGCGTGTCGGTGCGCCCGATGAAATCAAGCAGGCCATCCGGCCGCAGACGGACGACGTCGCCGGTCCGCAGCACCGATAACGCCGGATCGGTGGCATCGACCAGCAACCGGCCCGGCACGCAGCGCCCTGCGTCCCATTCGCCGAGCGACAGCAACCGGCCGCGCACCCAGAGTTCGCCTTCCCCGCCGAGCGGAACCGGCTGGCCCCGGTCGTTGCTGATGGCGTACTCATGGTCGGCGTTGAGATAGCCGATCGGCAATCTCGCCCGAACCTCTGGCAAGTCCCGCGGCAGGAACCATTCCGTCAACGGTGCGGCCTCACTCATGCCATAGACATAGGCTACGTGGCAGCTATCCGGCAGCACGCGGCGCCAGGCATCGAGGTCCGCGCGAAGTAGCGTCTCGCCCGTGGTGTAGAGCGCGCGCAAATGGCCAAACGCCAGGCCGGCGCCGTCGAGACCGAACAGCACCCGCAGCAACGACGGTGTTCCGGTCAGCAGCGTGATGCATTCCCGCCGCGCCAGTGTCAGTACCGCGCGGGCGCCGCTGTGCGGCACATTGACCGGGTAGAAGCAGGCGCCGGCCATCAGCGTCATCATGAAACCGACGATGCCACCGCCCGTGGTGAGGGTGTACGGCGCCAGCACGCGATCACCCATATGGAGGTGAAAGCGATGCACTTTCTTCCAGCCCAGATACGCCACCTGCCGATGCGACCGCACGATCCCTTTCGGCCGGCCGGTGCTGCCGGAGGTGTAGATCGTCAGTGCCGGTTCATCCGGATCCGGAACATCAAGTCCGATATGATCCGCCCCGACCTGGTCCGCCCAGACCTGATCCGCCATGTCCCGCACATTGGGCGCATCCACCATGATGCGTTGCACACCACGCGGCAAAGCCGTGCCGCCGCCTGAGTGAAGCAGCACCGCCGCCACGCCACCAGCTTCGATGATCGCGGAAACACGCTGTGGCGGCAGGCCGGTGCTGACCATCAGGCAAACGCGCGCGGCGGCGAAGCAGGCCAGCATCGCGACCGCGGTATCGAGCCCATCGGGCACCAGAACCGCCACGGCGGCATCGCGTGGCGTCACCGAAATGATCCGCCGCGCAAGCCCGCGCACCCTTCGGCACAACTCGCCATAGGTCAGGGCACGCGCACCGTCCCGTAGGGCGACTGCCTCCGGTTGCCGGTCGGCGATTGCAGACACATGCTCGAACACCGGGCGATCGAGCACATGCCATCCCAGTGGTTCGAATGGGATCGAAGCCGGACCGTCCCGATCAACCGGCGTTGCAGCCGGACGCCACCAGGTCAGATCAGCGGGAGCGGTGTGCAGTCGCGCCGTCGCTCAATTCGCCATTCGCGCCGCGACGCTCTGCACGAACGCCGCCCGCGGCATGAACCCGGGATCCTTCGCGCACGCCGCCTCAGTCAGGCCCAGAATCTCCTCATCCGACTTGGCCAGGTCCAACGGCTCGCCATGCGGCTGCGGCACGTGGAACGGCGTGTGCAGATATGCCTCCAGCGTGTTGCCCTCCGGATCGCGGAAATAGATCGACCAGGCATTGCCGTGGTTGACCAGCCGCATATCCGTCGCTCCGCGGGTCAGCGCGCGCTTGTGCACCTCGCGCAACTGCGCCAACGACTCAACCAGGAACGACACCTGGTTGATCGGGTTGAACCCGCTGTCTTCAGGCCGCCCAGTCACCAGCACGACCTGATGATGCTCTCCGGGGTCGCCGCTCATGAATGTCAGATGCATACCCGGTGCCCGCCCCGGCCCCTGGTCGGTGACCATCAGCCCCAGCACCTCGGTGTAGAATTTCACCATCGTTTCGCGGTCGCGCACGAAGATGCCCATGTGCGCCAGCCGGGCGCGGATCGCGTTCATGCGCGTGCCTCCGTTTCCTCGGGTGGGAAGTTCATCTCGATCGCGATCCCGTCTGGATCATAATAGAACAACTGCGTCATGTTCATTCGCGGCAGCACCCGCTCCTCGTATTTCACCTCGTGCTGCTTCAGCTTCGCGCGCATGTCCTTCAGACCGGTACTGGCAAATGCGATGTGATCCAGCCGTCCGGTACCCGGCGAGCCCGCGATCGGCTTGTCGCCCTTGCGGTTGTAGATCAGGTGCACCGTCGGCACGCCGCCGCAATACAGCCAGTAGCCGTCGAACGCCAGCGGCGGGCGATCGCCCACCTCCAGCCCAACGATGTCGGTGTAGAAATCCTTCGTCGCCTCCAGGTCGCGCGTCACGATGGTAAAGTGATTGAGCGATTGCGCGGGCATCTTTTCGTCTCCCCTCAGAACTGGTTCTCCGGCGTCAGACCGAACATGATCTGGCCGCAGGTCTCGTAGTGCAACTGCCGGCCTTGCGACTGCTGCGCCACCGTGTGGATGTCGCGCAGCCGGTGCTCGAACGGGTTGGCCTCGAACACGGCGGCCGAGCCGGTGGCATGATACAGCGTGTTCACCGCCGCGCGCGACTGCTGGATTGCCCAGGTGGAGGTCAGCCGGATCAGCATCCGCTGCTCGGCGGTCTGCTCGCCGGTTTGCTCCACCGTCCGCCAGGCATCGTCGTGCACCTGGTGCAGAAACGCGCGCGCCGAGCGCACCTGCGCCTCGCATTGCGCCAGTTGCGACTGCACAACGTTGTTCTCGCGCATCGGCCGCGCCGCGCCGCGCGAGGTCTTGTTGCCCGGCAGCTCCAGGAAGTCCCCGATCGCTGCCCGCGCGATGCCCAGCGCCACGCCAGCGAATCCCGCCGAATACAACTGATTGGAGGTGAAACGATACAGCAGCCCCGTCTCGCGACGTTCGCGCGGATCGTCGCGCGACAGGCTGTGGTGCTCCGGCACGAACAGGTCTTTGACCACGTATTCGTCGCTGCCGGTCCCGCGCAGCCCGACCGTGTGCCAGATGTCGACCATCCGCACGCTGGATTTCGGGAACAGCATGGTGCGTTGCGCCTTGCGTCCCTCAACCCGCATGTGCGCGCCGAGCCAGCTCGCGTGGTGGCTGCCGCTGGCGAAGCGCCAGGTACCGCTGATGCGATAGCCGCCCTCGACCGGCTGCGCTTCGTACGGTGCGCCGGGTGGGCCCCAGGCCAAAATCCCAGTCGACGGGCCGAAGATTTCGCGCGCCGGCGCCTCGCCTAGATATGCCGCCGACATCGCACAACCGTTGTTCTGCCCGACGCACCATGCGACGGAGGCGTCGGCCTCCGCCAGCGCCTCGGTCACCTGCGCGAAGATCACCGGCCGCAGTTCGGCACCGCCCAGCGAGCGCGGCTGCAATAGGCGGAAGAATCCACCCTCGACCAGGCGTTGCACCAGCGTCGGTGTCAGCTCGCGCCGTTCCTCGATCTCCGCCGTCGCCGCGACGATCTCCGGCGCCAATGTGCGGGCGCGGGCGACGAAGTCGGTGCCTGGCGTCGTTTCGCTATCCATTCGTCATGGCCTCCGGCGTACGCACCCACGGTGTGACCAGGCGTCGCGGTGGTAAGGGAGACGCCGATACATTGCCGCGTCAAGTGGCGCACGGTCGACATCCCCGTCATGGCCGGCGAAGGCCGGCATCGACGACTTTTCCGCTCGCACGAATGAGTAGTGATAGGGGTAGGGAGGGCCGGTT
>PLXO01000311.1 GCA_003151425.1 Acetobacteraceae bacterium
GGCGGAGCCCTGACCTTCCTTCGTTTGCCGGCTTTACGTCGCTGGCGCCCGGCCCTATTGTGCCAGCATGTTCGGACAGATGACGCGCACGGCGAAGACCATGAAGCCCTCCGACGGGGTGGCTCCGGTGTGTGCGTGTTGAGACTGCCAACATAGCCCAACCGATAGGCCCCGCCGGTGACGGACGGGGCCTTTGCATTTCTGGCGCCCGTTCCTCCGGCTTCACAGGAAGGAACGCCGTGTCATGAGCCTGAACCATCCCTCGGTCGCGATCGTCGGTGCCACCGGCGCCGTCGGCACCGAGCTGATCGCCTGCCTGGAGCAGCGCGATTTCCCGCTGCGGTCCCTGCGTCTCTACGCCTCTCAGCGTTCCGCCGGCCGGTCGCTGATGTTTCGCGGCGACGGGCTGCCGGTCGAGGTGCTGACCGAGGACGGGCTGGCCGGGGCGGACATCGCCCTGTTTTCCGCCGGCAGTGCCACCGCGCGCGGCTTCGCCCCGGCGGCGGTCGGTCACGGCGCGGTGGTGGTCGACAACTCGTCGGCCTTCCGCATGGACGCCGGGGTGCCGCTGGTGGTGCCGGAGGTGAACGAGGGCGCGATCGCCTCGCATCGCGGAATCATCGCCAACCCGAACTGCGTGGCGATCATCGCCGCGGTGGCGTTGTGGCCGCTGCACCGCGCGGTGGGCATCAGCCGGGTGATCGCCGCCACCTACCAGGCGGCCTCGGGCGCCGGGGCGGCGGCGATGGCCGAGCTGCGCAACGCGACCGGCGCCTACCTGGCCGGGCGGGCGTTCGCGCCCACGGTGCTGCGCCACCCGTATGCCTTCAATCTGTTCAGCCACGACACCGCGGTGGACCGCGACACGGGCGCCAACGGGGAGGAGACCAAGGTGGTGCAGGAACTGCGCAAGATCATGCAGGCGCCGAACCTGCCGATCGGCATCACCTGCATCCGGGTGCCGGTGCTGCGGGCGCACTCGATCGCGCTGACCGTCGAACTGGCGCGGCCGATCCCGCCGGCGGCGGCGCGCGAGATCCTCGCGGCGGCACCCGGCATCCGGATCGTCGATGACGCCGAGGGCAACCACTACCCGATGCCGAACGAGGCATCCGGCCAGGGCGACGTCCTGGTCGGGCGCATTCGCCGCGATGGGAGCGACCCGTCGGGACGGTCGCTGGCGCTGTTCGTGGCGGGCGATCAGTTGCTGAAGGGCGCGGCGCTGAACGCGGTGCAGATTGCGGAAAGACTGATCATGTAGGGCGGATAAGCGGAGCGCCATCCGCCGATATGGGGCTGCGCTCCAGCGGATGGCGCTTCGCTTATCCGCCCTACGCGCTGGGCGCCACGGGAGAGTTGGGGGGCTTCTGTTGCCCGGTGCCCCCCGAACCGCGCTTATCGCTTATGCAGCGACAGCGAGCGCCATGTTGTCATTGGCACTTGTCATATGGCCCGATGACGGCGGAACCATGCCGAGCAAAAGATGGGCCTTTACCACGCGTGTCGAGCCTGTTTCGCCCCCGCAGCCCAGCGGATCAGAGATCCAACCGGGGAATTGGTGGAGGCGCCGGGTACTGCCCCCGGGTCCACAACGCTTATTCCACACACCGTTTATCGCCATAGCCGGCAAGCCGGCAGACGGAATATAGGCGGTCGGCCGCCCGGGTGAAAGGTGGCGTGAAAGGTAGCGGTGAAAGATGGAACAGCGATGCCCCTGACCGAGCAGCAAGCCGCCGAGATCGCGGCGGCCCGCGCCGAGCGCGCCGAGACAAGCCGCCCCACGGTGCCGGCGCTGGAAGCGCTGTTGTTCCAACCGCTGCCGGTGCTCGATCACGGCTTCGTCCGGGTGATCGACTACATGGGCGATGACGCGGCGATCGTGCAGGCCGCGCGCGTCTCCTATGGCCGCGGCACGCGCCGGGTCTCGGAGGATGCCGGGTTGATCCGTTACCTGATGCGCCACCGGCACTCCACGCCGTTCGAGATGTGCGAGATCAAGTACCACGTGAAACTGCCGATCTTCGTCGCGCGGCAGTGGATCCGCCATCGCACGGCGAATGTGAACGAGTATTCCGCGCGCTACTCGATCCTCGACCGCGAGTTCTACCTGCCGGCGCCGGAGCACCTCGCCGCCCAATCGGCGATGAACCGCCAGGGGCGCGGCGCGGTGCTGACCGGGGACGAGGCGGCGCATGTGCTCGGCCTGCTGCGCGACGACGCGACGCGCAGCTACGACCACTACATCGAGATGCTGAACGAGGACGAGCAGGGCGCGCCGCGTGACCCGGGGCGGCCGGGGCTGGCGCGCGAGCTGGCGCGGATGAACCTGACGCTGAACACCTACACGCAGTGGTACTGGAAGGTCGACCTGCACAATCTGCTGCATTTCCTGTCGCTGCGGGCGGATGCGCATGCGCAGTATGAGATTCGGGTCTACGCCGAAGCGATGCTGGAGACGGTGAAAGCTTGGGTTCCAATTGCTTATAAGGCGTTCCTCGACTATCGGCTGGGCGCGGTGACCCTGTCGGCGCAAATGCTGACGGCGGTACGCCGGATGGCAGCGGGCGAGGTGGTGACGCAGGCCGATAGCGGGCTCAACCGGCGGGAGTGGGCGGAGTTGATGGCGGCGCTGGCCCGAAGCGCGTGACGAATACCCGCGAATTGCGTTCCGAATGTCGCGGTTTTTAGAGTAGTTTGCTCACCCATTCCCGGGTTAGAGGCATGCATGTCAGATTCCAACAGCACATTCCGCCCCACCGACTCCTCGGTTGTTCCCCGCTACGGGGAGATCGCCACCTTCCTGCGCGCGGCCCGGGTGCCGATCGAGCGTCCCCTTGGCATCGCGCTGGCCGGTGTTCCGTTCGATCTCGGCGCCACCTATCGCACCGGTGCGCGCCAGGGCCCGGCCGGCGTGCGGGAGGCCTCGCGGCTGATCCGCCAGGTCAATCCGACCACGGGTGTCGCGCCCTATCGGCTGTGCAACATCGGCGATGTCGGCGACGCGCCGACCGATCCGCTGAGCATCGAGCGGAGCGTCGCGCTGATTGGGGAATTTTTTCAGCGCATCCATGCGATCGGCGCCGCGCCGGTGTCGATGGGCGGCGATCACACGGTGCCGCTGCCGATCCTGCGCGCCATCGGCAAGGACCGGCCGCTCGGGCTGATCCAGGTCGACGCGCACGCGGATACTTTTGATACGTTCATGGGGACCAAGATCAACCACGCCACGTTCGTCCGGCGGGCGATCGAGGAGGGCCTGCTCGATCCCGCGCGGATCATTCAGATCGGACTGCGCGGCACGCGCTACGGCGACGACGATCTGGTGTTCGGCCGCACCGCCGGCCTGCGCATGGTGAGCATGGACGAGTACGAGGCGATGGGCCGGGCCGCCGCGGTGCAGGAGATCCGCCGGGTGGTCGGCGACGGGCCGGCCTACATCACGATCGATATCGACGGCCTCGATCCCACGGACGCACCCGGGACCGGCGTGCCGGAGCCGGGCGGCATTTCAATGCGCGATGTGCAGATGATGCTGCGCGGCATCAACGGGCTGGACATCGTCGGCGGCGATATCTGCGAGGTGGTGCCGTCGCTCGATCCGACCGGCATCACCTGCATCAACGCGGCAAACCTGATGTTCGAGCTGACCTGCCTGGTTGCGGTTGCGCGTTCGAGTTAGGGCGGAACGCACGAGGAGCTGCCGGCGTATGCCGCCTTGCCGTGGCCACCCGGCATGTGTGGATGCTATTACCCCATACGAAATCCATGACCATGCCGCCGCGATGCTGGTGACGCTGAAGGCCTGTGTGTTCGCATATCGGGCGGCGTTCCTCGACTATCGGCTGGGCGCGGTGACGCTGTCCGCGCACATGCTCGCGGCGGTGCGTCGGATGGTGGCGGGCGAGACGGTGACGCAGGCGGACAGCGGATTGAATCGCCGGGAGCGGGGGGAACTGATGGCGGCGTTGGGACGCTAGGTGTAGGGTCGTTTCGTCTTGGCTGGATTGGAGTGGTCGCCCCGATGACCGAAATCGAACGCTGCGATGTGTTGGTGGACGACCCTGAGCCGGTGTTCGATTGGCTCCGCACGAACATGCACGATCGTGTCGTTCGCCAGATGGCATACGAAACGGTCCTCGGCTGGCACATCAAGATCGCGCTTGAGGGACGGGACGCCGCTGATCGCTTCTGGGTGCAATGGTCAAACGACGATGCGGCTCGGCAGGCCCAGACCAGACGGGCGAGGCTTCTGAGTTCCACCCGAGCGGAACGTCACGGGCCAAGCCGGCACGGAGCCGTGCCCCCGGCATGATCGTCGTCTTCGGCTCCATCAACCTCGATCTGATCTTTCCCCTCCCCGCCATCCCGCGCGCGGGCGAAACCCTGCTCGCGCCCGGCATCCGCATCGAGCCGGGTGGCAAGGGCGCCAACCAGGCGGTCGCTGCCGCGCGCGACGGGGCACAGGTGGTGATGGCGGGCGCCGTCGGGCGCGATGCGTTGGCCGCCGGCGCGCTGGAATTGCTACGCGCCGCCGGGATCGACCTGTCGCGCGTCATCGAGGCCGACACCGCCACCGGCTGCGCCGCCATCTTCGTCGATCCGCAGGGCGCCAACGCGATCGGGGTCGGCTCCGGCGCCAACCTTGCCGCCCGCGCTGCGCAGATCGAGGGCGCGCTGCTCGGCCCCACCACGACCCTGGTCCTGCAGACGGAGGTCCCGGCGGTGGAGACGGCGGCGTTGATCCATCGCGCACGCGCACGCGGCGCGCGGATCATCCTCAACCTCGCCCCGGCCGGACCGATGGAGACCGCGGCGCTGCGTGCCCTCGACCTGCTCACGGTCAACGAAACCGAGGCCGCCTGGCTCGGCACCCATCTCGGCTGCGGCACGGACGCGGCGGCATTGCGTGGCGCGCTCGGCGTCGATGTGGTGCGAACCCTGGGCGAGGACGGCGCGGATGTCGCTACCGCCGCCGGGGTACAGCGCGTCCCGGCGCGGCGGATCACCCCGGTCGACACCACCGCGGCGGGCGATTGTTTCGTCGGCGTGCTCGCGGCGGCGCTGGATCGAGGCGCGCCGCTCAGCGCCGCGCTGACCCGCGCCAGCGCCGCCGCCGCGTTGTGCTGCACCCGCGCCGGCAGTCAGTCCAGCCTGCCAACCGCCGAGGAGACCGACGCTCTACCGGACGCAGCGGGACCCCGAATGTCATAGGGCGGACCAGCGCAGCGCAGCCGGCCGTCTGAACCTGGCGGACTACGCTGCGCTTGTCCGCCCTACATTCGGCGCTCAGTCGATCACGATTCGCGGCCCGGCCGTTGGCACGATGCTCACCAGCTTCGCCCACACCGCGTCGGCAACCGCGCGGAACGCCTTGGCGGAGTCGCTCTCCGGCGCGGCCGCGACGATCGGTGTGCCGGCATCTGACGCGGTGCGCACCTCCAGCACCAGCGGCACCTCGCCCAGGAAGTCGGTGCGCATCCGCGCTGCCTCGGCCCGCACCCCGCCGTGGCCGAACAGCTCGGCGCGGTGGCCGCAGTTCGGGCAACAGTAATAACTCATGTTCTCCACCAGCCCGAGCACCGGGACGTGCACGCGCTCGAACATCTTCACCCCGCGCCGCGCATCGATCAGCGCGATGTCCTGCGGCGTGGAGACGATCACCGCCCCGGTCAGCGCCACCCGCTGAGCCATGGTCAACTGCGCGTCGCCGGTGCCGGGCGGCATGTCCACGACCAGCACGTCCAGCGCGCCCCAGGTCACCTGGCCCAGCATCTGCTCCAGCGCGCCCATCACCATCGGGCCGCGCCAGATCATCGGCGTCTCCTCCTCGACCAGGAAGCCGATCGACATGCATTTCACGCCCCAGGCCTCAAGCGGCTGCATCTTGTCGCCGTGCACCTCCGGCCGGCGCGCGAGTCCCAGCATGCGCGGCAACGACGGGCCGTAGATGTCCGCGTCCAGCAGACCGACCTTGTGGCCCCGCAGCGCCAGCGCCACCGCCAGGTTGACCGCCACGGTGGACTTGCCGACGCCCCCCTTGCCGGAGGCCACCGCGACGATCGCCCGCACGTCGGGCAGCAGCAGTGCCGCCTTCTGCCCGTGGCCACCATGCTGCGGACCACCATGCTGATGGCCGCCGGGCTGCGGGCCACCGAGCTGCTGGCCACCGGGCTGCCCGCCGCCGGGCTGCGCATGACCGGATTGCCGCACCACCGGTGCTGCTTGCGCCGCCGCTTGCGGTGGTTTGTGCGCCGTCAGCACCACCGCGGCGTTCACCACGCCGGGTAGGCGCGCCAGCAGCACCTCGGCGGCCTTGCGCACCGGCTCCATCTTCGCCGCATGCGCGCGGTCGGTGAGCAGCGCGACCTGTACCAGCCCGTCGCGGACCTCGATCCCGTCGATGAGGCCGGCCGCAACGATATCCTGACCGCTCGCCGGGTCGGTGATCGCGCGCAGCGCCGCGCGCAGACCCTCCGGCGACGGCGCGTCCCCTCCCCCAATACTCATCCGAGCGTGCTCATTTGCTTGCAAACCTCTTCATGGCGGTGGATATGGCGCTTCGCCATCCCAACGCGGCGCGACTGATGCCGCATATGGCGTATCATGGCCGATCCGCCAACAGCGGGGCGACGACCCCGGGCGGACTATCACTGCCGGCATATCACTGGAGTAACCCACCCGATGCCTTGGAACACTGGCGGCCCCGGCCCTTGGGGATCCCCTGGGGGCTCCTCCGGCGGATCGTCTGGCGGATCCTCCGGAGGTGGCTCGGGCGGATCAGGCGGCGGCGGTTCCTCCGGGGGCGGCAACAGCGGCGGCAACGGCCCCGGCGGCGGGCGTCCCGGCGGCCCCTGGGGCTCGGGGGGACGGCCCGGCGGCGGCCCGATTCCCGACCTCGATCAGCTCATCGCCCAGATCCAGGCGTTCATCCGCGGCCTGCTCGGCGGCACCGGCGGACCGCGGGCGACCAGGCCTGGCGGACAGCGTGGCCTGATCCTGCTCGGCATCGCCGTCGTCGTGCTCTGGCTGGCCAGCAGCTTTTATCTCGTGCAGCCTGACGAGCTCGGCGTGGTGATGCGCTTCGGCGCCTACAGCTATCGCGCCGATCCGGGGCTGCACTGGCACTTGCCGTGGCCGATCGAACACGTCCTGCTGCCGTCGGTGACGCACATCAACCGCACCGAGATCGGCTACCGTCCAGACATGGCGCAAGGTGGCCCGACCGGTGGGGGCGAGCCGAGCGGTCGCGACGTGCCGTCGGAAAGCCTGATGCTGACCGGCGACGAGAACATCATCGACATCAACCTCGCGGTGTTCTGGAAGATCAGCAACGCGCAGGACTACCTGTTCAACACCCGCGACCCGGACAACCTGGTGAAGGCCGTGGCGGAAAGCTCGATCCGCGAGGTGATCGGCCGCACGCCGATCCAGCCCGCGCTCGGACCATTACGTGCACAGATCGAGACCGACGTGCACACGCAGACGCAGCAGATCCTTGACAGATACGGCGCCGGCATCGAGATCACCCAGGTACAGTTGCAGAAAGTCAATCCACCCGACGCGGTGCTCGAGAGCTTCCTCGATGTGCAGAACGCCAACACCGACGCCGAGCGCATGCGCAACGAGGCCCAGGCCTACGCCAACGACATCGTGCCACGCGCCCGCGGCGACGCCGCCGCCATCGTTTTCACGGGCGAGGGCGCCAAGCAGGCCACGATCGCGCAGGCCAGCGGCCAGGCACAGCAGTTCGACGCGGTGCTGAAGGCCTACCAGGCGGCCAAGGACGTCACGCTGCAACGCATGTACCTGGACACCATGCAGGACATCCTGGCCCACTCGCAGCCGCTGGTGGTGGACGACAAGCTGAAGGGGCTGTTGCCCTTCCTGCCGCTGAACATACCGCCGCCGGGCAAACCACCGCCGCCGCCGGCAGCGCCCTCCACCGCCGCTTCACCCGGGCTGTCCCAGGCGCCCGCCAGGGGGTCTGTGCCATGAACCGCGCCCTTATCGCGCTGATCGCCCTGGTGGTGGTTTTGCTCATCGTCGCCGATGCCAGCCTGTTCACCGTCGACCAGACACAACAGGTGCTCATCACCCAATTCGGTGACCCGATCCGGGTGATCACCCAGCCCGGCCTGCACGTCAAAACGCCGTTCGTGCAGACTGTCATCCCGTTCGACAAGCGCCTGCTGCGGGTGGAATTCGTGGAACCGCCGGGCGACGAAGTCATCCTCGGCGACCAGCGCCGGCTGGCCGTGGACAGCTTCGTGGTGTTCCGCATCAAGGACCCGCTGCGTTACTACCAGGCGGTTGGCGTCGGCGACTTCGCCATCGAGAGCCGACTGAATTCCATCGTCACCGCCAGCCTTCGCCGCGTGCTGGCAAACAACAAGCTGCTCGACGTGCTGTCGGCCGATCGCGAGCGGATCATGGCGACGATCCGTGACCAGGTGAGCGCCGAGATGCCCGCTTTCGGCGTTTCGATCGAGGACGTGCGCATTCGCCGCGCCGACCTGCCGCAGGAGAACACGCAAGCGATCCTGCAGCGCATGCAGTCCGAACGCCATCGGGTCGCGGCGCAGGCACGCGCGGAAGGCGCCGAGGCCTCGGCGAAGATCCGCGCCGACGCCGAACGCGAGCGCACCGTGTTGCTGGCCCAAGGCCGTGCCACCGCCGACCGCCTGCGCGGCGAAGGCGAGGCCGGCGCGACCGCCACCTATGCCGCGGCGTTCAATCAGGATCCCTGGTTCTTCGGCATCTGGCGCACCCTGCAAGGCTACCGCGACGCGTTCGACACCGGCGCCGCGCGGCTGGTTATTACGCCGGACAACGCATATTTGCGCTACCTCCAGGCGGCGCCAACCCCACCCGGACCGTGACCTGGACCGACCTGCCAAGTACACTACCCGCACTCGCTTCCCGTTCCATTGCCGACCGGCGGTGGACTTGCCATATGCGGCCGATCCGCCAGGAACCCTGACCATGCTCTTTCTCCGTTCCGCCACCGCCCGCGCTGTCCTGCTCGGGGCCGCGACCCTGGTCGCCGTCCCGCTCGCCGCGGTGCTGCCGGCCACCCCCGCGTTCGCACGTCCGGCGCCCGACAGCTTCGCCGATCTGGCGGCAAAACTGCTGCCGGCGGTGGTCAACGTATCGTCCTCCGCCACGATGACGGCGCACGCCGGTGGGCCCGGGCCGGATTTCCCGATGTTTCCGCCAGGCTCGCCGTTCGAGCAGTTCTTCAAGGACTTCCTCGATCGCAACCACCAGGGCGGCCCCGGAAACCAAGGCGGACAAGCGAAGCCCAGCCAGCCGGCGCCTGAGCGCCGCACGCAGAGCCTCGGCTCCGGTTTCGTCATCGATCCGTCCGGCATCATCGTGACCAACAATCACGTCATCGAGGGTGCCGATGAGATCACCGTGACCCTGCAAGACAACACCTCGCTGAAAGCCACGCTCATCGGCCGGGACGAGCGCGTCGATATCGCCTTGCTGCGGGTGAAGTCGGACAAGCCGCTGCCGGCGGTGGCGTTCGGCGATTCCGATGCCTCGCGGGTCGGCGACTGGGTGCTGGCGATCGGCAATCCGTTCGGGCTCGGCGGCAGTGTCACCGCCGGCATCGTCTCGGCGCGCGGGCGGGACATCCGCCAGGGGCCGTATGACGACTTCATCCAGACCGACGCCGCGATCAACAAGGGCAATTCCGGTGGACCGCTGTTCAACATGGACGGCCAGGTCATCGGCATCAACACGGCGATCTACTCGCCGTCGGGCGGCTCGATCGGCATCGGCTTCTCGATCCCGGCCAACCTGGCGAAGAACGTGGTCGCCCAATTGCGCGACTTTGGGCATGCCCGGCGCGGCTGGCTCGGCGTGCGCATCCAGCCGGTGACGTCCGATATCGCCGAAAGCCTGGGGCTGCACGAGACCACGGGCTCGCTGGTGGCCGGCGTGGTGCCGGGCGGTCCGGCGGAGCTGGCGAAGATCCACAACGGCGACATCATAACGAAGTTCAACGGCCAGGATGTGAAGGAGAACCACACCCTGCCGCGCATCGTCGCGGAGACCGCCATCGGCACCGACGTGCCGGTGATGCTGTTGCGTGATGGCAAGGAGGTCACGGTCACCGCGAAGGTGGGCGAACTGCCTGATGACCAGCAGGTCGCCTCGACGGACAGCAAGGGGCCCAAGCCGGAGGACACGGCCAAGCCGACCGAGATCGCCGGACTTGGGATGTCGCTGACGCCGATCACGCCGGATGCCAAGGACAAGTACCAGCTTGGCGCCAACCAGAAGGGCGTCGTCGTCACCGACGTCGCGCCGGATGGTCCGGCCGCGAACCGGGGGCTGAAGGCGGGCGACGTGATCATCGAGGTGCAGCAGGAGCCGGTCAGCACGCCGGCCGACGTACAGAGTAAGGTCGACGGCGTTCGCAAGCAGAACCGCAAGTCGGTTCTGCTGCTGATCCAGCGCCAGGACAATCTGCAATGGGTGCCGGTGCCGGTCGGACCAACGGACGACAAGAAGGCAAGCCCTGGATAGTGGTCAGGGGTCAGTTGTCATACCAGCGGCGGCCGGAGCAGGTTCGCGCAGACGGGAATCTGCGCCCCCCCCTGTCATTGCGAGGAGCGCAGCGACGAAGCAATCCCCCGCGGCTGGGGATTGCTTCGTCGCTGCGCTCCTCGCAATGACAGGATCAGACGGGGCAATGACAGGATCAGACGGGGCAATGACAGGATCAGGCGGGGCGGTGCGTGATGCGGGCGAACAGCGCTAGCTGACCGGCCGTGGTCGCGTCCCAACTGAACTGTTCGGCGTAGGCACGGGTCGCGGCGCGATCCGGCGGATCGGCGAACAGCCGATGCACCGCCGCCACGATCGCCTCCGCGGTGTTGCTTTCGGTGATCAGCCCGGCCGCCGGGGATCGCACGACCTCGGGATTGCCCCAGATGTTGCTGGCGACGACCGGCGTGCCGCAGGCCATCGCCTCCAGCAGCACGTTCGCCCAGCCCTCACGCGAGGAAGCGAGCACCAGCGCGTCGGCGGCACCATACAGCGCGGGCAGCTCGGCATGGGGACGGGATCCCAGAAGACGGACACGATCGGCAAGCCCGAGCCGTTCGATCATCGCCGCCAGCCGCGCGTGCTCCGGTCCCTCGCCCACGATCAGCAACGCGTATCCCGGCAATGATGTCATCGCCTCGATCGCACGGTGATGCCCTTTGCGCTCGATCAGCAGCCCGACGGAGATCAGCGTGGGACACGTCAGCCCGAGCGCGGCGCGGGCGGCGGCGCGATCTTCCGGCGGGTGGAACACGGCCGTCTCGACCCCGTTCCGCAGCACCGTCACCTTGTCCTGCGGCGCTCCCAGTCCGACCAGCGCCTGTTTCAACGCCGCGCTGACCGCGACCAGCGCGGCGGCATCGCGGATAGCCCCCTGGATCAGCCACCGCGGGATGCGATAGCGCGGGATCAGATTGACATCGGTGCCACGCGCTGTGATCACCACCGGCAGGCCAAGGCGCCTGCCGAGCCAGGTCGCGGCCACTCCATCGGGATAGACGTAGTGCGCATCGATCGCGTCGGGCCGCCCGTTCTCGGCGCACCAGCGGCGGAGCATCGGCAGCGTGGCGCGGTAGAGCAGCCAGGGCGATACCGACATGCCAAGCTTCGGAATCACCGGATAGCGCGGGTGGTAGACCTCCAGGCCGTGGCGCGTCTCGCGTTGCGCGGTGTTCGCATGCGCCGCCCAGGTCCCGAACCGTGCCGCTCCGCTGGGAAACCACGGCACCGGCGCGACCACCGAGGCCAGGACCTCGCCTGATGCCACCAGGTGACGCAGCCGGTTCTCCACGAAGATGCCGTGGTTTGGCCGCGACGCACTCGGGTAAAGCGTCGAGAAGGTCAGGAGTCGGAGCGGCGCCATGGTCGCTGCGCCGGCTTGCTGCGGCCCTGCATACGATGACCGGGACGATAGGGCCGCTGGCGTTCATCCGGCTTGGCGGGCTCGCGCATCGCGAATGGCCACCAGGTCTTGGACGGGAGGGCGTGGTCCTTCACCGCCCAGATCGACAGCCAGGCCACGGCGATCAGCGTCGATCCAAGCAGGATCCCACTCATGCGGCCGGTCCGGCACGGGCCTTCGCGCCCATCGCTGCGCCACCACGTATCGCTGCGCCACCTTGTATCGCCAGGCGCGGCGGCAGCGCGATCCCTCGTCGCCGTCCCGGTGCGGTCTCGCCCAGCGCCTCGCGCACATATTGATGGGTCGCCGCCACGGCCACCAGCAGCGTGAAGTAGAACTCCCAATAGGACAGCGAGAGGAACGAACCGGCCACGCAATATGCCACCACCGAGACCTGCGACATCTTCGCCAGATCGACGCACCATGCGAGCTCCGGTTTGCCGGCGGCGCTCTTGATGATGCGATGCGCGGCCACAAGGCCGCTGACGGTGATGCCCAGCCATACGAAGAACGTGACGAACCCATGTTCGCCCAGCACCTCGAACCAGATGCTGTGCACCGCGCGCTGCGTTGCGCCGGGCACGAACCGCGAGACGACATCCTGGTAGTACGGACCCATGAACTCGGCACCCGTCAACGGGCGATGCACCGCCATCTGCCAGGCGACGTTCCAGATCGCCATGCGGGTCTGGCCCGAGTCGGTGGCCTCCGCGTCCTGCAGCGTGTGCATGCGGTCCATCCATTCGGGCGGCATGAACGCGATAACGCAACCGACCAGGAGCGGCAGCACGACCGCGGCGACGAGCTTGTGCTTGCTCTTCACCCACAGGAAGCCGGTCATCGCCACCAGGCCGATCAGGGCCCCGCGCGAATAGCTGCCGACGACCGAGAACAGCGTGAGCACAATCATGCCGGCCAGAGCGATGCGGATGATGCGGTGCTCGGATTGCATGCGGAGATAATTCATCAGCGGAACCGTCACCAGCAGCCCGGCCGCCAGCGCGTTGTTGTCGCCAATCGGCGTGTCGGGCGGTCCCTCCACCCGATTGGCCCCGCCGTGCAGGATCGTGAACCCGCCGCCTTTGATGCCAAAATATGCCAACGACAGAACCATGACCCAGATCAGCGCATGGATTCGCTGCTTGCTCGTCAACAGCGACGCCGTGATGAGCATGACGAAGAAGCCCTTCGTCACGAGGCCCCATTTGTGGAACACGTCGTCTACCGGGGCCATCGCCACCAAGGATGTCAGCGTGATGCAGACGATGAAAGCCGCAATCAGGCCGGTGGTCGGGTTCCAGGCGATGCGCTTCGGCTCACGCGCGGTCAAACAGCCCACCCGATCGCCGCAACGGTCATCAACGCCCAGGGCAGGCCGCTCGCCGGTCCCCACAGCAGCTTGTGGGGGCTCATGAACGAGACCCATGACCAGAGCAGCACGCCGACGAATGGCCGGATCGTGACCACCGGCCGGAGTACGAGCATCTCGACAAAGAAGGCGAGCGAACGCATGGGTCAGTCCCGTTCGCCGGCGTGGCCTGGCCGCATCATACCAAGCGCCGAAAGCGAGGACCTCCCGCCAGTGCCGGCCGCCAGGTCGTCAGGACCGACCCGTGGGTCGGCCCACCGGTCGGCAATCCCGGTCGGAACGGTCCGCGTCGGCGCTACGTCAATCTGTTCGATCGCCGGTATCACAGCTTCTTCTTCAGCTCATCCAGCAAGCCCTGGGCGTCGGTCTTCTCACTGAAGTTGCCTTTTGCCGCGATGACCTGGTCGAGCTGCCGTACGGCCTCGTCGACATTTCCGGTCTTGTCCAGTGCGACGGCGTAGTGATAGCGAATGCGAAAGTCGGCTGGCGCCGTCGCGCTGGCCTGCCGCAACAGGGGCAGGCCCTCGGTCGCGCTGCCGTTCTGGGTGAGAATCCAGCCCAGCGTGTCGGCGGTCTGGACGCCAGGCAGCAGGATATAGGCCTGCAATGCCAGCGCCTTCGCCTGCGGGTCACCCTTCTGCTGATACACCCAGGCCAGGTTGTTGAGGACGATGGCGTCATGCGGCTTCTTCGCCAGCAGAAGCTTCAGATGTTTTTCCGCGTCGTCCAACCGGTGGGTGTTGATATCGAGCTCGGAAAGCGCCTCGAGCACCACCAGGTCGTCGGGATGCGCGTCCACCCACTCGACCAGCTTCTGCCACCCCTCATCGGGCTGGTTGTTCCGTACCATCGCGGTTGCCAGCCTGACCGCCAGGAAGCTCGACGGTGCGGCGGCAAAGGCGGCAACGTAGGCCTTCATCGCGGCCGCCGGCCGATCGGCGGCGAGATAGATGTCGCCTGGCAACGCAGTCGCCTGCGCGAAGCCGCGATCCTGATCCGCCAGCCGCTGCGCCGAGGCGAGCGCCGCGTCGACCCCGCCCGCCTTGAGGTCGATCATCACGTAGTCCTGGTAGAACTGGTAATCCCGCGGCCGCGCCACGAACCCTTCCTTCATGACGTTGCGGGCACTCTCATAGTCCGCGGCCTGCATGTACAGCGCCATCAACTGACGGCGCGCCGGTATCGAGGCGGGGTTGAGCTTGAGGATCTGCTGCAACGTGTCGCGCGCCTGCGCCTGACGCTGCAGCGCCGCCAGAGCGGCGACACGCACGCCGAGGATCGTCTCGTCGTTGTTTGCACCCTTCGCGTCGTTGGTGACGTCGAGCGCCTTCTGCGGCTGCTGGTCGCGGATATAAAGCTGGGCCAAGCCGGCCGCGAGGCGCAGATCACCGGGCGCGGCGGCATGCGCGCGCTCGACCCGCGCGATCGCCTTGGCGGTCTGGTTAGTCTGCAACATCATGTTGACCGTGATCGACAGGGCGGGCTCGGACGACGGGGATTTGTCGAGCACATCGCCCAGCAGCTTCTCCGCTTCGGCATCATGTCCCTGCATCGCCAGCACGCGCGCAAGATTGGCCTTCGCCGGCTGGAAGTTGGGTGACTTGGTGCTGATCTCCTCGAACTTGGCGCGCGCGCCGTTCAGATCGAGCCTCGCCAACAGCAGAAGCCCGTCCAGGTTCTGCACCACGGGTGTGTCACCCTGCATGTCGCGGAGCTGCTTGATGACCGCAGCAGCCTTGTCGAGGTCGCCGGTGGCGAGCGTGGCGAAGAACAGCGCCTCACCCGCCATGGGCTGGGTCGGCGCGAGCTTCAGTGTCCCCTCGAGATCGCCGATCGCATCGTTGACGTTGCCCTGGCCGAGCTGCGCCGCGGCCAGTCTTGTCTGCAGCCCGACATCTTTCGGCGCCAGGGTCTCGGCCTTCTGGAACACCTTGATCGCCTCGTCGCCGCGACCTGTCGCGACGTAGGCACGACCCAGCAGGTCGTAGACCTCCGCATCGCCCTGTCCGGCATCGGCGATCTTCGACAGCGTCTCGATCACATGGTCCGGTTGATGCTGATCGGTTTCGATATGCGCCAGCAGCTTGTAGCCGGCCAGGTCATTGGGCGCGTGCCCAAGGTAACGGGTCGCCGCGTCACGCGCCTGTTCGAGCTCGCCCAATTCACGCTTGGCCACGGCGAGCAGATAGTAGGCACGCGGTATCCGGCCGAGGAAGTTGGCAATGCGATTGAGCGAGGCATCGACGGCGTGCCAATCCTTGGCATCCGCCTGCAGCACGGCTTGCAGGTAGATCGCCTGCACGTTGCCCGGCGAAACCGCCAGCACCGACTGGATATCCGACTGCGCCGCGGTGATCTTGCCGGTCGCCAGCAGCATGCTGGCCCGATCGAGCTTCGCCTGGAGGCTGTCGGGTGCGGCCTCAACCGCCTGGTCGAGCACCGAAGCGGAGCCGACAAGGTCGCCCTTCAGGCGGAGTGCCTGCGCCTTCACCAGCATGGCGTCGGCCGATTTCGGCTGGATCGCGAGCGCCGCATCGGCTTTCTGCAGGGCGCGATCCACCTCTCGCCGGGTGACGGACAGCCTGGCGTCGGCCAGCAGCGGCTGCACCGAGGTCGGCGCGAGTTTCTCGGAGTCGGCGAAATCCTTCTCGGCGGCTTCGACATGGTTCAGACCGGTCTCGGCAATGCCGCGCGCGACCAGGATCTCGGAGTCGAGCTGGTTGTCCTTGCCGCTGGGTTTGAACTCGTCGAGCATCGGCTGGAACTTTGCCTGCGCCAGCATGGCCTGGCTGAGCAGCGCGAGTGCCTTGTGGGCATCGTAGCCGCGGTCGCGGGCGGCGCGGACCTCGCCCTCGGCAGCCACGGGATCCCCCAGATTGAACTCCACCCGGGCGAGCAGGTAGCGCGCCTCCGCGTTCTGCGGATCGGCCTTCACCGCGTTCAGCAACTGGACCTGAGCGGCCCTCAGGTCGCCCTTCTGCAGCGCCAACCGGCCGTTGGCGAGATAGTCGGCCGCCTGCCCGCTCAGTGGCCAGATCGCGGCCGTGCAGACCGCCAGAACACCGACGAAACGCACACCGAAGAAACGCCTGCAGCGCATTGAGTGGTCCCTCAATCCAGATCGGTTCGGGCCAGATCGGTTCGGGCCAGATCGGTTCGGGCCAAATCGGTTCGGGCCAAATCGGTTCGGGCCAAATCGGTTCGGCCGCCGCTGGCCGCCGCTTCAACCGGCTTGCCCGTTTCCGGCTCGATCCCGTGGACTTCCATCAGTCCACACATGGTCGGTCGGCTGATCCCAAGCAGCTTCGCGGCCACCGACAGCGTGCCATTGCTGTCGGCCAAGGCCAAGTGCAGCACCTCGCGCTCGGCTCGCAGCCTGGCGGCCCGCAGGTCCAGGTCCACGACAGTATCCTTCGCCGCGGTCAATTCCAAATCCTCGGGGCCGAGCTGCCGCCCTTCGGTCATGACCACCGCCCGCTTCACCCGATTTTCCAGCTCGCGCACATTTCCCGGCCAGGGATGCGCTTCCAGCGCGGCGATCGCTGCCGCGGTGAAGCCGCGCAGGTTGCGGGTATATTCCCGATTGAAGCGGCCGAGGAACCAGTTGGCCAGCAACATCACGTCGCCGCCGCGCTCGCGCAGCGGCGGGATGCGCACCGTGACCGCATTCATGCGGTACAGCAGATCACCGCGGAACTGCCCGTCGCGCACCTTGTCCTCGACGCTCTGGTTGGTGGCGGAGACGATCCGCACATCCACCTGGATGCGGGCTCGACCACCGATCCGCTCGACGATCTGGTCCTGCAGGAAGCGCAGCAGCTTGACCTGCAACGGCGCCGGCAGGTCGCCGATCTCGTCGAGGAACAGCGTGCCCTTGTTGGCACTCTCGATCTTGCCGATGGTCTGCTTGAAACTCTAGTCCCAACAACTGAGCAGGTATTTGTCCGATCGGTGACCGGCTACGTCACATCAGCCTCCGCGACCGTCCCAGAGCCATTTAGCCTCGCCCTCACCGCCACTGCCCTCGGGTTCTTCGGACTCAGGAGACGGGCAACCCGGAGAGACCGCTCCCCTCCCACGGATCGCCCTCGATCAACGTAACGCGCGGCCCGGACTTACCCAGTCCACCGAGCGCCCAAGCACGCCAACGCCTGACGTAGGCCCGGAGCCTGGAGCGGCCATCCGGCCCCTCCCGCTCCCCGATGCTGAAGGATGCGCCGGCAATCGAGCAGGCCCGGCGCAGTCCGGCCGGACGGCAAATCAGCCTCAGTATGGTGCTTTGGCGATCGTGGGGGCTTGAGTGGCTCGACAGCGAAGAGCTTCGGGCCAAGTTGGAGGCGAAGGGTTTCGCGTTCCTCCGCGTCGTCCCGCATCAGCGCACCGCCTACATGCTCATGCAGGCGCCGTCTGCCGCTTCCACTCCGCGAACTGAGGCGACGCCCAAAGACAACC
>PLXO01000368.1 GCA_003151425.1 Acetobacteraceae bacterium
CCCGACCAAAACGAGAATTGCTGTAAGGCAATGAGCCGGCTTGCAACGAATGCGCAACTTGGCGTACTGTTGCTGAGGGCGCTCTGCGGGCGCCCATTCCGTGAGCTCAAGCGATTCGCCTGCACTCCGCACCAGCCACCCTTGCGACCACCGCGCCGCCTCCTTAGGCTCGCGCAGATCCCTCCAACGGAAGCGCCCCAACATGCCACACTCGCAGGGAACCAGATTTACCGCCGATCCCCTGACCTTCATCGTCAGACACCAACTGTGGGACGGCAACGTCGAGGATCATTGTGACCAAGGCATATCCATCGACGTGGCGGCCGATGTCGGCGACAAGGAGACCGCGCTGTTGCGGTTCAACTGCTTCGACATCGAGAAAAGCTACATCTACGGCCCAGAAAATTCCGAACTGACGACCCCTGACCGTGTCGGCGGCGGCATGGGCGTACACTGCCGGATGGACCCGATCACCGATGGTAATCCCATCGGCTGGACCATCCGAACCCTTGGCCAAAAACTCCCGAAGATGCTGGACCGGGCCGGATACAAAGAAATCGCGGAGGCAACCGACCTCGCCACGGTGCGGCGCGTCCTGCCCGACGTGGAAGCCTGCGCCAGAGAAACGTTCGTATGCAGGCGGAACACGGTCAAACACAACCGCGGCACAGACATCTTCGAAGCCGGCAACATCCGATTCGGCCTCGAGATGCGGCGGCAACGGAACGGTGACGGCGGCCTCGCGGTCCACGTCCTTGGCGACGTGGGCGGGTCGAAAGGGAAGTCATACGTGGAAGAAACGGAGCTTCTGGCGTTCGACTGTTTCTGGAACGGCGCGCATTACCATTATGGTCCGCGCAACAAGAACCACCGAATCAATTGGGACATGACAATCATCGACGATCCGCTGGAGTGGACCTTCGAGCAGATCGAGAACAGAAAGCTCGGCGCGATGATCGAGCGCGCCGGTTACCCGGGAATCGCAGCCGACCTGGACCTGGACAAAATCGCCTCGGTCGTTCCGGCGTTGAGGAAACGGGCCTTCGAGATGTACGAGGAAGGCGAGAGATTGACGGGGCACAAGGGATTGCCGCTCGAGTTCACCCCGAACCTGGCCGCCGAATAGTTTTCCGGGATGGTGGTGGAGGGCTCAGAAGCCCTCCACCACCTCACACCACGACGACCACGTCAGGCAGAGCGACGCTCACGCGGTCGTTGCTGCCGTATTCCCGGCGGCACAGCCGCAACCCCACCGTCCTCCATCTGTAAGAGATCGTGGAGACGGCGTGGCCGATCCTGCGTAGCGTGTTGGAGCGGTCCGGCTGGCCTCATCCGTACTGCCCAACGTTTGGCCCGGCGGCGATGTTCTTCTAGTCGCGCGATTGCGGCGGCGAGCATCCCGCCGCGCGACTCCATGAGTTGCTGGAACTGGCGTACCCAGCACGCCGAACCAGTCGCCGCCTGACCGCCTACACGCCGCGGTCTTCCGCGGATGGTTACCATCGTCAGCGCGTGGGTTCACGTAAGCGGCCGCCCAGCAGCGCGATCAATGAAGGTCCGCTTCTCACCGTCGATCGCTCCAAAGCAGCCAGACCGGTATCGTGCCAGACTCGGCCCTGGGACCAGCGGCGGCAAAGGTCGGCGAAGGGTCGAAAGCGGCGATTGACCTCAGCGCCACAGGCTCCGCCGGCTGCCGCAGGCGCGAATAACCCCAGCGTCAGTGGCATTTCATCCCCGTGCTCCGTCTCCGGAACGATCCGTCAGACGACCGAATAGGGACACCACCATGGACACCACCACCGACGCCGCGACCGCGCGGCCCACGACCGTCGCCTTCGTCAACCGCTTCGACGCCACCACCTTCGGCCGGACGATCTGCCTGATCCGGAAGAAGCGTCGCCCGTCCTGATTGCCACGGAGGCGCGTCCAGACCGGGCGGTCCCGGCTGAGTCAGGCGAGTGACGCGGTTCCTGCCCCACCCGATGAGAGGCGACGGCCGCCTGGCCGTCGCCTTGCCGTTCCGACTTGCCGCGGCGGAACGCCACCCTGCGCTGGTGCCCGGGCACCCGTCCCACGGGGAGATTGGCCGCGTCCGGGGGCGATTTCGGGAGAAGAGCGTGGGAAGCGGCGGGGCGGCCTGACGGCCGCAGTCCGAAACACGTTGGAAACAATGGTGAGCCCGGTGGGACTTGAACCCACGCCGCCAAGAGTAAAAGTCCGGTGACCAGCAGCCACTCAAGGTCGCTGTGCCCCTATAAAATCACGTCTCAGCCGGCGACCATCATCGGAGTCAACTGTCGGTGGTTTCCTGCCCCGGCAACCTGAACCGTCCATTTGGGGCCAGTACCATACGCCTCAGTGCCCTTGGACAGTAATGCCGCGGAGTCGGTTGGACCCCATTGGACCCCCATGGCGGCTAGGTTGGCGCGCCCTGCTGGACTCGAACCAGCGACCCACAGCTTAGAAGGCTGTTGCTCTATCCACCTGAGCTAAGGGCGCCGCGGCTGTGTCGCCCTGCCATCCCGGCCCATCGGAACCTAGAGGAACAAGCCGAAACTCATTGCGTTCAAGACGAGGCAGGCCCGTCGCCCACCAATCGCGAGCCCCGCCGTTCACGACACGACCCAATTGTCCTCATGTCCTATCGTCGCATACGGTCCTGGGCCGTCGCCCGGTTCAGTGCGTCCAATTCTCCTTCCGCCCGTAGCGGAAGTTATCAGCATAGGCTTTCGGCTTGACCTGCCGGCTCTGCGGCAGCTCCAGATCGTACGTCACCCCGCGCTTCTCAGCGTAGGCCACGGCCTCCTGCCGCGTCGCGAACGACAGATGGATCTGCGACTGCGTGTCCGCGCTGCCGATCCACCCCATCAGCGGATCCGCGACGCGCGGCCCACTGGGCTCGAACTCCAGCACCCAATGCTCCGTCCCGGCGCGGCCGGACTGCATCGCGTTCCGCGGCGGCTGATAGATCCGGGCACGCATTGGCTACCTCCTCCCTCGCATTGGCGACCCGACGCCCCCGCAATGACCGGCCTCCCTCCCAGCGGTCGGGCTCCGTCACGGTAGTCGGGCGCCCTCCCAGCGGTCGGGTTCCCTCGGAATGGTCGGGGCGGCCGGATTTGAACCGGCGGCCTCGTGTACCCAAAACACGCGCGCTGACCAAGCTGCGCCACGCCCCGACATGTCGCGCCGGAACCTATGAGCGCCGCGCCGGGTGCGCAAGCCTTCGCCGCGACAGGCTTGGGCCGCGACAGGCTGGGCCGTGCGCCAATCAGAAGGCTTGGCCCGTGCGCCAGGCACGACGCCCGGCCGCGGCGCGGCAATCATGACCCATTGCCAAAGATCCGTTGCGCAACCTTGTCGCCGACCCGAATACCCAGCCGTGCCGTGATCCCCGCCGCCAGCTCCAGCGTAGCCCGCACCGGCCCACGGCTATCGATCACCGCCAGGCTCTCCGGCACGGTGTCCTCGGCGATCGAGCGTATCGTCCCATCCGGGTTGATGAACACCATGTCGAGCGGCGACAGCGTGTTCTTCATCCACATCTGCGAGTCGCGCGGCGTGCCCCAGTCGAACAGCATCCCGCCATCGTCAGGCACGCTGGTGCGGAACATCAGCCCGGTGATCTGCTGCTCCGGCTTGAGCGCCATCTCCACCTGGAAGATGTGCGCCACCCCGTCGCTTGTGGTGATCGCCAGCTTCTCCTTGGGCAGCTCCGGCTGCGGGCCGGTCGGCTCCTTGTCCTGCGCCCACGCCGTCCCGGCCGGCGCCACCAGGGGCGCCGCCAAGGGCACCCCCCGGGATGCCAACGCCAGCAACGCGAGAAAGTGACGACGCTCAAGCACGTTGTGGAATCCCCGACGGAACGATCGTGGTCACGATCGAGGCGTCCAGCGCCTCGTAGTCATGGTAGCCGATCGTCGCATACAGCTCGGCGCGCGTCTGCATGCGATCGACCATGTTCTGCGCCCCGCCGTCCCGCCGGATCGCCGCGTAGAGCTGTGCCTGGGCCTTGTTGGCGACACGCAGCGAGGACACCGGCCAGATCACCATCTTGTAGCCCATCTCCTGGAACTCGGCGGCGGTGTAGAACGGCGTGCGGCCGAACTCGGTCATGTTGGCCAGCAGCGCCACGCCCGGCACCCGACGGGCAAACTCGCGGAACATCTCCGCCGTGTTCAGCGCCTCGGGGAAAATCGCGTCGGCCCCGGCTTCGAGATACAGCCGCGCGCGCGCGACCGCCCCGTCCATCCCCTCGGACGCGGCGGCATCGGTCCGCGCGACAATGAACAGGTGCCGTCGAGCCTTCGCCGCGGCGGCGATCTTTGCCGCCATGTCATGGGCGTCCGCGAGCTTCTTGTCGTTCAGGTGGCCGCATTTCTTGGGCAGCAACTGATCCTCGATATGCACGGCGCCGGCGCCGGCATCCTCGAAGCTGCGGACCATGTGCATGACGTTCAGCGCCTCGCCATAGCCGGTGTCGCCGTCCACCAGCACCGGCAGTCCGGACGACCGCGCGATCTGGCGAATGAAGAAACACACCTCGTCGACGGTGATCACCCCAAGGTCGGGCAGGCCCATCGAGGCGGTCATGGCCGCGCCCGACAGATACAGCCCGTCGAAGCCGGCGGCCTTCGCCTGCAGCGCCGCCTGGCCGTTATGCGCGCCCGGCAGTTGCAGGATGCCGGGACGGGCCAGCAGCGTGCGGAAGCGCTCGCCGGCCGGCGTGGTCGGCAGGTCGGCGGCAACGAGGTAGGTCATGGCGGGCGGCTCCCCAGCGAGGATGGCGGCGACATAGCCGATGCCTCAGACGAAGAACAGCCGGGCCGCCCCAAAAGGACATCCAGGGCAACCACATTGGGAATTTGCGGCGGCGGCGGGGTGGTGATGGCTGCGGCAAGTGGAGCACCAAGACGCCAGACCGCCAAGGTTTGGGTCGACTCAATCAGCCTGCGGCGCGGCCGGAGCCATGCACCACCATCGACGAAGGGGCCCGCGCTGTGTCCCTCCGAGGCTCCCCCTGTATTTGCCCCCCTGACGCCAGTCATTCCCCGTCGACGAGGTGGCCAGCCATCGCGGCGAATTCCTTCAACGTATGGATCATTCGTTCATCCAGTTCTTCGATTTCGGGCAACGGCTCCGGTGCGTCTTCCAGACCTGGATAGCGGTAAGCGATGCCCCAGACGGAAAGATGGCGCACGGACGCGGCCTGCTGGGCGAATTGCGGATAAACCGGCAGAAGCCGCGCTGCGAGATCGTCCAGATCGTGACTATGGCGGAACGACTCGCCCGCCAGCACGAGGCCTTGATCAGTTTTTCGGCGGCCTGCTGCACATGCTACGCGCTGGCCCCCAGACGGGAGAGACCAGCGGCGGCGGCCGCGACATCGATGTCTTCCTCGACGATCACCAGCCATCGCCTGGCCTCATTCCGATTTTCGGGCCGGATGGGCCGGTCAGGCCCGCTCATACACAGCGATCCCGTCGATTTCCGCTTCATAGGCCAGGGTGCCGGCGATTTTCGCCCGGCGGCGGTAAACGGCGTCCCTGACCGGGACCACATCCACGGGACGATCATAACCACGCCGCGATTCCCAGCCGGCCCGCAAGGTCAGCTTATCCGCGGGCGCGTCATCGTCGAGGATTACGATAAGATCGATGTCGCTGTCCGGCCCGGACTCGCCGCGCGCCCGTGAGCCAAACAGCACGACGCGGCGCGGGTGGAAGTAATCCACGACCCGGTTCAGCAACTCTGGTGGCACCAGCGGAGTCTCGCGCATTGTATCGTATCCTGCTTGCCCGATGCCGCGATCCTGCCCGGCGCGCTTTCAACGGGCTGCGCGCTTTCAACGGGCTGATGGCGGCATTACGGCGGTCTGAGGGATTATATCACGAATGGGCTGGTAAAACCACGGTTCCTCCAGGGCCTATGCGAGACACCAAAGGGCACACGGACCCGGCGACGGCGGGGTGGTGATGGCTGCGGCAGTGGAGCACCAGGACGCCAGATCGCCGAGGTTTGGGTCGGCACAAGCGATGAATTTGGGGCGTGGATCAGTTTGAATGGGTGCAAAGGGTCGGTGGGGCGGCCCGAGTGACCCGGCTGCCGCCGCTTGGGTCGGGAGCGGACGTAGGGCCCCTGTCCTCTGGGGTGGGGCACGTCCCCTCGCGAGACTCATGCTGTCGAGGAAGCGCCGTTGGTTGGGCGCCGCGGGACTCGCCATAATGGGCCTCTGGGGTATCCATTTAACCGGAGTTGGGCGTAGACTGGGGCAATGGAACGTCCCGAGCCGCCGAAACAACGCGGACATCCGCCCACATTGGCGCGACCTTCGCCGAGCCGCCCGTGGAGGCAAATCCCGCACTCCGGTTAAATGGACACCCCAGATGGGCCTTATGCGGCACAGATGTGTTCGGCTATGGACGCCAAGTTCAAGGAGCGGCTTCTGAGCTAGTATTGTGACTCTAACGTTGGTTGCCCAGCCCTTTCGGTGTCATTGCGAGCGCAGCGAAGCAGAGGACATAGCGTCGGTTGTTAGATAAACAAAGCCAAGGTCGAACACCACGAGAACACCGACCGTCCCGCGAACGGGATCGGCCGATTAGAGACCGGGTGACAATTGTGGGACGCATTGTGTGGACGAGGAAAGTGCCTCGCGGGCAGCATCGGCTGAGGTATCCACAGAACGGACGGTTGCGGGACACGCAAGGCAAGAACAGCAAGGTTCACTTTCGTTCTAGTTTGGCGTTGTTTATCTAACAACCGACGCTATGCCCTCGTGCAGGGGCCAAGAGTTCATACCACGAACGCGCAGCAACGCTGCCGCGGCTCTAGATGGACGAGTAGCGCTATTCCGCCATGGCGTGTTCGATGAAGCGCTCGAACTTAGTCATGGCAACGTCTTCTGTGAATTTGTCGATTTCCACGGAAGAGGGTGCCATCCCGGCGCTGGTGATCTGCACTCGGCCATCAGGTGCGAGCATAAAGTTGATCCCTTGCGGCACAGCCAGCAAGCCGTTGTTCAGTTGGGTTGGCGCGCGCGGAGGGATTTTGAGGTAATAGCCGATGATTGGCATCCGGCCAAAATGACCATCTGCTGCCGTGCTGTCAGCCTGCATCAAGGCTTATCCTGCCCTCCCGATGGGCGGATCAGCCGTTCATCATTGAGCCGATGTTGCTCCACCGTGCGCAAGTAGGGGCGGATCCCCGTATGCCTGACACCATCCCGGCTGATATAGCTGATGGCACCAATCGGAGAGGAAGCGAATGAGCGAGACTCGCGGTGAGCGGTTGTTCTTTGCAGCCGATATGTTCCAGACAGATGGCTTCGACGGCAATCGCCGTGCGCGAAGCACGCAGACGCCGTCACGCCCAACCGTCCGCGAGGAAGCGCGTGACATCCCCGTCCATGCCGAGTGCGACGTGTTGGTGGTCGGCGGTGGGCCGGCCGGCACGGCGGCGGCGGTCTCCGCCGGGCGGATGGGTGCGCGCACGATCCTGCTCGAACGCCACAACCATCTCGGTGGGCTGTCCACCGGGGGGCTGGTGATTTGGATCGATCGGATGACCGATTGGTCCGGCCGGCGGGTCATCTGCGGGTTCGCCGAGGAATATCTCGATCGCCTGCCGAAGGGAGCCGTCAGCGGCCCGCCGCGCGACGCCTGGGGATCGCGTGATGCCGCAACGGCGGCTTGGTGGCAATTGCGTACCTCGGCCTTCCACGGCATCGTTACCTATGCGCCGACCTGCGATCCGGAATGGATGAAGCTCACCGCGCAGGAAATGGTTCTGGAAGCCGGCGCCACCCTGATGTTCCATTGCTGGGGCGCCGAGCCGATCGTGGAGGATGGTGCCGTGCGGGGCGCCGTCTTCGAAAGCAAGCAGGGCCGCCGGGCGGTGCTGGCCAAGGTCGTGGTCGACGCAACCGGTGACGGCGATCTGTTCGCCCGTGCCGGCGCTGCCTCCGAGGCGGACATCAACCCGGGCGACATTCACCACTGCACCAACACCGCCTGGATGTTCGGCGGCGTCGACATGACCGCGTTTTTACGCTGGCGGGCCGAGGAACCGGACCAGTACGGCGCCTTCCTGGCCCAGGGCAAGGCAAAGATCGGGTTGTTCGAGAAAGCATTCGCCAGCTGGCGCGATGACGTGGCGTTGTTCATGGGCCCGCGCATGGTGGGGTTCAACGCGCTCGACATCGAGGACCAGGCCGAGGTCGAAATCCGCTCGCATCGTTTAATGGCCCAGCACCTGGACATCTACCGTGCGGACGCGCCGGGATTCTCGAACGCGTTTCTGATGCTGTCGGCGCCACAATTGGGTGTCCGCCACACGCGGCGGCTGTGCGGGGTGGGTCCGGTGCTGCGCGAGCAGTGGGATGGGCGCGTGCGGGCGGACGAGATCGGCGTGTCGCCGTCATTGTCGCCGAAATTCGCCAATGTGTCGGTGGGCTATGGATCGCTGATCCCCGAAACGCTCGACGGGCTGCTCGCCCCGGGCCGGCATCTGGCATGCGATGCAACAAGCCACAGCTTCATGCGTGAGATTCCGCAATGCTGGCTGACCGGCCAGGCGGCGGGGGCCGCGGCGGCGCTGGCGGCCGATGCGGGGGTGCAGCCTCGAGCGGTCACGTTGGCCGATCTCCAGCGCGTGTTGCGCGCCCAGGGAGCGTTTCTGCATGACCAGGCGCCGGCCAAAGCGGCGGAGTGATTGCGAAATCGCAAATAAAGCTCGCAACAACTCCAGCCGGCGCAGGGCACTCCCACGCTTTCTCACAGCCAGGCACGCCATCAACGCGCATCGTTTCGAGCTGAAGCGTAGGGCGCGCGTATCCGCGCGGCTCGCAAATATCAAGACATTCGTATCATAGTCAGGCCACTGATAGGATTGAGCTTTTTTGATACGGAATTCTGATGCACGATGCGGGCATCATTTACGGCTATGTCCGCGTCTCGACCGACGCCCAGGATCTCAGCCGCCAGGTGGCCCGACTCAAGATTGCCGGATGCGGGACCATCTTCCGCGTGAAGATCAGCGGCGCACGCGGCAGCAGCGAGCCATCTGGCGCCACTACGATCTGCCGCCCGCCCGACTGCTTGATCGCTACCGGAACATGCGCCTTTCCGGCACCTATTGACCGTCCCCTGTGCGGTTCCTAGCGTGCCGGGCTCAGCCGCGACATGAGCTGATCAGAAGACGCGACTCTCGCCGAAGCAATTTCCTGGGGAGCCCGATGGCCACGCACCGCTTCCATCCCACCCGATATTTCAACGTTATCGGCACCGCCGAGCCGTGCCTTCGGATCGCCGACGGCGATACGGTGGTGACCGATACGATCGACGCGTCCGGTCTCGACGCAAACGAGGTTGCCGTCGCCGAACGGCCTAACCCGATGACGGGGCCATTCTTCGTGGAAGGCGCCGAGCCCGGCGACACGCTGGCCGTCCGCATCGACCGGCTGACGCCGAGCCGGGCGACCGGTTGGACGTTTTCTCCCCTCGCGTTCACCGTGCTGGACCCGGCCGCGATTCCCGACCGGCCTGCGCCGCAGCGCGTTGTCTGGGATATCGGTGGCAATACCGGGACGGTGCGGCTGCACGAACCGCCGAAGGGCCTCGAGGATTTCGCCCCGCCACTGCAACCCATGATCGGCTGCTTCGGGGTCGCGCCGGCGCGCGGCCAGGCGCTGTCCACCGCAACCAGCGCGCAGAATGGCGGCAACATGGACTACCGCCTGTTTGCGCCGGGGACGACCGCCTGGTTCCCGGTCTCGGTCCCGGGCGCGCTGTTCTATCTTGGCGACGGCCACGCCTGCCAGGGCGACGGTGAGATCGTCGGCACCGGCATTGAGACCTCGTTCGAGATGGAAGTGACGTTCCGCGTCCTGAAGCGGACGATCACCTGGCCGCGCGGCGAGACTGCCGAGGATATTTTCACTGTTGGCAATGCAAGGCCGCTTGATCAGGCGTTGCAGCACGCCACGACCGAGATGGTGCGCTGGCTCGCTGAGGACTATGGGCTGGAGGCGCGCGCTGCCAGCCATTTGATGGGCCAAGTCGTCCGTTACGATGTCGGGAATGTCTTCAACCCCGCTTTCACAGTTGCGTGTCGAATTGGCAAGCGCTGGCTGACGAAGGTTTAGGAACGTGGAAGTCCGCGACGGGTGCGACGTCGGTTTCCGGTCCCTGTCCGACCCGATCGACACCACGACGGCAGGCGGACGCTTGGTGCTGCACATGATGGGTGCGCTCGCCGAATTTGAACGGAGCCTGATCGTTGAGCGGACGCAGGCCGGTCTGCACGCCGCGAAGCGCCGGGGTCAGAGGCTTGGTCGGCCGCCGAGCCTTACGCCCGAGCAGGTCATACACGCACGCGGGTTGTTCGCTACCGGCGAGCAAGGGCGCACGGTGGCGAAGATCATCGGCACATCGCGCGCGACGCTATACCAGCGGCCCTAAGTACTGACGTATGCCCAGGCCCGAGTTCCGATCGAGCTGATCCGGTCCGGGTCGTTGATCAGAAAGTCCCAAGCATTCTTGCAGGCGGTGACGATAGCCTCGTAGCTGTCCCACACCAGTAGGCTCAGCTTATTGGCGCGGAGGTAGTGCCAGACATTTTCCATCGAATTCAGTTCCGGTGAATAGGCTGGCAGGGGCATCATTGTGATGTTGGCTGGAACATCCAACCTCTTGCCTGGTTGATGCCATCCGGCGCCGTCGCAGATCAGCGCAGCATGGGTACCTGGCTGCACCTGCGTACTGATCTCCTTCAGATGCTCGTTCATCGCCTCGGTGTTGGCGGCGGGCATGATGATAGCGGCCCCTACCTGCCGATCCGGGCAGATCGCGCCGAACCTTGTCCTCGGGCTTGACCCGTGGAAAGTAGACCGAATCGTGACGATTGTCCCGTATCGCAGGAGGCCGCGAGCCGACCGGCGCCCACTGGTAGGGGATCCATCCCTTCTGACCCACTCTGGCTTCATCCCTCGGGTCAAGCCCAAGGGCAGGCTTTGAAACCAAATCTCCAACGGCTTACCAGCCGCTGAAGTCGGTAAAGCCTCGATTACCAGGTTGGCAAAGCTGTTCTTAAAAGTCTCCTGTGCCTCTGCATCCTTCTTCGGATGGTAAGGGCGCGGCTGCAACCGCGTCAGGTTGAACTTGCGCAGCCACTTCGCGACCGTACGTTGGTCCACTTGAACCGAATAAAGCCGGGCGATAGCCGCGCGTAAATCGACGCAGCGCCAACGTACAACGCCATCTTTCTCGGGGTCAGGACCTTTTATCACCAGGGCCTTCAACTCGGCCATTTGTGCGTCACTCAACGCCGGCGGGCGCCCAGAGCGCTTCCCGGTTTCCAATCCGGCAACATCAGACACGTTGTAGCGATGCACCCAGTCGCACAAAGTCTGACGGTCCATTCCGCTCGCCCCCGGCCTTCGCCGGGGCAGGCTGTTGCCGCTTCGCCGCGTGACCAGCCGTCCAGCAACAGCGCTATGCCCAGCAGACGCCGCACCACCGCGCCGTCCCGAGTCCTCGCCGCCAGTTCACGCAGTTCCGCCGCCGACCGCTCCAAAAGCGTGATCTCGATCGCCTTGCCCATGCCGCCACCCCCTGCCAAGCACTCCGGCCGCAGGGAATCGAAGGTTGGCCGATTCGACCAGCCCCAGGGAAGAGTCGGGACTTTCGGCCGCTGGTAT
>PLXO01000004.1 GCA_003151425.1 Acetobacteraceae bacterium
CCGCCGCCGCCAAAGCCGCCGAAGCCGCCATTGCCGCCGGTGTCGCCACCGCTGCCCCCGCCACCGCCACCGCCGAAGCCGACGCCGCCTTTGCCGCCAACCCCCCCGCCGAAAGCCCCGGTTCCGCCGGCGCCACCACCGTTGGTGCCGCTACCGATCCCGACGCCGCCGTTGCCTCCGCTGCCCACGAACGGAGCGGCGCCGCTGTTGCCGCCCAAACCGCCGCCGCCGCCACTGCCCAAGCCGACGGCGCCACCATTGCCGCCCGTGGCGCTATCGCCGCTGAACGACACGTTGTTCAGCGTCACGTTCCCGGCGTCGCCGGCGACCTCGGACCCAACGAACAGACCGCCGCCGAGACCGGCTGCGCCGCCGCCGTCGACGGCGCCGTTGCCGCCCTTCGCCGCCATGTTCTCGATCATCAGGTCCTGGATCGAGACCGCCCCGGCAGTGACGAACAACCCGCGCTCCGGCGTCGTCGTGCTGCCGCCGATCAGGGCGAAGCTGCTGGCCCCGTTGGTGCCGACGATGTCGAGCGTGTCCCCCGCCGCCAGGTCGATCGTGGCGAGTGCCGTGGCGCCGAGCGTGACGTCGCCGGTCAGCGTGATCGTGTAGGTGCCGGAGCTTGCGACCAGGGAGTCCGCCGCCTCGATGGCGCTGTTGAGGTCCGCGATGTTGGCGACGCTGGCGCTCTGAAAGCTGAATGCCGTGCCGGCGCCGGCGGCGTAGACGTCGAGCGGCGTGCCGGGGGCAGGCGCACTGCTCAGCACGAAGTTCTCGATGGTGCCCCCGTCGGTCAGCGTCAGGGTGGTGCCCGCGACGACCGCCGTCGCACCCGGCGTGAATGCCAGCTGCTGCAGGTCAACGGTTCCCCCGACGGTGAAGTCGGTGAGCTTGTCGGCAAAGGTCGATCCGCTGGTTGGGGTCGTCGAGAACGCCAGCGTGGCGCCAAACCCGCCAAACGTGACGTCGCCGGTGCCGATGTTGGCGACGGACGCGATTTGCAGCGCGCCGGCCTCAATTGTGGTCCCGCCGGTGTAGGTATTGGTGCCGGTCAGGATCACGGTGCCGGCGCCGGTTATTTCGATGCCGGTGCTGCCCGGGGTATAGCCCGGCGCTCCGCCGTAAGGTGGGACCGCGGCCGCGGCCGCACCCTGATCGTCGGTGATGGGTGCGGTGATGGTCTCGATGGTGCCGTTGCTGTCGAACGTCAGGACGCCGTTGGTGCCTTGCAGGTAGATACCGGAGCCGAACGCCTGACCGGCTGTCGCACCGGTGCCGGCGACGACGGTTCCGTCGGCGATGGTGGTGGCGGCGTTGCCCTCGATGGTCAGCGACGCGCCGCCCTGGACGAAGATATCGCCGCCCGCGGCCAGACCGCCGCCGCCGGTATGCCTGTTGCCGGCAGCACCGGCACCCCCGCCGAAGCCGCCCTGGCCGCCGCCGAAGCCGAAGCCGAAGCCGCGCTGGCCGCCGCCGCCGCCGCCGAACCCGCCGGTGCCGCCCGCAAGGTTGGTGCTCGAGCCTCTGAAACCGCCGCCGCCGCCGCCGCCGAAGCCACCGTTGGCCCCGCTCCCCCCGAAGAAGCCGCCGCCGCCGCCGCCAGTGCCAAACCCGTCGATTCCGGCACCACCGGCACCAGGGGTCGCGTTGCCGCTGCCGCGATTGCCGCCGTTGCCAGCCAAACCGCCGCCGCCGCCACCGGCGCCGGTGAGCCCGGAGGCGTTGGCACCGCCACCGCCGCCAACCGCTCTATCGCCGGCGAAGGATACGTTACTCAGAATCACATTGCCCGCGTCACCCGCGACGTTGGAGCTGATGAACAGGCCGCCGCCGAGCCCGGCCCCGCCGCCACCGGCGGATCCGCCATTGCCGCCCTGGGCGTCCATGTTCTCGATCGTCAGGTTCTGGATCGAGACGGTTCCGGCATACACGAACAAGCCGCGCTCGGGGGTCGCGGCGCCGCCGCCGACCAGGGCAAAACTGCTGGCCCCGTTGGTGCCGACGATGTCGAGGGTGTTCCCCGCCGCCAGGTCGATCGCGGTCAGCGCGGTCGTGCCGAGGGTGATGTTGCTGGTGATCGTGATCGTGTCGGTGCCGCTGTTGGCGGCCATCGCGTTCGCCGCCGCGATGGCGTCGTTGAGCACCCCGACGCTGGTGACGGTGGTGGGTAGGATGCTGGACAGTTGCGTTCCGGTGCCGCTGTCGGCGAGGGCAAAAATCGGCGTGGTGGTTGGGCTGGCCAGAGTGAAATTCTCGGTCGCGCCGCCGTCCGTGAGCGTCACGATGGTGCCGAAGACGGTGACGGTCGCGTTGGCCGTGAAGGCCAGATTTGGCAGGTCGATCGTCCCCGCCGAGGCGAACCCGATAAGCGGATCGGCGAAGGTCGAGCCGCTGGCCGGGGCCGTCGCGAATGCCAGCGTGGCCGTGGCGGCGCCGAACGTGACGGCGCCGGTGCCGATACTTGCGACGGAGGCGACGTTTAGCGTGCCGGCGTCGATTGCGGTGCCGCCGGTGTAGGTGTTGGTGCCGGTCAGGATCACGGTGCCGGCGCCGTCCTTGACGATGCCGGTACTGCCCTCGGTGTAGCCCGACGCGCCGCCGTAACCTTTCGCGGTGGCGGCGCCCTTGTCGTCGGTGATCGATGCGGCGATGGTTTCGGTGGTGCCGTTGCTGTTGAACGTCAGGACGCCGAGGGTGCCTTGCAGGTAGATGCCGGGGCCGAACGCCTGACCGGGTTGACTTAGAGTTTGATTACCCAGGACGGTCGAACCGCCGGTGACGGTTCCGTCGGCGAGGGACGTGGTGGCGTTGCCCTCGATGGTCAGCGATGCGCCGGCCTGGACGAAGATGTCGCCGCCCGCGCCCAGGCCGCCGCCGCCGCCACTGGAGTTGTTGCCGGCGTTGCCGCCACCGAAGCCCCCGGCTCCGCCGCCGCCGTTGCGGCTGCCGATACCTTCGGCGCCGCCGCCACCGCCGCCACCGCCGAAGCCGCCCTGGCCGCCCTTTCCGCCAGTCCTGGAGAATATCCCGCTCCCGGCACCCCCGCCGCCGCCGAAGCCACCCTTGCCGCCACCGCCACCGATAACAATGCCGGCGCCGCCGCCACCGCCACCGCCACCGAACCCGCCGCCGCCGCCGCCCGGGCCCCTGGATGTCAGGCTGGCGCTTCCCCCGTTGCCGCCGCTGACGCCACCGCCGCCACCGGCCCCGCCACCGTACGTACTGGGCCCACCGCCACCACCGCCGCCACCCTCGGCACCGCCCGTGCCGCCGCCCGAACCGCCCTTGCCGGCCGCCGCGCCACCGCTGACGATACCCGCGGCGCCGCCTTGGCCGGGCGCGCCGCCACTGACGCCGGCGCCCAATCCGCCCCCGCCGCCGCCCTTGCTACGAGCATTGCCTGCGCCGTTCGCGCCGTTGCCGCCCAGACCGCCGCCGCCGCCAGCCTGGGCGCCGCCGGCGGCGCCACTGCCGCCGGTCGCGCGATTGCCGCTGAAGGAGACGTTGTTCAGCGTGACGTTCCCGGCATCGCCTGCAACGTTCGAGCCGACGAACAAGCCGCCGCCCAGGCCAGCACCGCCGCCGGCCTCGCTGCCGCCACGGCCACCCTGGGCATCCATGTTCTCGATCAGCAGGTTCGTGACATCGACCGTGCCGGCGTAGACGAACAGCCCGCGCACCGGCCCCTGGGTGCCGGCGCCGATCAGGGCGTAACTGCCGGACCCGTTGGTGCCGACGATGTCGAGGACAACACCGGTGTTGAGATCGATCGCGTCGAGCGGGTTGATCCCCGTCGCCAGGCTTGCGAGCGTGATGTTGCTGGTCAGCGTGATCGTGTAGGTGCCGCTGTTCGCAACCAGCGCGTTCGCGGCCTCGATGGCGGTGTTGAGCTGTCCGACGGTGCCGGCGGTGCTGGAGTCGCTCATGGGTCTGCCTTTGGTCGTAGGAAGCCAGAGGAAAACGGAGGGGCGGATTTCATCGCGACGCGTCCCGCCACGCTTCGAGCGCGCCGGCTTGTTCCAGTTCAGCGATCAGCGGTTGCAGTTCGCTTTCATAGCGGCGCCAACGGCCGAGCCCGCGGGCATTCACCGGCTGGCGCACCTGGGCACGGCTGGCGGTTCGGACCCGGCTTTCGCTCTCGTGGAAGCGCACACAGTTCGGATCGTGCGGCAGATCCAAATGCGCCAGCACGCGGGCCAAGGTCGCGTCGAAATCCTCGACCCAGTCCGCCAGCTTCACGGTCAGTATCGGGTTCGGCAGCGCCTGGTGCCAATGTGCCATCAGCCGCGACTGCTGCGCGATCGTCCAGCCGAGATCGGCCAGGTCGTGCGCGTAGCCGTGAAACCCGTGGAAGCGGAAGGTGAAGATCGACAGCCCGATATCGCGTGGATCGCGCACGCAATGGATGAACTTCGCACCGGGCAGCAACAGCCCCACCAGGCCGAGATCGAGGTAATTCCCCGGCATCTTGTCGACGATACGCGCCTTGTCCGGCGCCAGCAAGTGCAGCGCGGCCAGGAAGCGGGCCGCCGCGTTGTCGAGCGTCGCGGTGTCGAGCGAGGCGATGCGCCGGACCGCCGCGGCGCTTTCGCTGCGACCGCCAAGCTGGGCAAACATCGCGCCCAGCGCCGACCGCTCGCCGGCGCCATGCACCTGCGCGTGCGCGGCCAGGATCTGCTCGCACAACGTGGTCCCCGAACGCGGCATGCCCACGATGAAGACCGGCGCGAGATCGGCGTTCCGCGCAACGGGTCCGTGCTTGAACCGCGCCGCCGGGAACGCCGCGATGTTCGCCTCGATAAACGCTAGATGATCGTCGCGCGAGAACGGCTGGACGGGTTTCAGCAACGCGTGGCCCGCAATCCAGTGCGCGAAGGCGGCCTCATGCACGCCCTGGCCGGACCAGAATTTCGCCAGGTCGTAATGGACCATGATCCGGTGTTCGAGCACCGCATCCGGTCCCATCGCGTCCAGCGCGGTCCCCATCTCCGCTGCCAAAAGCCTGGCCCTGAGCGGATCGCCCTCGGCCAACGCCAGCAGCACATGGCGCCAATACCAGAGCGGGGCGATCTCTGGCGGGATCGGGCCAAGCGCCAGCAGCGCGTCGAGCACCGCCCGGGCCTCGGCTGGCCGCCCGAGTTGCAGCTGCGCGAGCGATTTTTGCAGGTGCCAATGGCGGAGCGCGCGTGGCTCTGCCGGCAGCGCCGGGGCAGCCTCAAGCAGTGTGAGCGCCTCGGCGGCGCGCTCCTCCAGCAGCAGGTCGGCGGCGAGGTTCAGCCGCGCTCCGGCGTTGTCCGGCTCGGTTGCGATGGTGTGGCGGAGCAGGGCTTCGGCGGCCTCCGACTGGCCGGTGATGCGCATGAAGGCACCGAGATTGGACGTCGCGACCGGATGGTCCGGCGCGTGGCGCAGCGCCTGGCGCATCGCCGACTTGGCGTCCTCGATGGCGCCCTGGCGGTAGCGGGCGAGGCCGTAATTGATCCACGCCTCGGCCCAGGCGGGGGCGATCCGGAGGGCGGTGGCGAACGCCTGTTCGGCGCGGGCCGGATCGCCGAGCGCGAGCCACGCCGCACCATACGCATAGTGCGGCTGCGGCAAATGCGGGGCGGCATGGCAGGCCTCGCTGGCGGCCAGCAGGGCGGCGTTCGAGTCGCCGGCGCGGACATGGGCGGCACAGGCAGCGAGGAACCGGATGTGGTCGTCCGGCACGGGTCAGCGGTTCATGCGGGCGGCTGGCATGCGGGCGGCTGGTACACCCCATGTTCGACGGAATCTGTGCTCTGCCGCATGACAGGAAGCAAGAATCACCACAGAGGCACAGAGGCACAGAGCAGAAAGAGCAAGTGGGGGGCTTGATATTCTTCTCTGTGTCTCTGTGCCTCTGTGGTGATTCTTGCTTCCTGTCATTTATCAAAGACACGGATTTCCACGGGTCAGTGGTATATTACGCCGGTGGCAGGACGCCGAGGGCCGCGTCGATCTGCCGCGTCACATCGTCGATCGCCGCCATCCCGTCGACCGACCGCAGCACGCCCTGCGCCGCGTAGTGCGGCAGGATCGGCGCGGTCTGTCGGTGATAGGCGTCCAGCCGCGCCTTGACCGTCTCGCGATTGTCGTCGGGGCGGTGGGTGAAGCTCTGGCTGCCGCACTTGTCGCAGACGCCCGGCACATGGGGCGGCTGGAACGTCTCGTGGTAGCCCGCGCCGCACGCGGCGCAGGTGAAGCGCCCGGCGATCCGCTCGACCAGCGCCGCGTCGTCCACCTTCAACTCGATCACCGCATCCAGCTTCAGGTGCCGTTCCGCCAGCAGCACGTCGAGCGCCACGGCCTGTGGCACCGTGCGCGGAAACCCGTCCAGGATGAACCCCTTGGCGCAATCGGGCTGGGCGATCCGATGGCCCAGCATGCGGATGATGATGTCGTCGGAGACCAGGTGCCCGGCCGCCATCACCGCCTTCGCCTCGCGCCCGATCGGGCTGCCGGCGGCAACTTCGGCGCGCAGCATGTCGCCGGTCGAGATCTGGGCGATACCGAACCGATCCTGCAGACGCTTTGCCTGGGTGCCCTTCCCCGCGCCGGGAGGGCCCAGAAGGATCAGGTTCATCGCCGCCCTTTCACCCGTGCCTTGCGGATCAGGCCTTCATACTGATGCGCCAGCAGGTGCGACTGGATTTGCGTCACCGTGTCCATGGTGACCGACACGACGATCAGGATCGAGGTGCCGCCGAAATAGAACGGCAGGCCGTAGTCGCTGATCAGGATCTCCGGCAGCAGGCATACCGCGACAAGATACAGGCCGCCGACCGTGGTCAGCCGCGTCAGCACGTAATCGAAGTAATCGGCCGTCGCGCTGCCCGGGCGGATGCCGGGGATGAAGCCGCCGTATTTCTTCAAATTGTCCGCCGTCTCCTGCGGGTTGAACACCACGGCGGTGTAGAAATACGAGAAGAAGATGATCATGAACGCATACAGCGCCATGTAGAGCGGCTCGCCATGCGACAGTTGGTTGCCGATGAACTGCAGCCAGCCCGGCCCCTGGCCCTGCGAGAAGCCGGCGATGGTCGCCGGGATCAGCAGGATGGAACTCGCAAAAATCGGCGGGATCACGCCCGAGGTGTTCAGCTTCAGCGGCATATGCGTCGAATCGCCGCCGAACATCCGGTTGCCGACCTGGCGCTTGGGGTATTGCACGGGGATACGCCGTTGCGCTCGCTCCATGAAGACGATGAAGGCCACCACGGCGACCGCCAGCACCAGGAAGCCCAGGATGAAGAACAGCGACAGCGCGCCGGTGCGGCCGAGCTCGAGCAGGCTGGCCAGCGCGTTGGGCAGGTTGGCGACGATGCCCGCCATGATGATCAAACTGGTGCCGTTGCCGACGCCGCGCGCAGTGATCTGCTCGCCGATCCACATCAGGAACATGGTGCCGCCGACCAGCGTGATGACGCAGGAAAAGCGGAAGAACCAGCCGGGGCCGATCACCGCGGCGGTGGCGCCGACGTGCATGCTCTCCAGTCCGATGGCGATGCCGTAGGACTGGAACATCGCGATGACGACCGTCAGGTAGCGGGTGTACTGGTTGAGCTTTTTGCGCCCGCTCTCGCCTTCCTTCTTCAGCGTCTCCAGCGTCGGGATGGCGGCGGTCATGAGCTGGATGATGATGCTGGCGCTGATGTAGGGCATGATGTTCAGCGCGAAGATCGTCATGCGCCGCAGGGCGCCGCCGGTGAACATGTCGAACATGCCCAGGATGCCGCCGCCGTGCTGGTTCAGCATCTCGGTCATCACCGAGGCGTCGACGCCCGGCACCGGGATGTAGGTGCCCAGCCGGTAGATGATCAGCGCGCCGAGGGTGAACCAGATGCGCTGCTTGAGCTCGGTGGCCTTCGACAGGACGCCGAGATTGAGGTTGGCCGCAAGCTGTTCGGCGGCGGATGCCATGTGCGGGTCCTCGCTTGGTTCAGCCTATTTTGCCGCACCGGGGCGTCGGGGTGAATACCCCCTTTCTCCGCGTCATGGCCGGGCTTGACCCCATAGGC
>PLXO01000301.1 GCA_003151425.1 Acetobacteraceae bacterium
ACCCCGCTTGGTGACCCGTTGCTAGCGCACTTTTGGCGGTTTCGGACGAGAATCCACGGAAAACTAGGTCATTTGCTAGAGCACTATCTCATGTTCCTTCTTTCCCACAATTATATCAGCTAGTTAGATATTAGCCTTCCGGTCTCATAACCTGAAGATCGTTGGTTCAAATCCAACTCCCGCAACCAAATCTCTCGTACCGACCAACCCGATAAAATCCGCCTCGGACAGCAGATCCAAGGCGGATCTGGCGCGGCCGGGAGGGGAAGCCATCCGCACAACAGCTATGGCGATGCGTCGCAGGCCTTCGTCAGCGAGCGGCGATTTCGCCTCGACGTCGACGTTGTAGAACTCGCGCAGCGCATGGGCCCAGCGTCAGATCGCTGACCTGAAGGCGGCCTTTGCTGACGGCAGCGACCCCGAAAGGCGCTCGAAGCTGCCCGGGCGATGATCGATAGAGCGCCGACCGGGCGATCGATAAAGCGCTGATCTGGCCGCCCGAGACTCACGGCGACCCGCCTGGAATCGACCTCATCGGCGAGTTGCTCGCCATGCTGCAGGCCGATTTGGGCGGCGGAACCGTCCGGGGAGGCCGCAGGAGCCGATCGGGCCTTTACCATGGTGGCCGGTTCGGTAAAGGATGGCATAGGGGCGAAGCCCCTGGCCTTCCCTGGGTTCACTCGATATCTCTGCGGGCGGCGGTGTTTACCAATCCGTAACGCGGATGGCCGACCGTGTGCGCGGCGCCAACGAGTGGACCAACCATTGGACCCAATGCATGCCCCGGTTCCTGATCTCCGATTCAGAAGCTGAGACGGTCGCCGCCTTGGGCGAGGCGCTCGATCTGGTCGACGTCGGCGTCGCGGTGCTCGACCGCGACCTGCGTGCGCGGATCGTCAACCGCCGCTTCGCCGAGCAATGGGCGCTGCCGGCGGGCGCCGTGCCGACGCTACGGGAGCTGACCGGCGTGGTGCACGGTTTCCATTTCCAAGATTCGACGGGCGATGCGGCAGAAGCCGGCAATCGGCTGGAGGCGGCGGTCTGCGCCGGTGCGATCGCGCCCACCGAGATCACGCTGCCGGATGGGGCGCGGCGCCTGCTTCGGTGCATGGTCCGCCACGATGGGGGCGCGTGCTGACTTGTGCCGATCTCGTCGCGCCGGCCAACGAGGTGGGCCGATCCCCGCAGGCGCAGGACGCCGCCGAGCAGCTCTCGGTCGAGCTCCGGTTCAGCAACGAGACGTTGGAAAGCCAGGCGGCGTATCTCGCCTCGCTGGCCGAGGCGGCCGACGCCAACGCCCAGGCGGCCGAGGAGGCGAAGCGGCAACTGCAGCGCGAAGTGGCGGAGCGGCGCCAGCTCGAGGCGCGGTTGCGCCACATGGCGACCACCGACGCGCTGACCGGCGCGCTCAACCGCGCCCAGTTCCTCGCCCTCGGGCAGCGCGAGGTGGAGCGGGTGCGCCAGCATGACTTGGGCCTCGCGCTATTGATGCTCGATATCGATCATTTCAAATCGGTCAACGATCGCTATGGCCACCCGGCTGGCGATGCGGCGTGGTGCCACATTGTGTCGGAGCTGCGGGCCGGCATCCGGCGCATCGACCTGCTGGGTCGGCTTGGTGGCGAGGAATTCGCCATCGTACTGCCGGCCATCGGGCGCGAGGCGGCCGCTGCGGTGGCGGAACGGCTGCGCGCGCATGTCGCCAGCCACACGCTCACCCACGCCGGGCAGCAGATCGACATGACCGTCAGCATCGGCCTGGCAATGCTGTCCGATGGCGACCATGGCATGGAGCAGCTCCTGGTGCGTGCCGATGCCCTGCTGTACGACGCGAAACACGCCGGCCGCGACCGCGTGGTGGGCGATTCCCCGGCGAACGCCGCCTGAACGCCCTGCCACGGGCGCCCCGCCGAGATCGTCCCATCTATCGCCCCATCCAGGTCGTCACGGCTGCGTTCGGATGGTGGGTGGGTCAGTTTGAATGACTGATACCAGCCGCCCGATGCGCATAACTCAAGAAACCAGCACCAAATATTTATCGCTGAAAATATTGCACTTCCCCGTACCATGATGCCGATTCGGAATGACGTCCATGATCTACCTGGACCGACCTGCGGCGATGGCGAGAGCGAGGCAGTGTAGCGGATCTATGGGTCGATCAGGGTATTGGCGATCCCGCCGTCCGGCCCTGGCGTACGGCGTAGCCAATTGAGTAGTTCGAGGTAGCGGCATATCAGCCTCAACTCTCTAGGATCGACGCCCGCTTCGCGCGCGAGCTCGTCGTCATTCAATCCTGGCGAGCGTCGCAGGGTTGCCATCACACGCTCGGTGTTCGTCGGCATCAGGGGACCTCCTGAGCGGCAAACCAATGACGAAAATCAGACGGAAGAGGCCGGTAGCGGGAGCGGAATGAGCCCACGAACCGCACGATCCTTTGGACCGGCAGACAGGCATCGGGGTGACCCGCCGCAATGGCCACGCGCGGCATGAAGGCCATCGGGGCAGTCTCTGGATGCAGAACGCGAGCCGTGCCGCCATGCTTCTTGATTGTCCGCAATCCGGTCGCCCCGTCACCGCCCCCACCGCCCAGAACGATGCCGATGACCTGCACCCCACAGGCTTCGGCGGCGGAGACGAACCAGGGGTCAGCGTCCCACCAGTCCTGATTGTGCCATCGTTGAGGAGGTGTTGTCGGTAATATACATTACCAACCTGGTGGCGGCTCGCGGTTTACGTGTATGTCTTAGGCAGGTGAAAAGCGACGCGCGCCCGGACCAACTGATAACATTCACAAGAAGCCGCCACGAGGCCCTGCCGATCAAGTATCGTGACTTGCCGTCGGCCGCGCGCAATCAAACCGGCACGTTCCAACTCCTCGGCGGCATTCGTGATGCTTGGCCTCTGGACGCCCAGCATTTCGGCGAGCAGGCTCTGCGTGATCTGCAGTGTGTCATCGTCGTCGCGGTCACGCATCATGAGCAGCCAACGCGCCAGCCGTTGCTTGAGGCTGTGCGCACCGTTGCACGCTACCGACACCATGACCTGCTCGAGAAAGGCTTGGACGTAAGCGTACATGAGACGTCGGAAGGACGGCATCGACCCCATGGCCCGTGTGAACGCCGCGCACGACATCTTTGCCGAGTCTCCCGGGATCTGGACGAGAAACCGGGCAGAGGAACTCTTGGCACCGAAGACGGCTTGCACCGCCGTGCAACCCTCCCGGCCGATTGTTGCCATCTCAATGATGCTGCCGTCGGCATACACCGCCACCGCCGAGATGACACCGCTGTCGGGGAAGAATACGTGGTCGAGCGAACTATCAGCGTCCATCAGGACCTGCTCGCGTTGGCAGTGAATGTGTTCGAGCTCCGGCATAAGCTGCTTGAGGTTGGACGATGGCAGGGCGAGTAAAAGCCGATTGCGGGGCCAATTTGATAGCGCATTCATACGCTCTAGATGGCGCTCGCCACGGGACAGGCAACTCCCAGCACATTGAGTAGAAGTACCTACTTGGGGTCACGTCATCGAACCGGCAGGATAGCACGCTTCGCGGCACGGACCGGTGAATGCGGTCATGCGGTCGCTGCTTCGGGTTGGGCAGCGGATGGTGGGCGCAACTGCCTGAACCCGTCTGAGGCTGGTGCTGTCATGGAATGGTACGTTCAATATCGGAAAGATACGGTGGATCACATCGTGAGGCATCCAACCCCCGAGCAGGCCATCGAAGCAGCGTGCCATCTTATCGATGACGGCTGCGATGTTTACGGCATTGGCACAGGACCGCTCGGCGACTCAATCGCCATAGACCAGATCGCCCGTATCTATGCGTTTTGGACGCGAGCAAGACAACCGTTCGGCCGAATTCCAGACTGACTGATTACCGCCGTAGGCGACATTCAAACCGACCCACTTCCGTTCGGCCGCTGCCCGCGACAGTGCGAGCGCCCCGGGCTAGCATCGCTGGTATGCCGCACCCCATCTGGCACCCTGAAAGCCTCGCCGCCCGGCTGCCCTTCCTGCGCCGCCGTGCCCTGCTGACCCAGGCCACACGCGCCTTCTTCACCGCGCGCGGCTACACCGAGGTGGAAACAAGCTATGCCGTGCCCACTCCCGGCGAGGAGGTGCACCTGCGCGCCTTCGCCACGCGACGCGAGCGCCCGGACGGCACCACCGAAAAACTCTGGCTGCACACCAGCCCGGAATTCGCCATGAAGAAGCTGCTGGTCGGCGGCGCCGGGCCGATCTTCCAGTTCTCCCGGGTTTGGCGGAACGGCGAGGGCAGCGACCTGCATGCGGCCGAATTCACCATGCTGGAGTGGTATCGCCCCGGCGCCACGATGGACGGCCTGATCGCCGAGACAGCCGTCCTGCTGCGCGCCGTGCTTGCCCCGGTCGTCACCTGCCGCGGCGTCACCACCGATCTCGGTCACGTCGAGCGCCTCACCCTGGCCGAGGCGTTCGCGCGCCATGTCGGCGCCGACCTGCTCGCCACTGCCGAGGACGCGCCGGCGCTCGCCGCTGCCGCTGGTGCGCGACTGCGCGAGAACGAGACCTGGGAGGACCTGTTCTTCCGCCTGCTGCTGGAGCGCATCGAGCCGCGCATCGGCCGCGCCCGCCCGACGTTCCTGACGCACTGGCCGGCGGCGCAGGCGGCGCTCGCGCGACGCGACCCGGCCGATCCCCGCGTCGCCGAGCGCTTCGAGCTGTTCGTCTGCGGCATCGAGCTCGCCAACGCCTTCGTCGAGCTCACCGACGCCGCGGAGCAGCGCGCCCGCTTCATGGCCGACCGTGCCCGACGGCGCGCCATTGCCCAAGGGGGGGTGAATGGGCGGGTGGATGGCGGTCTGGACGGGGATTTGGATATGCATTGGGATGGAGAGCTGGATGGAGAAGCCGACCAGGATTGGCCGCTGGATGAGGACTTCCTTGCGGCACTCGCGCATGGCATGCCGCCGTCCGCCGGGATCGCGCTGGGGTTCGACCGGCTGGCGATGATCGCGGCGGGAGCGGAACGGATCGACCAGGTGTTATGGCTGTGACGCCAGGGCCGTCGCTACGACCAGGGCTGTCGCTACGACACGTCGCGCTGCTGGCCTGCTTTGCCCTGCCGACGGCCTGCGCCGACGATCAGGCCGCACGCATGGCAGCGCTCAACCCCCTGGTCGGCCAGCCGGAACAGATGCTGCTGCTGACAATGGGTGTGCCGACGCGCAGCTATGACGCCGACGGGGTGAAATTCCTTGCCTATGACGAGCGCCGCGTCGATATCATTCCGGGAACCCCGGGTGTCGGCATCTGGCGTGCCGGCGCCATGCCGCCGCAGCCGATCGAGCGCTGGTGCGAGACCACCTTCCAGGTCGTGCAAGGCACCGTGCGCAGCGTCACCCTGCGCGGCAACGCCTGCGGCTGAACCGGTCCACGGACCGCGTCGCGCGGCGCCCCCGACGGCACGGCGCGACGATCCAAGGAGATGCGACATGAGCTGGATGCCTGCAACCGACCCGGAATTCGGTGACGCGCAATCCTGCGACGCGTTGGAACTCGTCGTCGTGCCGCGGGTGCGCGACCTTGGCGGCTTCGCGGTGCGCCGCGCGCTGCCGCAGGCGAAGCGCCAGATGGTCGGGCCGTTCATCTTCTTCGACCAGATGGGGCCGGTGCAGTTCGTCGCCGGGCAGGGGATGGATGTGCGCCCGCACCCGCATATCGGCCTGGCGACGGTCACCTACCTGTTCGACGGCCGCATCATGCATCGCGACAGCGAGGGCAACGAGCGGGAGATCACCCCCGGCGCGATGAACCTGATGACCGCCGGCGGCGGCATCGCGCATTCCGAGCGCACCCCGCCGGACGCCCGCATCAGCGGCATCGGCACATCAGGCATCCAGAGCTGGGTCGCGCTGCCGGCCGCGCATGAGGAGACCGCGCCGTCATTCCAGCATTTTCCCGCCGCCGACCTGCCGACCGTCGCGGATCGCGGCCTATGGGCACGGGTGATCGCCGGATCGGCGTTCGGCCAGATCTCCCCGGTCGATACGCTGTCGGACTGGCTGTATGCCGAGGTCAGGCTCGACGCCGGCGCCAGCGCACCGTTCGATCCCGATCAGGAGGAGCGCGCGATCTACCTGGTCGATGGCGAGATCCGGGTTGCCAGCGAAACCTTCGCGGGGCCGCGCCTGCTGATCTTCCGCCCCGGCGACCGCATCACCGTGACCGCGACGCGCAACGCCAGGTTGATGTTCCTGGGCGGTGCCGCGCTGGAAGGACCGCGCTACATCTGGTGGAATTTCGTCTCCTCGCGTCTCGATCGCATCGAGGCGGCGAAGGCGGACTGGAGATCCGGCCGGTTCAAAGAGGTGCCAGGCGAGATCGAGTTCATCCCGCTGCCGGAAGGGTAGTTCAGCTCAGCCCGCCGGCAAGATTCTCCAGCGCGCGGCAATTCAGGATCACCACATCGTTGGTCGTCGGGATGCTGATCATGCCCTCCGCCCGCAACCGGCTCAGCGTGCGGCTGACCGTCTCGATCGTCAGCCCGAGATAATCCGCGATGTCGCCGCGCGTCATCGCCAGCGTGATCCGCGCACCCCGCCCGGCGCAGGACGCGCCGTGCCCCATCTGCGTCAGACCCGTCTGCATCAGCTCGGCCTGCATCATCAGGAAGCTCGCCAGCCGCTCCCGCGCGGTCTTGCGCCCGAGCAGCAGCATCTGCTCCTGCGCCGCCATCAGTTCGTTAGCCGTCACCTCGAGCAGCCGCCGCTCCAGCTTGGGGAACTCGATCAGCAGCTTGCGCAGCTTGGGGCGCGAAAATCGGCAGAAGCGGACCGGGCCGATCGCCTCGGCGCTGAACGTATAGACGGAGGACACCGCGAGCCCGAGGAAGTGCCCCGGCCCGGCGAACCCGGTGATCTGCCGCCGCCCGTCCGGCAGCAGCTTGTACAGCTTGGCGATGCCCGAGGTGATGTTGAAGAAGCTCTCGGCCGAGTCGCCCTCCTCGACGAAGGTGCGTCCGCCATCCACCTCGGTGACCACCGCCAGGGCGGCGAGCGGGCCAAGGTCGTTGTCCGCGATCGCCCCGCAGACGCTGTAGCTGCGCGCGCCGCATTGCGCGCAAGGCTCTGGCAGTTTTCGCCGCTCCAGGATGATTGGCGGCGCCGAGGGGACGACCGAAAAGACACTCCCACGGTGCCCAAGAAGCGCTGTCGACACGTCGCTCTCCTTCGCCTCGACCAACCGGTTCGCCGTGCTGGCGTTGATGGCTCTTTGACCCACCCTATCGGCCCGTCCAACTGACCGGCTTGACCTGGATCAACGCCACTTTGATTCCCGGCTGACAGACTTAACGCTTCCATACGCTTATAACAATCGCGACGCTCATAACAATCGCGGAGCCTTTGCGGATATCGCCGTCCGGATGCTGGCGGCGAATCAGATCCTTCCGTCGTTAGAGCGACCCCCCGGCAAGCGACCCCCCGGCAAGCGACCCCCCGGCAAGCGACCCCTGGGCAAGCTATCCCCCGTGCAAAGCGATTCCGGCAAGCGCTTCTCCTGCAGGTCACCGCCGGCATTGGCCGTCACGCTTGAGGGACGGTGGCGTCCCGCCTATCAAGGTGCCGGCGTGTTGAGGAGATGAAGGGCGATGGCAACGCGTAGCGTGGCAACGGTGTTCGGTGGCTCGGGGTTCATCGGCCGCTCTGTCGTCAAGCGACTGGCGGCGCAGGGGCATATCGTGCGCGTCGCGGTGCGCGACCCGGAGGCGGCGCTGTTCCTCAAGCCGATGGGTGATGTCGGGCAGGTCGTGCCGCTCTATGCACCGATCCAGCACGAGGGCGCGGTGCACCGCGCGGTCGATGGTGCCGATCTGGTGGTCAATCTCGTTGGCATCCTGGCGGAGCGGCGGCCAGGGGATTTCCAACGGATCCACGCCGAGGGCGCCGGGCGCGTGGCGCAGCTGGCGGCGGCTGCCGGCGCGGCGCGGCTGGTGCAGGTCTCCGCGCTGGGCGCCGATGCCGCGAGTCCGAGCCGGTATGCAGCCAGCAAGGCGGCCGGCGAGCAGGCGGTGCGGGCGGCGTTCCCGGCGGCGACGATCCTGCGGCCGTCGCTGGTGTTCGGTCCGGGAGACGCGCTGTTGAACCGCTTCGCTCTCATCGCGCAGCTTTCGTGGTTCATGCCGGTCATCGCCGGCGCCACGCGGTTCCAGCCGGTCTACGCGGGCGACGTGGCGGATGCGGTCATGGCCGGACTGCGCGCCAATGCGCCCGGCGCCACGTTCGAGCTGGGCGGACCGCGGGTGCTCAGCATGCGCGAGCTGCTGGTCTATGTGCTGGCACAGACCGGGCGGGCCGACCGGTGGCTGGTCAACGTGCCGGTTTGGCTGGCGCGGTTGCAGGCCGCGGTGCTGGAGCACCTGCCGGGCAAGCTGCTGACGCGCGACCAGCTTCTGATGCTGCAGCGGGACAACGTGGTGGCGGCCGGCGCGCCGGGACTGGCGGACCTGGGCATCGTGCCGACGCCGATGGAGCTGGTGGTGCCGGCGTATCTGCGGCGGTTCCGCAAGGGCGGGCAACCGGCCAAGTGGGCGACCGCCTGATGGGACCGAATCGGTCGTATAGTCGTAGCGTGACGCTGGGTATAAAATCACGAAGGCGTGATCAATCAGATATTAGGACATATATACTGACTTAGCAGGCGCAAAAGGACTCGATTGCACGCCCCCGCGCCGGGTATAACAGACCCTCAAGCCGGCACGGCCGGATCGGGGGTGAGCGTGCCCGAACGTATGTTGCAGTTCGTCCGCCTTCGGCAGCAGTTGCCGGAGCGCCGGGCCGCCGCCGAACGCACGGATGACTTCGACGAAATCTACCGCGACTTCGCGGCCACCGGGGCGGCGGCGCAGGCCAGCCGCTGCTCGCAATGCGGCGTGCCGTTCTGCGCGGTGCACTGCCCGCTGGGCAACAACATCCCCGACTGGCTGAAACTGACCGCCGAGGGTCGGCTGCAGGAGGCGTACGAGATCTCTTCCGCAACCAACAACTTTCCCGAAATCTGCGGCCGGATCTGCCCACAGGACCGGCTGTGCGAGGGCAACTGCGTCATCGAGAAGGGTTTTGATGCGGTCACCATCGGCGCGGTCGAGCGATTCATCACCGACACCGCGTTCGCGCGCGGCTGGGTGAAGCCGGCGCGCCCGGTGCGCGAGCGGTCGGCCTCGGTGGGCATCATCGGCGCCGGACCGGGGGGCCTGGCCGCGGCCGAGCAGCTTCGCCGGCGCGGCTATCAGGTCACCGTCTATGACCGACACGACCGGGTCGGTGGGCTGCTGATCTACGGCATCCCGAATTTCAAGCTGGAAAAACCCATTGTCCTGCGCCGTTGGAAGTTGCTGGAGGAGGCGGGCATTCGCTTCGAGCTCGGCTGCGCGGTGGGGCAGGGGATCAGCTTCGCCGCCCTGCGCGCCAGGCACGACGCCGTGCTGATCGCGAGCGGCGTCTACCGCGCGCGCGACATCGGCGGACCGGGCGCGGGGTTGGCGGGGATCGTGCCGGCGCTGGACTATCTGTTCGCCTCGAACCGGATGGGTCTGGGCGACCGGGTCCCCGACTTCGACTCCGGTCTGCTGGATGCGCGCGGCAAGCACGTCGTGGTGATCGGCGGCGGCGACACGGCGATGGACTGCGTGCGCACGGCGGTCCGCCAGGGGGCGGCCTCGGTGAAGTGCCTGTACCGGCGTGATCGGGCGAACATGCCCGGCTCGATGCGCGAGGTGAAGAACGCCGAGGAAGAGGGCGTCGAGTTCGTCTGGCTCGCCGCGCCCGAGGCATTCCTGGGCGACGGCACGGTCGACGGCGTGCGCGCGGTGCGCATGCATCTGGGCCTGCCCGATCCGAGCGGACGAGATGCGGTGGAGCCGATCGAGGGCAGCCATTTCGCGCTGCCGGCGGATCTGGCGATCAAGGCGCTCGGCTTCGACCCCGAGGATCTGCCCGGGATGTTTGGCGAACCGGCGCTGGAGATGACGCGCTGGGGTACGGTGAAGGTGAACCAACGCACCTTCGAGACGACCCTGCCCGGGGTCTTCGCCGCCGGCGACATCGTGCGCGGCGCCAGCCTGGTCGTCTGGGCGATCCGCGACGGCCGCGACGCCGCCGAGCAGATCCACCAGCATCTGGAGCGGCAGGTGACGCTCGCGGTGGCCGCGGAATGAGCGACCACCCCACTTCTCCCTCCCCCCTTGAGGGGGAGGGCCGGGGAGAGGGGTGGGACACCACACGCAGCCGCCGTGGATCTAACCCCTCTCCCCGACCCTCCCCCTCAAGGGGGGAGGGAGTGTCACGCTCACACGCACCCGCCCATCGCCCCGCCGCTCTTTCGCGCCCGTCGCGCGTAACGCCCCCGCCCGGAATCCATCCATGACCGAGCCAACCGAATCCGCCACCCAATTCCTCGCCGCCTGGGCCGCCAACACCGCAGCCCTCCACCACACCTACAACCCCGCCCAGGAACACGACTCCTGCGGCGTCGGCTTCATCGGCGCGCTCGACGGCAAGCGCCGCCGCGACGTGGTCGAATCCGCCATCGCCGCGCTGAAAGCCGTCTGGCACCGCGGCGCCGTCGACGCCGACGGCAAGACCGGCGACGGCGCCGGGATCCACCTCGAGATCCCGCAGGACTTCTTCGCCGCGGCGGTCGAACGCAGCGGCTGTGCCGTCATGCCCGGCCCGATCGCCGTCGGCATGATCTTCCTGCCGAAGACCGATCTGAACGCGCAGGAGCGCTGCCGGCAGATCGTCGAGACCGAGATCCTGAACTTCGGCCACCGCATCTACGGCTGGCGTCAGGTCCCCATCGAGGTCGCCTGCATCGGCGAGAAAGCCAACGCCACGCGACCCGAAATCGAACAGATCATGCTCTGGAATGCCACGTCGGCGCCCGAGGCCGACTTCGAGCGCGATCTCTATATAATCCGCCGCCGGATCGAAAAGCAGGCGATCGCTGCACAAATCCCCGAACTCTATTTGTGCTCGCTGTCCGCCCGCTCGATCATCTACAAGGGCATGTTCCTGGCCGAGAACCTGGCCGACTTCTATCCCGATCTGCTCGACCCGCGCTTCACCAGCCGCTTCGCCATCTACCACCAGCGCTACTCGACCAACACCTTCCCCACCTGGCGCCTGGCGCAACCGTTCCGCATGCTGGCGCACAACGGCGAGATCAACACGCTCTCCGGCAACGTCAACTGGATGCGCAGCCACGAGACGCGGCTGGCCGACGACCTGCTCGGCCGCTGGATCGAGGACATCAAGCCGGTGGTGCAGGCTGGCGGGTCCGACACCGCGACGCTGGACAACGTCTTCGAACTGCTGGTGCGCGCCGGGCGCGATGCACCGATGGCCAAGGCGCTGATGATCCCGGCCAGCGTCGGCCAGGACGCGACGATGCCGAAGCCGCATCGCGACATGTTCCACTACTGCAACGCCGTGATGGAACCGTGGGACGGCCCGGCGGCGATCGCCGCGACCGACGGGCGCTGGGTGATCGCCGGCCTCGATCGCAACGGCCTGCGCCCGCTGCGCTATAGCATCACCAGCTCGGACCTGCTGGTGGTTGGTTCCGAAACCGGCATGGTGCAGTTCGATCAGGCCGACATCATCGAGAAAGGCCGCGTCGGCCCTGGGCAGACCATCGGCCTCGACCTGCAGACCGCGACGTTCTACCGCGACGAGGCGCTGAAGGATCTGCTCGCCGCGCGCCAGCCGTTCGGCGACTGGGCCACGCACATCAAGGTGATCGACCACATCGTCAAGACCGACGCAGTGGAGCCGATCGCCAACGACACCGAGATGCTGCGTCGCCGCCAGGTCGCCGTCGGCTTCACGATGGAAGAGCAGGAGCTTCTGCTGCATCCGATGGTGGCGGACGCGCAGGAGGCCACCGGCTCGATGGGCGACGACGCGCCGATCGCCGTGCTGTCGGACTGCTACCGCGGGCTGCATCATTTCTTCAGACAAACGTTCAGCCAGGTCACCAACCCGCCGATCGACAGCCTGCGCGAAACCCGCGTGATGACGTTGCGGACCCGGCTCGGCAACCTCGGCAATGTGCTGGACGAGGACTCCAGCCAGTGCGACTTGCTGCAGCTCGACAGCCCGGTGCTGTCCACCGCCGAGTTCCAGGCGATGCGCGAGTTCATGGGCGCCTCCGCCTGCATCGTCGATTGCAGCTTCCCGGTCGCCGACGGCGAGGCCGGGCTGCGCGCTGCGCTCGAACGCATCCGCTACGAGGCCGAGGAAGGCGTGCGCGCCGGCTGCACCCACGTGATCCTGACCGACGAGCAGTTCGGCCCGGAGCGCGCGCCGATCCCGATGATCCTGGCGACCGGCGGCGTGCACACCCACCTGGTGCGCCAGTCGTTGCGCACTTTTACCAGTCTGAACGTGCGCTGTGCCGAGTGCCTGGACGTGCATTACTTCGCCGTTCTGATCGGCGTCGGCGCGACCACGGTGAACGCCTACCTGGCGCAGGACTCCATCGCCGACCGCCACCGCCGCGGCCTGTTCGGCGACATGACGCTGAAAGAGTGTGTGCAGCGCTACAAGAAGGCAGTCGACAAGGGCCTGCTGAAGATCATGTCGAAGATGGGGATCAGCGTGATCTCCTCCTATCGCGGCGGCTGCAATTTCGAGGCGATCGGCCTGTCGCGCGCCCTGGTGGCGGAATTCTTCCCCGGCATGCAGTCGCGCATCTCCGGCCTCGGCCACGCCGGCATCGCGCGCAAGGTGCTGGGACTGCATGCCCGCGCCTGGGATGAGGACGTCGTTACACTGCCGATCGGCGGGTCGTACAAGCTGCGCCGGCAGGGCGGCGAGGCGCACGCCTTCGACCCTATGCTGATTCACACGCTGCAAAGTGCCGTCGCCAGCGACAGCTACCAGATCTATCGCCGCTACACCGAGGCAGTTCGAAAACTGCCGCCGGTCGCGCTGCGTGACCTGCTGGATTTCCGCTACGACCTGCGCAAGCCCATCCCGGTCGACGAGGTCGACAGCATCACCGAGATCCGCCGCCGGCTGGTGGCACCCGGCATCTCGCTCGGCGCGCTGTCGCCCGAGGCGCACGAGACGCTGTCGATCGCGATGAACCGCATCGGCGCGCGCTCCGACAGCGGCGAGGGCGGCGAGGATCCGGCGCGCTACAAGCCGCGCCCCAACGGCGACAATGCGTCGTCGGCGATCAAGCAGATCGCCTCGGGCCGCTTCGGTGTTACCGCCGAATACCTGAACAACTGCCGCGAGATCGAGATCAAGATCGCGCAGGGCGCCAAGCCGGGGGAGGGGGGTCAGCTTCCGGGGATAAAAGTCTCGGCGATGATCGGCCGGCTGCGGCATGCCACCCCCGGGGTGATGCTGATTTCTCCCCCACCGCATCACGACATCTACTCGATCGAGGACCTGGCGCAGCTCATCTACGATCTGAAGCAGATCAATCCCGAAGCCGCCGTCTGCGTAAAGCTGGTGTCGCGTTCCGGCATCGGCACGATCGCCGCCGGCGTGGCGAAGGCGAAGGCCGATGCCATTCTGATATCGGGTCATTCCGGCGGCACCGGCGCGTCGCCGCAGAGCTCGATCAAATACGCCGGCCTGCCGTGGGAGATGGGGCTGTCGGAGACGCATCAGGTGCTGATGCTGAACCGGCTGCGCCACCGCGTCCGGCTGCGCACCGACGGCGGCATCAAGACCGGGCGCGACGTGGTGATCGCCGCCATGCTGGGCGCCGAGGAGTTTGGCATCGGCACCGCCAGCCTGGTCGCCATGGGCTGCCTCATGGTGCGGCAGTGCCACTCCAACACCTGCCCGGTCGGCGTCTGCTCGCAGGATGAAAAACTGCGCGCGAAATTCGACGGCACGCCGGAGAAGGTGATCAACCTGTTTTCCTTCATCGCCGAGGATGTGCGCGACATTCTGGCCGAGCTCGGCTTCCGCAAGCTGGAGGACGTGATCGGCCGCACTGACCTGCTGCACCAGGTCAGCCGCGGGTCCGATATGCTGGACGACCTGGACCTTAATCCGTTGCTGGTGCAGGCCGATCCGGGTCCGCATGCGCGCTACTGCACGATCCAGGGCCGCAACGAGGTGCCGGAGACGCTGGACGCGCAGATGATCGCCGATGCGAACCCGCTGTTCGAGCACGGCGAGAAGATGCAGTTGCAGTATACCATCCGCAACACGCACCGCGCCATCGGCACCAAGATCTCGTCCAAGATCACGCGCCGCTTCGGCATGTTTGGCCTGCAGCCGGGCCATCTGACGGTGCGGCTGCGCGGCTCGGCCGGTCAGTCGCTGGGCGCCTTCGCGGTGCAGGGCGTCAAGCTGGACGTGCTGGGCGATGCCAACGACTACGTCGGCAAGGGGCTGTCGGGTGCCACCATCGTGGTGCGCCCGTCGCCGTCCTCGCCGCTGCGCAGCAACGAGAACACCATCATCGGCAACACCGTGCTGTATGGCGCCACCGCCGGCGCGCTGTTCGCCGCGGGCCAGGCGGGCGAGCGCTTTGCCGTGCGCAACTCCGGTGCGAACGCGGTGATCGAGGGCTGCGGCTCCAACGGCTGCGAGTACATGACCGGCGGTACTGTGGTGATCCTGGGACCGGTGGGCGATAATTTCGGTGCCGGTTTCACTGGCGGCATGGCCTTCGTCTACGACCCCGAGCATCAGTTCACCGTGCGGATCAACCCCGACACCGTGCTGTGGCAGCGCGTCGCGCATCCGCACTGGGCGGAGGTGCTGCGCGATCTGGTGGCCCGTCACGTCGCCGAGACCACCAGCGATCACGCGGCGCGGCTGCTGAACGACTGGGACCGCGTGCTGCCGCGTTTCTGGCAGGTGGTGCCCAAGGAATTCGTGCGCCACCTGCCGGTGCCGCTGGACCTGACGCCGACAGATGCGGTGGAGGCGCGCCGCGCCTGATGGCCGTACACCTCGCCCGCTCTTCGCGGGCTTGGGTCGCGAAGGGCGGGAGAGGTGTACTAGCACCAGATTGGCGCCGGTGGCGTTGGGTGCGATAACGCTCGGCAATGCGATACTTGTATCACCTGCCGCTGTCGCCCTACTCGCGCAAGGTCCGGCTGGTCCTGGCCGAGAAGCACCTGCCGGTCGAGCTGCGCGCGGAAAAGGTATGGGAGCGGCGGGTGGAGTACCTGGAGCTCAACCCCGCCGGCACCGTGCCGACGCTGATCGAGGACAACGGCCTGGTCATCGCCGATTCCAATGTGATCTGCGAGTACCTCGAGGAAGCCTATCCCGACACGCCGCTGCTCGGCCGCACCCTTGCCGAGCGCGTCGAGGTGCGTCGCCTGGTCGCCTGGTTCGACGGCAAGTTCGCGCAGGAAGTATCGCGCAACCTGCTGGGCGAGAAGCTAATGAAGCGGCTGGCCGGGCGCGGCAACCCGGACGCCGCGGCGCTGCGCATGGGCTACGTCGGTCTGCGCCATCACCTGCAATATCTCGGCTGGCTGGCCGAGACGCGCAAATGGCTTGCCGGCGGAACGATCTCCCTGGCCGACTTCACCGCCGCGGCACATCTGTCGGCGCTGGACTTCATCGGCGACGTGGACTGGAGCCTGTCGCAGCCGGCGCATGACTGGTACGCGCAGGTCAAGTCGCGCCCGAGTTTTCGCGGCCTGCTGACCGACCGCATGCCCGGCATGACTCCGCCGGAGCACTACGCGGATCTCGATTTCTGATGTCCAGTGATCAGTGGTCAGGAGGAAACAATCGAGCGCCACGTCCTGCTGACCACTGATCACTGACCAGGCCCGGCTTCCAACAACGCCAGGTCCTGCTCCGCCAGATCCGCCGTCGTGCTGTTGGGATCCAGGCTGATCGCGCGCTGCCAGTCCTCGCGGGCGCCCGCCTGGTTGCCGGTGCGTTGCCGCAGGATGCCCCGCTCGAGCAGCGCCTCCGCGCTGTCCGGGTTGATCGCCAGCGCGCGCGCGACGTCGCTCGCGGCGACCTCGAGATTGTTGAGCTGCCGCCAGGCGGAGGCGCGCAGCACGAAGGCCTCGGCGCGGCGCGGATCGATCGCCAGCGCGTGATCAAGGTCGTCGATCGCTTCGTGATAGTGTTCCATGCTGCCTTCGGCTTCTGCGCGATCGATCATCAGGTCGGCATCGTTCGGCGACAACGCCATCGCCAGTGTCGCGGCGTCGAATGCGCGGGCGGGTTTGTTGGCCATCATCCAGGCCTGCACCGCTTGGCCGTACACCGAGGCGCGCGCGAGATCGGGCGCCTTGGCGGTGTCTGCGAGCCGCTCCAGCATCTCGGCGCCGGTCTCGACGTTGCCGAGCTCGATCTGCGCCAGCGCCCGGCAGTGCGCCGCGCCGTCGCCGCCGCCGCTGCCTGCCCAGGTATCGGCGAAGGTGAGGGCGCCTTGCGGATCATCGTACAGCATGGCGAGACAACTGTCGTAGTCGTGCCCGTCGGCGATCCGCGGCGGCACCGGGGGAACCGGTAGCGCGGCGTTGGCGCCCGGTTGCGTGCCGATCGTCGGCGGCGTGCCGAGCACCGGTTGCGTATCGGGGCCCGGTGGTAGCCCGGTTGCGGGCTGCGTGTTGGCGACAGGTTGCGCGGCGCCGATCGGGCCGTTGGCCAGGACAGCGAGCAGCATGAGCGTCGCGGTACGGGCGAACATGCCGGCGAGTCTAGTGCGGCCGCCCGGTTTCAGGCAAATCCAATCGCATGTCCAATCGCACGCAGCCCGATGGCGCACAGCCTGATTGCGCGACGCCCGATCGCGCACGGCCCGATCGCCCGCAGCCCGATCGCCCACAGCCAGATCGGAGGCAGCCCGACCGCCCGCGGGCACGCGTCGTGGTGTTCGGACCCGGCTATTCCGGCGCGGCGCTGGCGGGGGCCGCGGCGTCTGCTGGGTTCCACGTGACCGCCATCGGCCGCCAGACCGACGCGGCGGACACCCGTGCGGCGCTGTCCCTCGCGACCCATGTGTTGAGCACCGTTCCGCCGGACGAACATGACGATCCGGTGCTGTCACGTTATGCCACCGATCTGACCCAGGCGCCGGCGCTGCGTTGGGCCGGCTACCTCTCGACCACCGGCGTCTACGGTGATCGCGGCGGCGACTGGGTCGATGAGGCAACGACACCGGCGCCCCGCTCGGCCCGGGCCGCGCAACGCGTCGCGACGGAGGCGGCCTGGGCGCGCCTGGCCGATCGTTGCGCGGTGGATCTGTTCCGCCTGGGCGGCATCTACGGCCCCGGCCGCTCGGCGTTCGACGAGCTGCGCGCCGGCCGAGCCCGCCGCATCATTAAGCCCGGCCACGCATTCAGCCGCAGCCATCGCGACGACATCGTGCAAGCGGTGCTCGCCGCCATGCGCCAGCCGCGCGCCGCTTGTGTCCGCGTCCTGCACCTGGTGGATGACGAACCCGCCGAAAGCGCCGCGGTGATCGAGGAGGCCGCGCGCCTGCTCAACATGCCGCCCCCGTCGGCGATCCAATACGAAATCGCACTGACCACCATGAGCCCCATGGCGCGCAGCTTCTGGGCGGAGAACCGCAAGGTTTCCTCGCGCGCCACGTGCGCGGCGCTGGGCATCGCCTGGCACCATCCGACCTTCCGCGAGGGCCTGCGCGCCATTCTTGTCGAGGAGCGTCGGCTGATCGAGGCGCGCGGCTCCTCCGGATCGAGCAGCACAACCGCACTCTAGTGCTGTGGCTCTAGCGTCGGTTACCCTAGTTTGTCGCTGTCATTGCGAGCGAAGCGAAGCAATCTCCCGGAGGTATCGCACCGCTGCACGTCGGGGATTGCTTCGCTTCGCTCGCAATGACAGCGTGGCCGGGGGTACGAACCGTCAGGACCACGACACTCGCTAATCGAGCAGCACGCCCAACTGATCGAGCAGCCCGGCCAAGATCTCGCGCAGCAAAGCCAGATCCTGCGGCCGTGACAGCCGGTGGTCGCCGTCCTTGACCAGGGTGATCCGCACATCCTCGCTGCTCACGCGCTCGGCAATGCGCAACGCCGTTTCCCACGGCACGTCCGGATCGCGCTGGCCATGCAGCAGCCGGGTCGGGCAGTCGATCGCGAGCGGCGCGCCCAGCAAAAGATGGCTGCGACCGTCCTCGATCAGCGCACGGGTGATGGCGTAGGGCGGGCCATACTGGCTTGGCACGCGCAGCACCCCATCGCGCAGCAGCACCGCACGTTCCGCCGGCGCCATCGCCGCCCACATCAGCGTCTCGGTGAAGTCCGGCGCCGCGGCGATGCCGACCAGGCCGGCAACGCGGGCCGGACGGGCCAGGGCGGTCAGCAACGCGATCCAGCCGCCCATCGACGAGCCGACCAGCACCAACGGTCCTTCGCTCAGCGCATCGATCGCCGTCAGCGCGTCCGCCGCCCAGATGCCGATCGTTCCGTCTTCGAACGTACCATCGCTCGCACCGTGGCCGGAATAATCGAACCGCAGCATCGCCTGTCCGCGCGCTGCGCAGAACGCCGCCAGCATCGTTGCCTTCTCGCCTGCCATGTCGCTGCGATAGCCCGGCAGGAACACCACCGCCGGCGCCCGCCCCGCGGTGCGGAGCCACGCCAACTGCGTGCCGTCGCTGCGGTCCAGCCGGCCGCTGGTCTCTCCGGTGGTGCACATCCGCGCAGATCCTTCTGGTGGCCCCCATGCCTGGCGCACCCGTGCTTGAAGCACCCGCGCTTGAACCACCGGGGCTTGGCGCACCAATGCTTGGCACACCAGTGCTTGGCACGGTTGGCGCGGCGCCGGCAACCGGACATACCTCGCCGGCATGTGCGCCGCGCAGCATCCCGATTCTCACCTGCCCGAGTCCCCCGTGACCGCGTCCCGCATGGCGGCGTCCCGCATGGCCGGGTCCCACCCGCCCGTCGTGCTTCAGGTGCTGCCCTCCCTGGAAACTGGCGGCGTCGAGCGCGGCACCATCGAGATCACCCAGGCGGTCGCCCAGGCGGACGGCGTGGCCCTGGTCGCCTCCGCCGGCGGGCGCATGGTCGGCCAGGTGGCGCACGCCGGCGGCCGCCATATCACCCTGCCGCTCGACACCCGCGATCCGCTCAACATCTGGCGCAACGCGGCGCGGCTCGAGGCGCTGATCCGCCACGAACGCGTCGCCATCGTACACGCCCGCTCGCGCGCCCCCGCCTGGTCCGCCTGGCTCGCCTGCCGCCGCACCGGGGCGCATTTCGTCACCACCTACCACGGCACCTACGCCGAAAACTTCCCGTTCAAGCGCCGCTACAACGCGGTGATGGCGCGGGGCGAGATCGTCATCGCCGCCAGCCACTTCATCGCCGAGCTGGTCATGGCGCAGCATGGCGTGCCGCCCGAGCGCATCCGGGTGATCCCGCGCGGCGTCGACCCGGTGCGCTTCGACCCCGATGCGGTCGCGGTCGATCGGCTGGCCCGCCTGTCCAGCGCCTGGCGCCTGCCCGACGGCGTGACCACCGTCGTGCTGCCGGGCCGGCTGACCGCCTGGAAGGGCCACGCCGTGCTGATCGAGGCGCTGGCCCGCCTGCCGCGCCGCGACGTCATCGCCGTGCTGGTCGGCTCCGACCAGGGGCGCCACCGCTACACCGCCGCGCTGGTGCGCCAGGCGCAGGCGCTGGGGGTCGCCGATCGCCTGCGCCTGGTCGGCGACTGCGACGACATGCCGGCGGCGCTGATGCTGTCCGACGTGGTGGTGCACGCCTCCACCCAGGCCGAGGCGTTCGGCCGCGTGGTGATCGAGGCGCAGGCGATGGCCCGCCCGGTAATCGCCGCCGACCTTGGCGGGCCGGTCGAGACGGTGGAGCACGAGGTCACCGGTCTGCGCGTGCCCCCCGGTGACGCGGCCGCCCTGGCCGAGGCGATCGCGCGCATGTTGGCGCTGTCGCCGGACGAACGTGGGGCCCTGGGCGCCGCCGCCCGCACCTCGGTGCTGCGCAGCTACACCGTGCGCGCGATGCAGGAGGCCACGCTGGACGTCTATGAGGCGGTAATGGGCGCCTAGCAAGACGCGCGCTCCCCGTGCGGGCGCGCGGTTCTCACGTTGCATGGGATCGATGCGCGATTTGTCGGAACGGCGCCTGATGCCGCCTCCTCCGGCATGGCCGCGGCCCCCACGCCCGACCCACTGCGCTGTCCATCCTCACGTTGTATGGGGTTGGTGCACGATTTTTCGGAATGGCGCCGGCCGCCGCCGCCGCCGGCATCGCCGCGCCCTGCCACGCCCAACCAGCAATTCTCATTTTGGCC